>JAVEVO010000080.1:0-30729 GCA_034005005.1 Myxococcota bacterium
TGACGGTGCTCGTCTCGGGGGCGCGCTTCGTCGCGTCCTTCCAGCTCGGCGACCGGCTGCGCGGGGAGGACCGGTCAGGCGCCCTCACCCGGGAGATCCTGCCGATCCCCTCCTCGTGCAACAGCGAGGACCTGGACAGCTTCGACTGCACCTTCGGGGGCTGCGCGCCCTGCGGCAGCCATCCCCGCGTCCTCGACGCGCTCGGCTGCCAGGCCGACGCGGGCGCGCTGTCGCGCTACGACCCGGCCACCGGCCGGCTCGCGGTCGTCGGCGGGGTCCGCGTCGGGCCGGGCGAGACCGCCTGCCCGCCCCCGGCCGAGGCGACGACCATCCCGGCGCCGCCGGTCAGCCCGGCGCCGGTGTATCGCATCGTGGCCATCGGCCCGGGGGTGGTCAGCCTGACAGGTGGGTCGGTTCGCTGCGTGGGCGAGCTGGGGGAGGTCGTCGACGAGGAGGGGAGGGGACGCGGCACCCTGGTCGTCACCGGGACCGCGGGATCGGTGACCCTGACCCAGCCCCTCGGCGATCCGGCCGCGCTGGCGCCCGGGCTGGAGGTACGGTTCTGATGCGCTCCACCGCGGCGGCAGCCTGGGCGTGCGGAGTCTCGTTCTATCTGCTGGGTCTCGGCGGGACCGCCCACGCCCAGGTGCCCGGGGCCCAGGCGGACGATCCCGTCGCCAAGAACCAGGAGCCCCCGCCGGCCAGCCAGCCGCTGGCGCCCGTCGCGCCACCGGTCGCGGCGCCCCCCGCGCTGGTGCCGGTCACGCCCCCGGCCGCGGCGTCCCCCACCACCCCACCGCCGGCCGCCCCCGCCGCGCCGGCGGCGAGCGCACCACCGGCCGAAACAGCGCCTTCTCCGGAGGAGCTCGAGCTGTCCCTGCGTCGCTACCGGGGAGCGGAGCTGCTGCTGGGCGCCACGCAGGACCTCCACCCCGGCGAGGTGCGGCAAGGCAGCCCGGCCGGCCGGGTGGTCGACGAGGTGGAGCTCGCAGAGCTCGGTGAGCGGCAAGAGCTGGCAGAGCGCATCCTCGCCCGCCGCACGGTCGTCCAGCGCCGCTGGCTGGTGGGCGCCGGTGCCGCGGCCGCGCTGGGCCTCGGCCTCCTCGGCGGGGGACTCGGAGTGGTGATCCCCGAGACCCCGAGCCCGACCGGCTGCCAGTACGCCCCCTGCGCCGGGCTGTACGACAGCGACCTGTATGCGGATCGCTACTACGAGGCGGTCCAGCTCCGGGAGGACCGCCAGGGCCTACGCACCGGCTTGATCCTCTCGGGGGCCTCCCTGCTGGTCGTCGGCGCGGTCCTCACGGGCATCGCGACCCAGGCCGGCACCGGCCCCCAGCTCGACCAGGCCACCCGCCAGGAGCTGGTCCGCCAGCACAACGCGAGCCTGGCCCAGCGGCTGAGCCTGCCCGCGGTCCCGCCCCCGCCGGACCCTACACCACCCCCCCGACCGGCTCCACCGCCCCCGCCGACCCCGGCAGCCGCCCCGGCCCCCTGAGCCAGCGCGTCGGCCGTCCTGGTGGGTGCCGGTCGTCCTGGTGGGTGCCGGCCTCCGCGCCGGCACACCTCTCCCGTCGGTGCGCAGGCTGCATCCCACCCCGAGCGCGACCGGTCGTCCTCGCTGCGGCCCCGCCCCGCCCGACCGCGCGCGTCACCGGAACGCGGTGCGGATCGTGTTCCAGACCACCAGCGGATCCCGCTGCCCCTGGTAGATCCTGGTCGGCTCCTTCGTCAGCCCCAGCAACTGGTAGACCGCGAGCTGCGCGCTCCTCACGGAGTACTCCAGCGTGAAGACGATATCCTTCGGGATTTCGCAGTATTGGCCGATCAGGGCGAAGTTCCTGGCGCAGCCGGGCACGACCAGGGGCCGGTCTCCGGCCTTCCGGGGCATGAACTGGCTCGTGATGAAGGGCAGCAGGCAGGGGATACAGTCTGCTGCCCGCAGGATCGCTTCCTGGTCGGCATCCAGTCGCAGGTGGCGGATCAGCTCGGTGAGGACCTCCCTGCCGGAGCAGTCGACCATCCGCTTGGGGACGAAGTCACCGACCGCATCCGGGCGTAGCCCGTACCCCCAGAACACGGTCAGGTCCGCCGGCTGACCGAGGAAGTGCGGCTGATTCGGCAGACCGAAGGAGATCAACCAGCTCGAGTCCTTGATGGTGACGGGCCCCTCGGTGCCGGCCCGCTTCCGGGTGATCTCCTCGATCCTGCGGAAGAAGAGCGGATCCGTGAAGGTCGCGGTGAACGAGACCCACTTCGTCCGCTCGACCGCGGCGTTGAACATGGCCGGCCGGCCGAACTCCGGGCTGACGCGGGCGAGCTGCTCCCAGAGCCTCCACGAGGCCGCGCCCTGGCCCGGGACGGACCGCGGGGGCTCGTCCAGCGAGCCGTTGGCGTGCTCCGCGGTCATGGACCCGAGGGTCAACAGGACGAGGTCGTCCGGCGACACCGGGACGGTCCACGCACCGTCCGGCGACTCCACCGACAGCCGGCCGATGCCGACCTTCCCCCCATCCGCCGCGTCCAGCTCCACCGCGGTGACCACGCAGCGCTCCTGGAGCACCACCCCACGCTCCAGCAGCCAGGTCTGAATCGGCAAGACGATCGACTCGTACTGGTTGAAGCGCGTGCTCCGGATGCAGGTCTGTGTGTCGAGGACGGGAGCGTCCTGGATGAACCGGAGGACGTACCGCTTGAACTCCTCGAGGGAATGCCAGGGCTGGAAGGAAAATGTCGTCGCAAATTCGTACCAGAAATTACTGAAAAAGAAGCCGGATGAGAAGTAGTCGGCGATCTCGAGCTGCTCGATCTGGTTCTCCTGGAGCAGAAGCAGCTTCAAAAGCCTGATCCGATCCATGAAATGAAGTCGGAGTGGCCGCGCATCCACGGGTCGTCCGTTTTCGATGAGTCTCGATTGAGAGCAAGTCTGGACTTCCCGATTGAAATCGATGAAATCATCATATAGACTCTTATCAGGATCATCAGGCAGGGGGATCGATTGCATCAGATCGAAGAGTGCAGAATAGACGTGGTCCTCGAGCATCCTGAAGCCACGCATGAAAAAGCTGTTCGGCCTCTTGCTCGCAAAACCGTCCAGGCTTCCACCTAGATGGTCTAATTCCTCAAAAATAGTGATCTTTTCTCCAGCAATCCCGCCATCTCTGATGAGATAGACGGCGCTTGCCAGACCAGCAAGGCCTCCTCCAACGATATAGATGTGAATATCTTCTCTCCTGGCCCGGGGATCGGCAGAATCCGGGATTGGCCGTGGCCCGACGTCGTCCGGCATGGGCGGGGCGAGCTCGGGCCGCGCTGGAGAACTCGGGGACCGGCTCGGCGCGGGTGCTGGCCAGCGGGAGAGGGTCGGGTCGGCGTCGCTGGGCGGCTCGGGCATGGGGGATCGGTCTCGCGCTCCGGCGTCGGGGGCTCGATCGCCCACGGACCCAGTGTAGCACCGCGGCATCCGAGCGCCAGCCCGGCGCTTGCGCGGCCACGGCGCGTCCCCTATCCTGGACGTGCCGATGGCTCACCACACCCCCCGGAGCTACCTCGACCTGCAGCGGCGGCTGGACCTGGCGCCGCAAGGGGCTCCCGCGTCCGACGCCCTCTTCGCGATCCTCGCCCACCTCTTCTCCGAGCGGGAAGCCTCCCTCGTGGCGGTCCTGCCCATCACCTTCTTCTCCCTCGCCAAGGCCGCGGCCCTCTGGAAGCTCCCCGAGGCGGAGGCCCGGGTCCTCCTCGACGGGCTCGCCGACAAGGGGATCATCGTCGACTTCTCCAAGGGGGACACCCGCACCTACGCGCTGGCGCCACCGATGGCAGGGTTCTTCGAGTTCTCCCTGATGCGCACCGACGGTCGCTTCGACACCGCCCTCCTGAGCGAGCTCTTCCACCGGTACATCAACGAGGAGGACGCGTTCGTCCGCGCGATCTTCGGCATCGACCCGCCCATCGAGCGGACCTTCGTGCAGGAGGACCAGATCCGGCCGGAGGACCAGTCCTGCGTCCTGGACTACGAGCGGGCCTCCCACGCCGTCACCTCCGCGAGCTTCGTCACCGTGGGGCGCTGCTACTGCCGCCACAAGATGGAGCACCTGGGCCGGGCCTGCGACGCGCCGCAGGACGTGTGCCTGACCTTCAACGACACCGCGCGCAGCCTCGCGGCCCACGGCATCGCCCGGGAGATCACCTCCGCGGAGGGGCTGGCCGTCCTCGCCCGCGCCATGCAGCACGGGCTGGTGCAGATCGGCTCGAACCAGCAAGAGAGCGTGACCTGGATCTGCAACTGCTGCCGGTGCTGCTGCGAGGCGCTCCTCGCGTACCGGCGCCTGGGCTACAACCCCCGGATCCACACGAACTTCGTGGCCGTCCGCACCGCGGCCACGTGTTCGGCCTGCGGCCGCTGCGTGCGACGCTGCCCCGCCGACGCGCTCCTCATCGACGCCGTCGGACGGGTCGTGGCCATCGACGACGAGCGCTGCCTCGGCTGCGGCGTGTGCGTCCGCTTCTGCTCCTCGGGGGCGCTGGCCCTGGGGCGGAGGCCGACGACGAAGTTCGTGCCCAAGGACACCTTCGAGCGCACCGTCCTCATGGCCATCGACACGGGGACGCTCCAGAACGTCCTCTTCGACCACTTCGACCTCTGGACCTACGACCTGCTGCGGCGCTTCCTGGGCATCGTGCTGCGGCTCCCGCCCGTCCAGCGAGCGCTCGCCACGCGCCAGCTCCGCTCCCGCTACATGACGATGTTCGGCAAGCTCTACCGCCGCCACGACGCCACGGTGTTCGAGGGGCGCGCCCCGGACTACTCGCACCCGGAGCTCGGCCCGCCGCGACGCGACGGCTCGGGCTGACGGGCCGGGCGCGGTCGCCGACCACGCGGGCATCCCGGTGACACGCCGGCCGGGCAACGAACTCCCATCGAGGCTCTTGACGCACCCCGCCGCACTGCGTCATACTCAGCCAAATTGGTCGGACCAATCTGCCATCAACCTGTAAGACAACGGGATTCCCGTTCCTCGGAGGGAGACGATGAGCACGACCCCCCTCGATCCGCCGGCGCCCGCTGGGGCCCGGGCGACCTCTCGTCACCTGCTGATCACCGGTGCGGCCGGCTCCGTCGGCGCGTTGCTGGTCGAGGAGGCCCTCGCCCGGGGCTACCAGGTCCGGGCGACGGATCGCCCGGGCGCGCCAGCCCCGGCTCCCCGGGAGGGGCTGCAGTGGGTCGCGGCCGACCTGACCCGGGCCGAGGCCCTCCCCGCGCTCGTGGAGGGGATCGAGGCGGTGGTCCACGCCGCGGCCTGGGTCGACATCCACGTCCCGTTCGAAACCCAGGCGCCGATCAACCTCGACGCGGTCCGCTCCCTGTACGGGGCCGCGCAGGCCGCGGGCTGCCGGTCCTTCCTCTTCGTCTCCACCGGCTCCCTGTACGCCCCGAGCGCAGTCCCCCTCACCGAGGACTCCCCGGTCAAGGCGGGGAGCGGCTACGAGCAGGCCAAGCTCCTCGCCGAGGACTACCTGCGGTCCCGGCCGGAGGCCGGGCCGACGGTCAACCTGCTGCGGCCGGCCCTGATCTACGGCCCGCGCGGCCGGGTCCTGGTGAACGCCCTGGGCACGATCCCCGTGCTCCTGGCTCCCCTGCGGGGGGGAATCGTGGGGCTGGCGGGTGGCCCGCGCACCAACCTGGTCCACGCGTGCGACGTGGCCCGGGCGGCCCTCTTCCTCGTGGAGCAGCCCGCCTCCCACGGCCGCGTCTTCAACGTCGCGGCCGACGAGGCGGCGCCCTTCGGCGACTACGCCCAGATCGTCCTCGAGCTGGGGGGGATGCGCCCGCTGCCCTGGCGGGTGCCCTTCCCGACAGCCCTGCTCCAGGCCGGCGCCCCCCTGATCAACCAGCCCGCCCTGTCCGCGGGCCTCAACCGGGTCCTCGCCGGGGCCTGGAAGCTGACGGCCCGCTGGCATCGCCTGGTCCCGGACGGGGTCGCTCCCCGCCTCGACCTGGAGGCCCTGCCTTACATGATCCGCGACACGATCTTCGACAACAGTCGTCTGAAATCCTTGGGATTTCAGTACACTTATCCCGATTTCCGCGCTGGCTGGGAGAACACCCTCTCCTGGTACCGGGCGCAGCGCTGGCTGTCGTAGCGGAGGGTGCGCGATGACGATCCAGTTTTCCGAGACCATGAGCGGCACGGCCGTGGTGGCCGGGTCTCCCCGGCGCTTCTCCTTCACGGTGACCGCCGCGGGGCCTTCGTTCGTCGGCGCCTGGGGGCGCGACGCGCTGACCTTGACCGGCGAGGCCAGCCTCGAGGAGGTGGTGCAGGGCGCGCCCCTGCTGCCGGGCAGCTTGCTGGAGATCGGGCTGCCCTTCCGGCGGCGGCTGCGCTACAGCGTGGTCTTCGTGGACCCGGCGGGGCACACCTACCGCTTCTTCGGCGAGAAGCGGATCCGGTACCTGCTGCTGCCCCTGACCCTCCGCCGGCTCGGCGGGACCCTGTTCGTCGACGGGACGGCCCTCGGACCGGCGGAGCTGTACTTCCGCTACCGGACCTTGCCGGCCTTTTTGGCCTCCTTCCGCCTGCGGGGCGGGGAGGGGAGGAGCGCGGCAGGGGGCGGCGCCGCCGAGGCGGGGGCGTAGCTTTCGGAGCTGCGGGCGAGCCGCAGCCCGCTGAGCCCGAGGGGGAGCATCGTCGCCGCGACCATCGCGGCCAGGGTCAGCGGCGGCTGGATCAGCAGCCCGGTCACCTGGGCCAGCAGCACGCCCACCGCGACGATCCCCCGGACCAGCAGGTAGTACGAGGCGCCAGCCAGCAGCCGACCGGCGCGACGCCCGCTCAGCCACACCAGGGCCGGCCAGAGCAGGCCCAGGTCGAGCAAGGTGAACAAGAACAGGTTCTCGTTGATCCGGAACTCGGGGACCAGCTCGGAGAGGGCCACGGTGTCCAGCGCGAGCCCGAGCGAGCCCCCGACCAGAACCCAGGCCAGCGCCGTGGCGCCCTGGAGCCGGGGGAGCCAGCGGGTCGAGGCCGGGCGGGTCAGCAGCAGCAGACCGACCAGCAGGCCGAGCCCACCGAGCAGCCCCGCGAGGCCCGCGCCCCAGCCGATGGGGAGCCGGCGCAGGGGCGCCTGGCGCGCATAGACCACCTCCACCGGGGCGGCCAGCGGGACCACCCGGCCGTGGAGCTCCCGGGTGGCCACGGCGAGCTCTTCCCGCAGCCGGGCCGGCACGTAGGCAGCCTCCCAGCCGGTGGTCGGGTGATCGGTCAGCCGCCCGAGCACGACGTTCATCACGAGCAGCAGGGGAGCGTTCAGGCTGAGCCCCTCGAGCCCGAGCTCGCGGATCGTCCGCCCGTCGGGAGAGGGACGGAGGAGGGCCCGCCGGACCGCGCCCCCCGTGGCCCGGTCCACGAGGTCCCGCGGGCGGGTAGAGCAATTGTCCCGAAAATGATGGTACCGATAGTACTTATTCTCGGGGAGGACGCTCTCGGCCAGGCGTGCAGCCAGCCAGCGGTGCTCACCGGGCAGCAGCGCCAGCCGCTGGCGGTAGATGGTACGGTCCTGGCGGGTATAGCTCCGGAGGACCTTCTTCCAGCTCCGGACACGGGACTCGAAGAGCACCTCGCCGCGCAAGAAGCGCCAGCCGAGGAGCACACCGTCGTAAGCGATGGCGCCGAAGGTGTAGACCAGATCGGTCCCGGCCTCGGCGTCCACGACCCGCAGGGCCGCGTGGCCGAAGCCGTCGAAGAGCGTCGTGCCGGGCCCCATGGTGATGAGCTCGACCTCGGGGGCGGCCACGCTCGCCCGGGGGAGGCCGAGCAGGGACAGGACGGTCAGCCAGGCGAGCAGCCGCCTCTGGCGAGGCGGACCGCTCGCCGGGGTCGAGGTCGGGGTGGGGGGGGAAAACGTCATGGTTCAGGGCAAGGGGCCGGTGCTCAGCGTCCGCGGCCTCGACGGCCGGTCTTCTCCTTCTCGAGGGTGACCTTCAGCTCTTCGTCCTTCTTCTTGCCCTTCCAGTTCCAGGTCGTCTCGTGATCGGCGTACCCCTCTTCCTGGAACGTGATCTGCATCTTGCGGCGCCGGTCGAGGTCCTTGAGGTACAGCGGCGTCTTGCCCCGGAGATCGCCGCCGATGAGCACGTCGGCCCCTTCGGGTTCCGAGAGGATCTTGAGGGAGCCGGGCAACGGCCGGAGCTCGATGGTGATCTCCTCGGTGTCGTCGGGCGAGACGCGGATGTCGGACTCGGTGGTCTCCTCGTAGTCGGCCAGGTTCAGGACCAGCTCGTGGGGCTCGCCCGCCGAGACGTCCGTGATGGTGAACGGCGTCTTGCCCTTGAGCTTCTTGCCGTCGAAGGTGAGCGCGGCGCCGGGCGGCTCGGTGACCACCTCGATCTTGCCGACCTCGGCCCGGAACATGGAGACGATGAAGTTGAAGGAGATCGCCCCGAACGCGAGCACCAGGACCAGGGTGGCGATGACGATGGGCGAGAGCTTCTTCTTGGCCTCGGCCTTGCCGCCCTTGGCCACGCGGATCTGCGGCTCGGCCTTGTCGTCGGCCTTCTTCTTGTCGCCCGCCTCGTCCTTGCTCTCACCACGCTTCGGACGGGGCTTCTTCTCCTCGCCCTCGCTCGCGGCCGCCTCGCCCGGGGCGTCGCCGCCCTTGGGACGCCGTGCGGGGCGTTCCTTCTTGTCGGCCTTCGCTTCGCCCTTGGCCGCCTCGGCCGGGGCCTCGTCCTTCTTCTCGGCTGCGGCCAGCTCGGCCTTGCGCTCCTTGGCCCGGGCGATCCGTTCCTTGGCGGACAGCTTGGCCTCGCCCGCCGGTTCGGGCTCGGATGCGGCCGGGGTCGGGGCAGCCGCCGGCTCCGCGGGCGGGACGGGGGTCGGCGTGCGGGTCGGTGCGCCGTCCTCGCCCACCTTCACGACCTTGACCCCCGCCTTGACGATCTTGGGGGCGGCGGGAGCCTCGGCGGTCGGGGCCTCGGCCTCTCCTCCCACCTTGCGGATCACGGGGCGGGGCGTCACGCTGCGGACGACGGGCTCCTGCTCGGGACCCGCGGCCGCGGCTGCCGGCTCGGCGGCCGGCTCCACCTTGCGGATCAGGGGGCGGGCGGGCGCCGCACCGGCAGGCGCCTTGGGCACCGCCTTGGCCGGGGCCCCGGCGGGTCGTGCACCGGCCGGGACGGCCCGGGCGGCGGCCGGGGATGGGCCGGCGGCGGCCTTCTTCGCGGCCTCGGCCTTCTCCATGGCCGCGGCGATCCGAGGATCGCTGGCGTCGAAGAAGGCGGTCTTCTGGGAGTAGGCGTCGCCACCGGCCTTGGCCGGGGCGGCCGCAGCCTTGGCGCCGGCCGGAGCCGGGGCCCGGGCCGGGCCGGGAGCGGCCTTGGCCGGGCCAGCGGCGGCCTTGGCGCCGGCCGGAGCCGGGGCTCTGGCCGGTGCCGCGCCGGGTGCCCGTGGCGCCGGGGCCTTGCGGGGGCCACCAGCGCTCTTTGCCGCCTCCAGGGCCGCGGCGATCCGGGGATCGCTGGCATTGAAGAAGGCGGTCTTCTGCTCGAAGGCCCCGCCCTCCGCCCCCGCGGCCTTGGGAGGGGCCTGGGGAGGAGCCTTGGCGGCCGCCGCCGCGGGCGGACGGGGCGCCGGCGCCGCCCGGCGGGGAGCCGGCCCGGCGGGGAGCAGCGGATCGTCGTCGGGGGTCGTGTCGTCGGGGCTGGGGAGACGACGCGCGGGCCTCGCCTGGGGACCACCAGCGGGCGGGGCTGCCCCTCCGCCCTCTTCCCCGAACACGTCGTCGGCGCTCATGGCGACCGTCTTGCCGCTCAGCTCGCCTGGTCCCTTTGGCCGGTCAGTCATCACCTGCTCCCTGCTCGTCGGTCTGGAGCGGCCCTCTGTGCGGGACCTTCGTCTGCTGCTCCGCCGGCGGGTCAGTGACGCCCCAGACCTCCCCGGAAGTGCCAACACTGGATTCCCGCAGGATGATCCGGGCCGTGTCCTGGTCGGCCTGGCGCTGGTAGGATGCCCGCGAGCACCCCAGCTCCCCGACCCGTCCTCCGGGCTGGCTGAGCGAGGCCCCGCCCGGTACTGCAACGTCCTCTGTCTCGGCATTATGGAGGAGATCGGTCAGCCGGTCACGCGCGAACTGCTCCTGGTCGCGGCCGAGCCACTCGCCGAGCTCACGGCCGAGCTCGGCGGCCGAAGGGTGGCGCCTCGCCGGGTTGCGCTGCAGGACCCGCAGCACGATCTGCTCCAGCCGGGGAGGCAGGTCGGCCCGGAAGCGCGAGGGCGCCGGCACCTCGGCCGCGCGCACGACGTCGATGAGGCTGCGGTCGGTCGGTCTCTCGTAGAGCATCCGGCCAGCGATGGCCTCCCACAAGCAGATGCCCAGCGAGAAGAGGTCGCTGCGCTGATCGAAGGGCTCGCCGCACGCGTACTCCGGGGAGAGGTAGTGGAACTTCCCCTTCAGGACGCCCGTGCTGGTGCGGCTGGCGCGCGCCGTGGCCCGGGCGATCCCGAAGTCACAGATCTTCACCTCCCCCCGCCGGGAGAGCAGGAGGTTCATCGGGCTGATGTCCCGGTGGACCAGCCCCAGGGGGCGTCCCTCGTGGTCCTGCAGGGAATGGGCGTGGTGCAGGCCCCGGCAGGCCTCGAGGCCGAGGTACGCGGTCACCTGGTGCGGAACGGGGAGCTGCCGTCGTTCGAGGCGCTGCAGCAGGCGGAAGAGGTCCGTCCCCGGCACGTACTCCAGCGCGAGGTAGAGCTGGTCGCCGACGGCTCCCTGCTCGAAGGTCGTGACGATGTTGGGGTGGCGCAACTGCAGCGAGACCGCGGCCTCGCGCTCCAGCATCTCGACGAACTCGAGGTCGCCCGAGAGGTCGGGGTGGAGCCGCTTGATGGCCACCAGCTCGCCGACGTGAGGCCCGGCGAGGGCCCTGGCGAGGAGCACCTGTGCCATCCCGCCGGCGGCGATCTCCCGCAGCAGCAGGTAATCGCCGAAGGGCGTCCCCGGCTCCGGGCCGTCTGGCTGAGGCTGGCTGATCCGGGTCGTCGTGGCCGCTTCCTCCCTCGCCGACTATCCCCCAGGCTCGCCTCCGGTTGCAACCCCGGCCGCGGGCCCGTGGGCCGCTTTGACTTCGGCGGCCTGGCGGTGCTACCAATGAAGCCTCGACCGCACTCTGGAGCCGAGCCGACGATTGCTGCGGCCGGGTCGGACGTACAGGAGGCGAGCATGCCTGCGGCAGCGAACCATTCGAGTCGAGCCCCCGCGGCGCCCCCGGCCGGCAGCCTCCTGCCGGTGCGCACCCTGCTGGCGACCCTGCTCCTGCTCGGCTGGGGCTGCTCGTCCGGCGGTGAGGGGTGCGCCGGCCCCGGCGAGGTCCGCGGGACCTTCCCGGCCAAGTCCTTCAACGCCGGTGGGGTCCAGGTCCGCGTCTCCGAGTCGGGGATCCGCTTCGCCGAGGAGAACCTGCGGCCGATCCTGCTGGACCTCCTCGGCGACCGGCTCTCCACGTGTGTCCCCCAGGCGGGCGGCGGGTCGGCGGTTGGCGGCTACGAGTACTGCTCGGGAACGTGCGACGACGGGACCCCGGGGTGTCAGATCGCCCTCGAGATCGAGTCCCTCGACCTGATCCTCGCCTCGCCCAACCGGGTCGAGCTGACGGTCCAGTTCGCGGCCATCCGCCTCGCGGCCGGCGGTCGCGCCTGGGTCGGGCCCGACGAGTGGAACCTCGACGTGGTCCGCTGCGATGCGGAGGTCACGGGCCAGGCCTTCCCGGTGAGCGTCCCGGTGGTGCTCGAGCTGGAGGAGGGGACCGCCTACCTCGCTCCCCACATCGGCCGGCCGCAGATCGACCTGGGCGAGCTCGAGTACCACGCCAGCGGCGATCCGGTGATCTGCGCGGCGGTCAACGGGATCCTCAACCTCGGCTGGTTCACCGACCTGATCTTCACCCTGGTGACCCCGCCGCTGGAGAACCTCGCCGCCGCCTTCGCCAACCAGCTCCTCTGCCAGCCCTGTGGGCCGGACGGGAGCTGCAGCGCGGGCGGCACCTGCGAGAACGACCGCTGCGTGCGGGCGGGCGGCTGCCAGACCCGCCCCCTGGGCATCGAGGGCGACCTCGACCCGGCGCAGCTCCTCGGCAACTTCCTGCGGCCCGACCCGGCAGGGCTCCGGTACCTCGGCGTCGCGGGCGGATTCGCCCACGTCGAGGCCGGCGGTCTCAGCATCGGGGCCATCGCCGGTGCGACGACCGAGCCGATCCCGCGGGTCACCCCCGCCTCGGAGCCCGTGGCGTCCGCGATCCCGCGGGCCGGCGCCCTGGCGGGCAACTCCGCGCCCGACGGCACCCCCTTCGAGGCGGCCGTCGGCATCCACCGGCTCGTCCTGCAGCGGATCCTCTGGGCCGCCTACTCGGCCGGCCTGCTGCTCGTGGAGGTGGACAGCTCCCTGAGCTCGTTCCTCAGTACCGACAGCCTGGCCATGTTCTTGCCCTCCATCCGGGGGATCACCGACTGGACCAATCGTCCCATCGCGTTGACCCTCGAGCCCAAGGCACCCCCGCAGATCACCCTCGGGCGTGGTACTTTCCGCCCAGACCCCGACGACCCGGAGACCCTGCTCATCGACAGCCCCCTCGTCACCCTCGAGCTGGACGACCTCGCCGTGGACCTCCACACCTTCGTCGAGGGGCGGACCGTCCGGATCCTCCGCCTGGTCTTCGATCTGGCGCTGCCCCTCGGGGTCGAGTTCACCCCCGACAACGGGGTGATCCCGGTCATCGACACGGCCCGGCTGCAGCAGAGCCTGGAGACCAGCCTGACGGTCGTGGAGAGCGAGCTGCTGACCGAGCAGCCCATCCAGATCGAGGGGTTGCTCCCCCTGCTGCTGTCCATCGGCTTGCCGCTGCTCACGGAGCAGCTCCTCGAGCCCATCGCGATCCCCTCCTTCCAGGGCTTCGTCCTGGATCTGAGCGAGGGCGTCGCCACCAGCGTGGAGGGCAACGCGGTGCTGGCAATCTTCGCCGGCCTCGAGTACGAGCCGCAGCAGGCCGTGCGGCGAGCCCCGGTCGAGACCCGGGCCGAGGCGACCTCCCCCGTGGCGCCCTTCCCGGCGTCCGCCGCCGAGGCCTTCGTCGAGGTCCAGGCCGCCGTCGCAGCGGCCGGCCCCGGCCCCGGTGAGGTGCAGTGGCGCGTCGACGGGGGCTTCTGGTCCCCCTTCAGCCGCGCCCCGCGGCTGCGGGTCCACAGCCCGCTGCTCCGTATCCCTGGCCAGCACGTCATCGAGCTCCGGGGACGGCAGGTCGGCGCCTACCGCTCCCTCGACCCCACACCTGCGCGGCTGGAGGTCTTCGTCCCCGCGCCGCCGGTGCTCTCCACTCCCGCGCGACACGCCCTCCCCCGGGCGCCACGGCTCGGGTTCCCGCTGACCATCGACGAGGGGCGGCCGGCCGAGCCCCTGGTCGTCCCCGTGACCGCGGTCGCCCCCCTCGCACCGGAGCCCGCCGCGGTCGCGGGCTGCGCGACGGTGGGCGCGGCGGCCTCCACCAGCGGGCTCGGGGTCGTCCTCGGGCTGGCCCTGCTCGGCCTGCTCGGCATCCGGCGTGGACCGCAGCGCCGCTTGGGCCCGTTGCTGGCCCTCGGGGCGCTGCTGCTGGCCGTCGCCGGGATCGCCGGCTGCGACGAGGACCGGCCCGTCGTCAAGGTCGGAGCCGACCTCGGCACCGAGGGTGAGGGCGAGGGAGAAGGCGAGGGGGAGGGGGAGGGGGAGGGCGCGGGCTGCCCGGGAGGCTGCCTCGACGGCCAGGAGTGTGTCGGCGGCGAGTGCGTCTGGCGGGAGCTCTGCCCCGGCGGCTGCGGGGAGGGAGAGGTCTGCTGCACCGGGGAGCACCGGTGCGTGGTCCCGGAGCAGCCCGCCTGCCCCGAGGACCTCTGCGACCCCGGCCAGCGAGCCGTGGTGGCCACGCCGGGCGAGTTCTCCCCCAGCGAGTGCCGGTGGGTCGACTTCGGCTGTAGCTGCGAGGCCCTCGCCCCCCTGCCGCCCGGCGTCGTCGGCCCCTACGCGTCCGTCGCGTACGGCGCCGGTGTGCTGGCCATCGCGGCCTACGACAAGACCTACGGGGATCTGATCCTCGGGATCTACCGGCCCGCCCAGCGGGAGCAGGGGATCCGCTTCGTGCTCGTCGACGGTCTGCCCTTCCCGGCGGAGATCGAGGGTGCCCCGGACGGCCCGCGCGGCGGCGTGAAGGCGCCGGGCCCGGATCGGGGCCGGTTCGTCAGGGTGGCGGTGAACGGCCAGGGGGGCATCCTCCTCGCCTACCAGGATGCTGGTACCAAAGACCTGCTCTTTGCCCGCGGCACAGCCGATGGTCAGGGCGAGTACCGCTTCCAGAGCTACGTCCTCGACGAGGAGGGCGACGCGGGGAGCTACGCCGCCCTGACCCTGGACGCCTACGGGGTGCCGGCCATCGCCTACCGGGTCGCGGACCTGCCCCGGGAGGGCGGCGGTCGGGAGAGCCGGGTGCGGATCGCCCTCGCCCGGGATGCGGCCCCTGCGAGCCGCGACGACTGGGGCTTCTTCGACGTCGCGGCCGCGCCCACCGCCGGGGTGGCCGCCGGACCGACCAGCTTGCCCCAGGGGATCGGCGTCGGCATCGACCTCGCCTTCACGCCGACGGGCTCCCTGGTCGCGGTCTTCCACGACACCACCCAGGGTGCGCTCTGGCGGGTCGCCCAGGATCCGGCGGGCCTCGTCTTCGCCCCCGCCGAGGCCCTCGACGGTCTCCCGGGCCCGGACGGCCTGGATCCGGGCGACTTCGGGTTCTCCCCCAGCCTGCTCGTCGACGGGATCGGGCTCGAGCACATCACCTACACCGATCGCCGCCGCGGGCAGCTCCTCTACCCCAGTTGCCCTCCCGCTCCCGCAGCATCATCGACGACGGCCTGCGGATGGACGAGGCGGGTGACGTCGCCATCCACCGCGTCGGAGCCGACAGCCGGCTGATCCTCGATCGGGACGGCGTGCTGCACGTCTTCTACCAGGACGCCACCACCCTCGACCTGCTCGAGGCGCATCCCTTGCCCGGCGGCGGCTTCAGCCGGCAGACCCTCGCTGGCGACGAGCGCCCCTACGCGGGCGCCTTCGGCTTCTACATCGACGCCGCGACCACCGACACCGGGTATGCGGTCGTCTGCCACCGGATCGACCGCCAGGCGGACCCGGAGGCGGCCGGACTGCACCTCATCCTCCGGCCGCCCGTGGAGCGGTGACGCGGGTGCCTCCTCGACAGGGTCCCCCAGTGCGGCCTGCAGGAGGCCGGGGGCGCCGCGGGCTCCTGGTCGCGCTCGCGCTGAGCGGCGCCCTGGGTGCGGTGGCCTGCGGCCGCCCGGACCGGGGCTGCGTGGACGAGGGCTGCCCCCCCGGCCAGCTCTGCGACCGGGCCACCGGACGCTGCGCCGAGACGCCGGACTTGCCCACCGAGCTCGAGGAGCTGGGCCGGCACACCTCGGCCGCGGTCGCCCCCGATGGGACGGTCTGGTTCGCGACCTGGGCCCGCGGGAAGCAGCACCCGGTCCTCGCGGTGGCGAGCAGCGTCCGCGGCAGCGACCTCACGGTGGAGCTGCTGGCCGAGGGCGCCGGGCTGGCCGAGGGCGTGAGCCTGGCCCTGCGCTCCGGCGCCGTGGCCGGCGAGGTCGGGATCCTGGTCGCCTTCAACGGCGGCGCCGCCGGGCGGCTCCGCCTCGCCGAGCGGGACGAGGAGGGCTGGTCCATCGAGACCATCGACGCCCGCCCCGCGGGCGAAGCGAGGCCCGGAGGGGGGATCAGCCTGACGGTCGACGCGGCCGGCCTCCCCTGGATCGCCTCCCACGACGAGGAGTCGCGCGGCCTCGCGGTGGTCCACCAGGAGGACACCCGCTGGGTGACGGAGGCCGTCGATCTGCCGGATGACGAGGGAGGGCGGCGGGGCCTCTACCCGGCCATCGTGCGTGGCAACGGCCGCACCCTGGTCGCGCACTACGACGAAGGTGGCGGTGACCTGCGGGTCAGCTCCCGGGAGGCCGGCGGCTGGCAGACGACGCTCCTGGCCGGCCGGGACCCCGTGACCGGCGAGGACACGGGCGATGTCGGGCGGTTCGCCAGCCTGCGCCTCGACCCCCTGGGCAACGCGGCCGTCGCCTTCTTCGACGGCACCCGGGGCCAGTTGCTGTTCGCTTTCAACGACCAGGGGCTGCTGCGGATCGAGGTCGTCGATCCGGGAGCGAACGAGGGCGCCGCCCTCCGACCGGCCAGCCTCGTCGGCCAGTACGCGTCCCTCGTCTACGGTCGGGAGGGGCGGCCGCGCATCGCGTACCTCGACGCCGCGGCCCTCGACCTGATGCTCGCGGAGCGCAGCGACACCGGGTGGACCCGGCAGCGGATCGTCACCGAGGGCGTCGTGGGCCTCTGGGCTTCCCAGGCCGTGGATGCCGAAGGGCGCTCGGTGGTCGTCCACACCCGCCTCTCCCCGGGTCACGCCGCGGGGGAGCCGCCCCGGCGGACCGTCGAGGTCGTCTGGCCATGAGGTGCGCCCGTCGTTTGCTGCTGGGGACGCTGCTGCTGCTGACGGGTTGCCGGGAGCTGACCGAGACCTCGGCCGCCTTCCCGGAGCCCCTGCTCCACGGTGCGACCCTGCAGCTCACCCCGGAGGGGCTGCGCCAGCTCACCGAGCTCGCGCTGAGCGAGCGAGCGGGGCTCGGCGACCTGCCCGTGACCCTCCCCGCGGGCCACGTCGCCCTCCCGGCGGGGGGGACCGTGACCTTCGGCACGAGCGGCTGGACGGGCAGGCTGTCGCTCTCCTCTCTCGCCGCCGAGGAGGAGGCCCTCGCGCTGCACCTCACGGGCAGTCTCCCCGACGTCGCCCTGGACCTCCTCGTCCGCCCGCCCCTCGGCGTCCTGACTCGCTGTCGCCTCGACCTGACGTGGGACCCCGTCCTCGCGGAGCTGGACCTGCAGGCGGGCAGCGATGCGACGGGCAGCCCGCGCCTCACGTCCCCCAGCCACCAGAGCTACGTCCCCTCACCGCACGCCACGTTGTCGCCGGGCTGCCTCCAGGCCCTGGGCACTGGCCAGGACCTCCTCCGGGAGCTGGTCCGGCAGGCGGTGTGGGACGCCCTCGAGGAGGGGATCGCCCGGCTGCCGGAGGAGCTGAGCACGTCGTTCGGCCTGACCACCTCGCTCCAGGGGCAGCTCGGCTCGCCGGCGCCGGTCGAGGGCAGCCTGCTGCTCGGCCTGCGGGCCTCCACCGGCGGCGTGTCGCCGGTGGACGGCGCCAGCTTCGCGGTGGGCGCGTCCGGGCTACGGCTCCCGCTGCAGGTCGGCTTTGCCGCCCGGGAGACCGGCCGCTGTGCGCCGCCGGGCATCACCGAGCCGGCCGCCCCGAGCTGGCCGCCCGTGTTCCCGCTCCCGGAGGTGGGTCCCCAGGTCTCCCCGGCCGGGGTGCAGCTCGCCATCTCGGCGCAGGGGCTGGCGCGGCTCACGGCTACCGCGCTCGAGGCCGGCTTCTTCTGCCAGCCCCTGCGCGGTGAGGCCCTGAGCGGGATGACCGCCGGGGACCTCGCCGACCTGCTCCCCCTCACGGGCCTCGCGGCCCCGAGCAGCCCTCTGCTGGCCCTGCTGAGGCCCGGTGAGCCCTCGACCCTCGCGCTCCTGGAGACGCCCGCGGGCGTGCGGGTGACCTTGCGGCGGCTCGCCCTCGACCTCTACCTCCCCGTGGACGGCGCCCAGCTTCGGCTGCTGACCGCGACGGCCGACGTGGTGCTCGACCTGGAGCCCGTGGCCTGGCGGGGGAAGCGCGGCGCCGGCATCGCGCTGCGGTTGACTGGTACGGAGGTCACGCCAAGGATGGTCGGCTCCGAGCTGCTGGCCGAGCTCCCAGGCTCGACCCTGGCCGACCGCCTGCCGGACCTGTACACGCTGGTCCTCGACCAGTTGCTCGCGACGCAGCTCGTCCTCCCGGCGCCGCTCTTCGGCAGCCAGGTCGTGCAGCTCGTGCGCACCCGGGTCGCGGGCGAGTACCTGATCCTCTACTTCGCCCCCTGAGCAGCGCGCTGCACCGTGACGAGCAGGGCTGGCAGGGCGGCGGGGCGGAGTCTGGCCACCGGACGCCGAGGTGAGGGTGGGCGACTAGGGGAGCGAGCTGGGGGCCGGGGTGACGGGCGGCGGCGGGCCCAGGGCGTACACCACCTCCGCCGGCTCGAGCATCAGCCACTCTTCGGCCGGCCACTCCTCCTCGCTGCCGGCGAACAGGCGGTGCAGGCGCAGCCGCTTCGGGTGCGTCCCGATCCGCTCGGCCAGCGAGGACGGGAGCTGGACTGGCTGGGGCTGTCGCCAGTCCTTGTTGATCAGGATCAACATCCCCTCCCGCCAGGCCGGATCGCGCCGTCCGAGGACCAGGGTCGGGCGGTCGAAGGGGGTCAGGGCGAAGATCTCCCCCTCGCGCTGCAGCAGCGGGTGCTCTCCCTTCAGCTCGTTGACGCGCCGGATGAACGCCTGCAGGTCGAGCGCGGGCTCCTCCCAGCTCTCCGGGCGAGTGGTCACGACATCGAGCCGGCGACGCGCGCCGAACTCGTACCCGATGGGGATCATGAGCGACTTGCTGAAGGCGGCGGCGAAGGCGTAGCGCTGCTGCTGGACGGCCAGCAGGCCGCCGGTGGTCTCGGCGAGCCGCTCCGTGTCGTGGGACTCGGGGAAGGAGATGGAGGGGGCGACGCTCTGGAAGAGCTCGTGCTGCTCCAGGGCCCAGGGCTGATCGAAGTTCCACCACTTGGAGCTGTTGAAGAGCAGGTCGAAGCCGCAGCCCTGCAAGGCGAGGATCTCCCGAATGCCGCAGCCGAGGGTCTCGGCCGCGAACATCGCCTCGGGGAGCAGACTGCGCGCCCGGGTCGTGAGCCTGCGCCACAGCCGCGCGGGGACCTTGTAGGCGGCGTCGCAGCGGAAGCCGTCGAAGCCCAGCCGGACGCCCTCCGTGACCACCTCCTCCCAATAGGACCAAAGTCCCTCGAGGTCGTCGGAGGTCTCGTTGTTCACCTCGGCCAGATCCCCCCAGATCACCCGGCGGGGCGGGTTGCCCGCCTCGTCCACGAACGGGTGCCGCACCGTGGCCGTCCCGTTCTCCTCGCTCCAGGAGAACCAGGCCGGGTGGCTCGCGATCAGGGGCGAGTCGATGGCCGTATGATTGACCACGAGGTCGACCATCACCTTCAGCCCGAGGTCGTGGATCTGTCCGAGCACCTGCTGGAGCTCGGGCCGGCCGTCACCCGTGGTCCCGGGGGGCAGGAGGTCCGGGTCGACCCGGAGGTGGTCCTTGATCGAGTAAATGCTCCCGGAGAGCCCCGGGGGCTGCACCGGGTTGACGAACAGCCAGGAGAAGCCGAGCTCCGCGGCGCGGTGCGCATGGGGCAGCCAGCGATCCAGGGGCCCGACGAGCCGCGGGAAGAGGTTGTAGATCAGGATCGGTGCAGTCACGCTCTCCTCCCGCAGCAAGGGTGACGTGCGGCGGTGCTCACGGGAAGAGGGAGACGTTGATGACGCCATCCTTCGTCACGAGCACCGTCTGCACGACCGGGTCCCGGGAACCGTCCCCCCAGACCGCCTTGATCTCGTGGCGGCCGACGGCCAGCGGGAGATCCGGCAACGGCATCCTGCCCACCAGCTTCCCGTCCACGTAGACGTCGGCCTTGGAGGGGGCCTGGATCAGCACCGTCCCCGTGGGCCGCGGCTTGGGCGGTCCGGCTCCCCCATCGCCTTCCCCCTCCGGCCGGGACACGGGCGGGGGTGGGGGCGGGGGCGGCGTGGGCTTGCTGGGCACGGTTGCGACCCCGGCCGACGCCCCGGCACCCTGGGCGGTCGCCGGTGGGGGCAGCGGCAGCGGTACGGGCCGCGGCGGCTCCACGGACGGGGAGAGCGTCGCGGCGCCGACCGGCGGCCGGGACGCCGGCGAGGCCGGGACCGAGGTGGCCGGCGCGGGCGTCGCCACGGGGACGCTGGCCGGCGGCACGAGGTTGCCGGACTGCGCGTCCGGGGCCGGGGCCGCGATGAGCCAGAAGTAGAGCCCGCCGGCGCCCACGAGGCCGAACAGGAAGAGCAGGCCGAGGACCAGGCCGACGATCAGCAGGGGGGAGCGGCGGCGAGCAGGCGCGGGCTCCTCGCGCTCCCACGCGACGACGCCGGCCGTGCTGCCCAGCCGGACCGTCGGTCGGTCGCCCTCGTCGGCAGCCGGGGCCGGCACGCCCTCGGCCGGCGGGGACGGGCCGAACAACAGCGGCAGCCCCTCGGCATCGACGGCCGGGGCCGGAGTGGACACGGCGAGGGTGGGCGCGACCGCGGCAGCCATCGCCGCGCCGCTGGCCGCGCTGGTTGCGCTGGCCGCGGTCGCGGGCGCGGGGCTGGGGGCGGCGGGTTCGGCACGCAGGACCACCGCCTTGGTGACCGCGATGTCGGTCGGATCCTCGTCCCGGATCGGCGTCAGCTCCGCCGCCCGCAGGGCGAGGTTCTCGTGGGCCGTGTCCCCGTAAAGTTCCCCGAGGAAGCCGGCGACCTCCTGGGCGGAGACGATCTTGCCCTGCGCCCGGATGAAGCGCTCGAGGTCCACCTGCAGGAGGTGCGCGTCCTGGTAGCGCCGCGTCTTGTCCTTCTCCAGGCTCTTGAAGAGGATCTCCTCGAGGGTCGTCGGGAAATCCGGACGCAACTGGCGGGGGATCTGGGGGGCCTCGTTGAGGATCGCGGTCACCGCCAGCAGGTCGCTCTGATCGCCGAACGGCCGGCGGCCCGTGGCCAGCTCGAAGAGCACCACCCCGAGGGCGAAGACGTCGGAGCGACCGTCGAGGTGCTGGCCCGCGATCTGCTCCGGGGACATGTAGGCATACTTGCCCTTGACCGCGCCGGTCTGGGTCTTGCCGACGTTGGTCGCGGCCTTGGCCACGCCGAAGTCGACGACCTTCACCAGCCCGCCGAAGGTGACGAGGATGTTCTGCGGGCTGACGTCCCGGTGGACGAGGTTGAGGGGCGTCCCGTCGAGGCTGGCGAACTTGTGGGCGTAGTCGAGGCCGGTGCAGGCGTCGGCGATGATCCGGGCGCAGATCTCGAGCGGGACCGGCTGGCCCGCGTGCTCGGCCCGGGCGAGGATCTGGTCGAGGGAGCGGCCGTGGATGTACTCCATGGCGAGGTAGTAGCTGCCCCGGTCCTCGCCCAGATCGTAGATGCTCACGACGTTGGGATGGTTGAGCAGGGCCGCGAGGCGGGCCTCGTTGAGGAACATGGTCACGAAGCGCTCGTCCTCGGCCAGGTGCGGCAGGATGCGCTTGATCACCACGGTCTTCTGGAATCCGGCGGGGCCTTCCTGCTGGGCGAGGAAGATCTCGGCCATGCCCCCCGTCGCGAGCTTCTTGATGAGCGTGTACTTGCCGATCTTCATGCTGCTCCCTGACGTTCCACCCTAGCCACCCGTCATCGGAGCTGTCAATTTAGCGCCGTCGGCCGGCCTTGTCCCCTGCTTCGACGGATCGTGGCCCGGCGAGCGGACAGGCGGGGGGCCCTCCCGGAATGCTCCCGCCACCCGGCTGCGCCAGCGGACATCCGCCCGGGGAGGTGCTAGGATGCGGCGGCGGCGGGGCCTGGACGGCCCCGCGAGGGAGCGATCGGTGGCGCCAGCAAGACGAGACGACACTCTGCCCGGCAGCCCGCCGACCCGGCGGCGCATCTTCTGCAATCGGACCCTCAACCTGCGAGCGATCTCGGCCATCGGCTACGACATGGACTACACCCTGGTGCAGTACCGGATGGCCGAGTGGGAGCGCTGCGCCTACGAGCACACCCGCCGTCGCCTCGCGGAGCAGGGCTGGCCCGTGGACGACTGTGTGTTCGATCCGGAGCTGGCGGTGCGGGGGCTGGTCATCGACACCCAGCTCGGCAACCTGCTGAAGGTCAATCGCTTCGGCTTCGTGAAGCGGGCGACCCACGGGACGCGCCCCCTCGACTACGAAGAGCAGCGGACCGTCTACACCCGGATCATCG
This sequence comes from Myxococcota bacterium, assembly GCA_034005005.1. Classification (GTDB taxonomy): domain Bacteria; phylum Myxococcota_A; class JAVEVO01; order JAVEVO01; family JAVEVO01; genus JAVEVO01. The sequence goes on from JAVEVO010000080.1 coordinate 22,033, forward strand.
TCGGACTGGCTGAACCCCGCTGGGTGTTCCTCAACACCCTCTTCTCGATCTCCGAGGCCGTGCTGTACGCACAGCTCGTCGAGATCCTCGATGCCGGGAAGGCGCCGGCGGTGCTCGGCTACGCGGACCTGTACCGCATGGTGCGCAGCACCCTCGATCACGCGCACCTCGAGGGGCAGCTCAAGCAGGAGATCGTCGCGCAGCCGGAGCGCTTCGTGATCCTCGACGAGGAGACGCCCCTCGCCCTGCTCGATCAGCGCCACGCGGGCAAGAAGCTCCTGCTGGTGACCAACTCCGAGGCGTCCTACACCGCCGCGATGATGGCCTACACCTTCGACCGGTTCTTGCCCGCGGGCACCACCTGGCGGGAGCTGTTCGACGTCGTCATCGTCGCCGCGAGCAAGCCGGCCTTCTTCGACGCGCACCCGGCCTGCTTCGAGATCGTCACCGAGGAGGGCCTGCTGCGGCCCGCGTCCGGCCCCCTGCGGCCCGGCGCCCTCTACTGGGGCGGCAACGCCCGGCTGGTCGAGGAGAAGCTCGGGCTGAACGGCGACCAGATCCTCTACGTCGGCGACCACCTCTTCTCCGACGTGCAGGTGACCAAGAACCTCCTGCGCTGGCGCACCGGGCTGATCCTGCCGGAGCTGGACGAGGAGCTGCAGGCCATCGAAGGCTTCGCCGAGCAGCAGTCGCTCCTGGACCGGCTGATGGCCGAGAAGGAGGAGCTCGAGTACCGCGCCTGCCAGCTCCGCGTCCAGCGGCTGCGGCTGACCCACGGCTACGGCCCGCCGCCCGCCGTCCTCCCCGAGGCGGCGAGCCAGGAGGCGGCCAGCCTGCGGACGCGCCTGACCGCGCTGGACGACCAGATCGGCCCCCTGGCCCGTCAGGCCGGCGAGGTCCACAACCGGAACTGGGGGCTGCTGATGCGTGCGGGCAACGACAAGAGCCTGCTGGCCCGGCAGGTGGAGAGCTACGCCGACGTCTACATGCCCCGGGTCTCCAGCTTCCTCCACCAGACGCCGTTCTTCTACCTCCGGTCCCTGCGCGGGAGCCTGCCCCACGACCCCGGGGGGACGGGCATGGAGCTGGGAGTTTCGGACCATTCCGCAGATTGATTCAGGGATCTTGGTTCCAAGATCAGCCCGAGGAGTAGGCGATCATGGCTACTGAAGAGCGCAGCACCTTCCTCCGTGCCTGCCGGGGGCTCCCCGTGGCGCGCACCCCGATCTGGATCATGCGCCAGGCCGGGCGCTACCTCCCCGCGTACCGCGCCCTCCGGGAGCGCGCCTCCTTCCTGGACCTCTGCCACGACCCGGACCTGGTGGCCGAGGCGACCCGGATGCCCATCGACACCTACGACCTCGACGCGGCGATCCTCTTCTCCGACCTGACCATCCCCCTGGAGGCCATGGGGCTCGGGCTCGAGTTCAACCCGGCGCCGGTGCTGGCGCGGCCCGTGCGGGACGAGGCCGCGGTGACGGCCCTCCCGGTCCCCGATCCCGCGGTCGCGTCCCCCTTCCTCGCCGAGTCGGTGACCCGCACCCTGAAGGCGCTGCGGGAGCGTGTCCCCTTGATCGGCTTCGCGGGGGCCCCCTTCACCCTGGCCTGCTACGCGGTGGAGGGTGCGGGCTCCCGGAGCTGGGCCCGGGTCAAGCAGCTCGCCTGGCAGCAGCCCGCGGCCTACGCCACGCTGCTGGCGAAGCTGGCCGAGACCTCGGCGCGCTACCTCGAGGCGCAGATCGCCGCGGGCTGCCAGGCCGTGCAGCTCTTCGACTCCTGGGCCGGCATCCTCTCCCGGGAGGACTACGCGGCCCTGGCCCTGCCGTGGGTGTCCCAGGTGGTCCAGCGGCTCCAGGAGCAGAAGGTCCCCGTGATCTACTTCGCTCCCGACGCCGCGGCCTTCCTCGATCTGCTCGAGCCCTTGCCCGTCGCGGTGCTCGGCGTCGACTGGCGGCTGCCCCTGGACCTCGCGGCGGCCCAGCTTCCGCGCCACAGCCTCCAGGGCAACCTCGACCCGGCCCTGCTGTTCGCCCCCGAGGAGGTGTTGCGGGAGCGGGCCCGCGCCGTGTGCGCCCAGGGGAAGGCCGCCCGGGGCCACATCTTCAACCTCGGCCACGGCATCCTCCCGGAGACGCCCCCCGCCTCCGTGGAGATCCTCGTGGACGAGGTCCATCGGCACGTGCCCGCGACGCCGCTCGCGGAGGGGGACCGGTGAGCGGTCACCCCCCGCTGGGCGTCCTGCTGCTGTACCTCGGCGGGCCGGACGGGGAAGCGGCGGTGCGGCCCTTCCTGCGCAATCTCTTCGCCGATCGGGAGATCATCCGGTTCCCCGGCGGCGCCCTCGGCCAGTGGCTGCTCGCCCGCCTGGTCAGCGCCCGCCGGGCTCCTCTGACCGCGGCCCGGTACCGGGAGATGGGGGGCTACCCGCTGCTGCCCAACACCCTGCAGCAAGCCCGGGGGCTGGAGCGAGAGCTCGAGCGCCGCCTCCCGGACCGGTCGGTGCTGGTCCGCCCGGCCTTCCGCTACTGGCACCCCTTCGCCGGGGAGGCCCTCGCCGAGCTGGCCGGGGCGGGGGTCCAGGAGCTGGTCGCGGTCACCCTGTACCCGCAGTTCAGCGCGACGACCACCGGCTCCTCCCTGACCGACCTCCAGCGCGCCCTCGCCGACCGGCCCCCGCCGGCGTCCCTGCGCGTGGTCGACCGCTTCTCGGCCGCGCCCCGCTACCGCCAGCTCCTGCTGGCCCGGATCGTCGAAGCCCTGGACCGCTGGCCGGCGTCCGCTCGGGACGAGGTGCTGGTGCTGTTCACCGCGCACTCGGTCCCGCTCTCCTTCCTGGAGCGGGGCGACCCCTACCAGCGCGAGATCGAGGATCTCCAGCGCTGGCTGGTCGCGCACCTCCCGGCGCGGGGCGTCTCCGCCGTCCCCCCGCAGCTCGCGTACCAGAGCCGCTCGGGGCCGGTGCGCTGGCTCGGCCCGGAGCTGCTGACCGTCGCCCGGGAGCGGATCGCGGCCGGGCAGCGGGAGATCTTGCTCGTGCCCCTGAGCTTCGTCTCCGACCACCTGGAGACCCTGCATGAGCTCGACATCGAGGTGAAGCAGGAGCTGGTCACGGCCGGCGCGACGCGGGTCGAGCGGATCCGCGCCTTCAACGACGACCCCGAGTTCATCGCCCTGCTCGCCGACCTCGTCCTCACGGCCGACGAGGACGGTGCAGAACTGGCCAGCCTCGCCCGGGACGGCTAGACTGCCCCCATGGAGCAGACGCGGACCGTCGCCGGATGGCTGGACCGGATCAGCGAGTGGGCGAAGCTGGCGGTCCTCCTGTTCAAGGACCCGCTCGTCGCCGGGGCCGCCGGGCCGGGGGGAGGGCGGGCCCGCCTGCTGAAGCCCTTGCGGGTCACCCTCCAGGTAGTGCAGCAGATCGGCGAGGATCGCTGCTACCAGCAAGCCTCGAGCCTCGCGTACAAGACGATCCTCTCCGTCGTCCCGACCGCCGCGGTCGCCCTCTCCCTGCTCAAGGCCTTCGGCGCGTTCTCGGGCCCCGAGTCACCGGTCGTCCGTTTCGTCGCCGGGCTGGTCATGCCGCCCAACGAGGCGGAGGTCCTCGCCAGCAAGATCATCGGCTTCACCTCGCAGATCAGCTTCGGCGCCATCGGCGGGGTGGGCATGATCTCCCTGATCGTGGTCGCGGTCTCCCTGCTCGAGACCGTGGACGAGACCTTCAATCAGATCTGGCGTACGCAACGCAAGCGGAGCCGCTTCATCCGCTTCACGATCTTTTACACGATGCTGACCCTCGGCCCCTTGCTGCTGACCGTGAGCCTGATCCAGAGCGGGCGGGTGCAGGGCTTCATCCCGGGAGGCGTGGTCGCGGAGCTCCTGGCCTACCTGACGCCCCTCGCGGTGAGCTGGGTGAGCCTCGTGTGCGCCTACAAGCTGTTCCCCACCTGCACCGTGCGCTGGCGCTGGGCCGCGGTCGGGGCCTTGCTCGCGGCCATCGGGATCGAGGCGGTGAAGCTCGCCTTCAACTACTTCCTGTCGGAGTCGCTGTCCACCAGCTACACCAAGCTCTACGGCGCGCTGGCCCTGATCCCGCTGTTCCTCGTCTGGATCTACGTCTTGTGGCTGATCGTGCTCGTGGGCGTGGAGTACAGCTACATCCTGCAGCACTTCGACTCCCTCCGGCGGGCGCGGCAGGACGTGCTCGACGCCGCGGCCCGTCGCTCGAGCTTCTGGCGCCTGCAGGCTGGGGAGGGGCTGGCCTGCCGGCTGCTCGCCGTGGTCGGGGAGGCCTTCGAGCGCGGCCTCCCGGCGCCCGACGAGCAGGAGCTCGCCAGCGCGTGCGCGGCCGACCGCGAGGCCGTGTCCGTCATGGTGCAGCTCCTCCTCGAGCAGGGTTTCCTGCGGAGCCAGACGGCGTGCGGCGAGGAGGAGACGGAGGGGCGGCAGGGGTTGCTACCGGGGCGCAGCCTCGAGCGGATCCGGCTGCGGGACGTGGTCGAGGCGGTCCGTCGGCCACGCCTCCACGCCGGCCGCCGGGATGCAGGCGGTCCCCTGGAGGACTGGCTCGAGGGGCTGGAGGCGGAGCTGCGGACCCGCCTGGACGAGACCAGCCTCGCGCAGGTGGTGCCGCTGCCTGAGTCGAACGTCACGAAATCTACTGCGGATTCAGCCTGAAAGGACCAGCGGGCGAGGTCAGCCGGCGCTCAGAGGTTCAGCAACTGCCGCACGGGCTGGATGAACTCGGTGCGCCCGTCGGCGCGTCGCACCATCAGGCTCACCATGCGCCCCTCCTCGCCCTTGATCATCTCGACGACCTGGGTCAGGTCCATGGCGCCCAGGCTCTTGCCGTCGACCTCGAGGATCACGTCGCCCTGCTGCAGCCCGACCTGCGCGGCGGGTGAGTCGGGGAAGACCGACTCGATGCGGACCCCGCTCTCCGCCTTGCCCAGCCGCGCCCCGATGCCCGCGTACTGCAGCTTGGGCGTGGAGTGGACCAGGCCCTGGCTGGTGGTCCCGCCGCCCGGGGCGAGCGCCCCGCCCGGCCGCTGCAGCCGCACCTCGACGTTGCTCAGGGACTCGCCCGGCGAGACGTTGAGGCCCGAGAGCCAGCGGGTCATGTAGCCCGTGCGGGTGATCTCGATGGAGACCGTCCCGGGAGAGACGCCCTTGAGCTTGAAGGAGCCGTCGGCCGCGGTCCGCGCCCGGCGCGGGCCGGCCGGGTAGGGGGGGCGGAAGACCACCAGGGCGCGGGGGATGGGCTTGCCGTCCGCGTCGTCCACGACCCGGCCGTCCACCACCCCCTCCCGCTGCAGCCGGAGGGTCAGGTTCGTGACCTTCGTCCCGGCCTGGATCTGGACCGTCTCGGGGGCGGAGACCGCGTAGCCCGGCGCGGAGGCGACGACGTTGACCTGGCCGAGGGGCAGGCCCTCCAGGCGGAAGGTACCGGTGTCGTCGGAGCGGGTCCCCCGGTCGAGCACCGTGTTGACGTTGGGCGCTGCCTGGCCCCCCGGACCGCCCAGCCCGGCGCGCACCGCGGCGTGGGCCATGGGCTGGCCGCTGCGATCGTCGACGACCTTGCCCTCGATCATCCCCCCCTGGCGCAGGGTGATGTCGAGCGGCTCGGCGGGGATCTGCGGGTAGCGCAGCACCGCCTCGGCGTAGTCCGGGTGGCTCACGGTCAGGCGCAGGTGGCCCGCCTCCAGGGGACCGATGGCGAACTCGCCCGTGGCGCTCGTGTTGCCCTCGTCGAGCAGGCGACGCCCCCGCTCCACCTGGACGCGCGCGTCGACGATCGGCGCGCCGGTCTCGGTGTGGACCCGACCGCGCACCGTGCCCTCGGCCGCGCCAGGGACGGGCGGGGGGGCGCTCGGCTCCAGGGTGCGGGGCAGGTCCGGCTCCTCCTCCGGCTCCACCGCGGGGGGCGGCGCAGGCGCCACGGGGGCGGCCGGTGCGACCACCTCGACCTTGGCGGCCGGCGCCACCTGGACCACGTCGAGGGACGCCGGCTCGATCGCGGCGGGATCGACCGGCCCCTCGACGAGGAGGAGCAGCGCCAGCAACACGCCGATGCCGACGACGGCGACCAGCAGGCCACCGACGAGGAATTCGCGCTCCAGAGACCGCCGACCTGCAGCCACTCTCCAGCCCTCCCTGTGGAGCTGCCCCGGGGACACGACGCCCCTGTACCTCCTTTAGGGCAGCCGGGCGCGGAGGTCAACGGGCGCCTGTCGGGAGCCGGCGGCTCCCGGCCCCCGCGGCAGAGTTGACCTGCTCCCCACTCTCTCCGATGATGAAGCCCCCCGGCGGGACGGCGCTTCGACCGTGCGACGCGGCCGCGCTCGGACCACCCGGGAAAGTGGCGATCATGGCCGAGACGACGGTTCTTCCGGCCCCGCTGTCCCGGGTCCACCTCGTGGGGATCTGCGGGACCGGCATGGGGACCCTGGCCGGGATGCTCGCGGCGCGGGGGCTGCACGTGACCGGCTCCGACGAGAACGTCTACCCCCCCATGAGCACCCAGCTCCAGCGCTGGGGCATCCCCATCCTCGAAGGGTTCGCGGCCGAGAACCTCACGCCGGAGCGGCTGGGGGGCGTGCCCGACCTGGTGATCATCGGCAACGTCTGCCGGCGCACCAACCCCGAGTGCGTGGCGGTCGAGCAGTCGGGTCTGCCCTACATGTCCATGCCCCGGGCCGTCGCCCGCTGCTTCCTGGACGGGCGGACCTCCATCGTGGTCGCCGGCACCCACGGCAAGACCACGACGACCGCGCTCACCGGCCACCTGCTGGCCGCGGCCGGCCTCGATCCCGGGGTGCTCGTCGGCGGCGTCGTGCTGGATTTCGGTGGCAGCTACCGGCTGGGCCAGGGCGCGCCCTTCGTCGTCGAGGGCGACGAGTATGACAGCGCGTACTTCGACAAAGGCCCGAAGTTCTTGCACTATCAGCCGCAGATCGCCGTCCTCACGGCCGTGGAGTTCGACCACGCCGACATCTTCGCCGACGACCAGGCCATCGATCGCGCCTTCGCCGCGTTCCTCGCCCTGCTCCCCCCGACGGGCGCCCTGTTCGTCTGCGGCGACGAGCCCCGAGCGGAAGGTCTCGCGAAAGCTCACGCCCGCTGCCCGGTAGTGACCTACGGCCTCGGCCCCACGGCGGCGCTGCGGGCGGTCGACGTGCGCTTCGACGAGACGGGCGTGCGCTTCCGGCTCCTCCGGCAGGGGGAAGAGCTGGGCGAGGTGCGCTCCCCCCTCGCCGGGGAGCACAACCTGCGCAACACCCTCGGCAGCCTCGGCGTGCTCCTCCACCAGGGGGCGAGCCTGGCCCAGATCCAGGCCGGGCTCTCGAGCTTCCGGGGCATCCGCAAGCGCCAGGAGGTGATCGGCGAGCAGCGCGGCGTGCTGGTGATCGACGATTTCGCCCACCATCCGACCGCGGTGCGGGAGACCCTGCGCGCCATCCGCCGGCGCTACCCCGACCGGCGGATCTGGGCGGTGTTCGAGGCCAAATCCAACACCAGCCGGCTCAACGTGTTCCAGGGCGAGTACACCCGGGCCTTCGACGAGGCCGACCAGGTGATCATCGCCCGCCCCTACATCAAGAAGGACAGCATCCCGCCCGAGCGCCGGCTCGATCCCGGGGAGCTCGCGGCGCAGATCGCGGCCCGGGGGGTCCCGGCCCGGCTGATCCCCGACGTCCCCGACATCATCCGCACCCTGGTGGCCGAGGCCCAGCCGGGCGACCTGGTCCTGGGGATGAGCGGCTCCTCGTTCGGCGGGCTCCACCCCCGGCTGGTGCAGGCGCTCGGCGAGACGTCACCGCCGGAGGTCGTCCCATGAAGCCCCCATCCGCCTTGCTGTATTTGGCCTTGGCCGCGCTGGTCCTGCCGCTCGGATCGACGCCGGCCCACGCCTCCGACACCCGCCGTCACGGCCTCGCCGGGAACCTCGGCTTCGAGGACGACACGGACGTCCACACCTTCCCGCAGCTCGCCAGTCGCTGGGGGAACCGGGCCGGCTTCGACCTCGGCAGCGGGGGCAGCGACCTGCGCGGCGGGATCGTGGTCGGTGAGGGGACGGCCTTCGGCCTGTTCGTCCATCGCCCCACCACGGGCGACTGGTTCGCGCCGTTCGACGACGGGTCGATCTTCCTGAGACGATTCGAGGCGCTGCCGGGGATCGCCCCGCCCTCGGGCACGACGCTGGAACCCCCCCTCCCCCTGGCCGGGCTGGTCGTCGCGTTCCCGAATGGCTTCGGCCTCGGTCTGAAGATCGCCAACTCCATGGACCAGCGGCTGGTGCGGATCGAGGAGGAGGGGGAGGCCGGGGCCGAGCCCCGGCTCGTGGACGCGGAGGAGGGGGCGCAGTCCACCTCGGTCGTCGTCGGCGGCGGCTGGTCGAGCCGGCGCTCGGACCGCGCCATCGACCTCGGCGGCCACCTGGCGTTCCACCGGTTCAAGACGGTGACGGAGGGGAAGATCCGGGCCGAGTCCTCCCTGACGCCCTCCTTCGACCTCACCGGACGCTACTTCGTGCGCCGCTCCACCACCTGGAGCTGGATCGGCCTGGCACAGCTCGACTGGCGCAACTACCAGCTCGACCTGCCCTTCTTCGACAACCTGGTGGAGGAGACCGCCCTGTCCCTGCGCGCGGCGGCCGGGCCCCAGATCGACCTCGGGACGCGCGCGCAGGTCGTCGGC
>JAVEVO010000081.1:0-30645 GCA_034005005.1 Myxococcota bacterium
CGCCGATCCGGCGACCTCCACGACCCAGCCACTCCGCGCTCGCCCGGCCCAGGGTAACGAGGAAGGAGCCAAGCTGTCCAGCGCGTGGCGGGGTTCATCCAGGCCAGCGCTCCCCAGGCCCGACGCATGCGCCGGGAAGCTGGCGTGCGGCTCCGTGTGAGTCTCGCATCTGGCATCTGCGCTCGGCAGGGGGGGATCTCGGCCGGCCGAGTCCGGGGGATAGTCTACCCTATTCCTTGACGATTCGGACCGTGCGGATCGGGAAGGGGATCTCGATCCCGTCCCGGTTGTACCGGACGTGCAACCGCTTGATGAACTCGTGGCGCACGAGGTACTGGGCGTAGAAATCTTCGCTGCGCATCATCACGGTGAAATCGATGCTGGATTCGCCGAATTCCTTGTAGCGGACGAAGGGCTCGAACTCGGGGAGCCCACCCGGGACCTCGTGCATGACCTCGCGCGCCACCTCCAGGGTCACCGCCTCGACTCGCTGCAGATCGCTGTCGTAGGAGACGCCGACCGAGACCGGCACCCCGACCTCCGTGTCGGGCATGTTGAAGTTGGTGATCAGGGCCGAGGCCAGCTTGGAGTTGGGGATGATCACGATGTGGTTGTGCAGCCCCCGGATCGTGGTGTTGCGCCAGGTGATGTCGGTGATGTAGCCCTCTTCTCCGCTCTCGAAGCGCACGTAGTCGCCGAGCTTGACCTGTCGGGACATCAGCAGGTGAATCCCGGCGAAGAGATTGGCCAACGTCTCCTGCAAGGCGAGCGCGACCGCCAGGCCGCCCACGCCGAGCGCGGTCAGCATCGGGGTGATCGAGATCCCCAGGGCCTGCAGCATCATCAGGAAGCCGGCGACGTAGACCCCGATGCGCACGATGTTGCTGACCAGGGACAGGGATGGCAGCACGGCGCCGTCCTTGCCCGTCCAGCGTGCGATCGCCGCCAGGGCGAGCCGGGCGACGAATACGGTGACGAGCAGGATCGCTCCCAGGATCAGGGCCTTGTTCGTACCGTCGATCAACTCCGCGGTCAGCGGTAGCTGAGCCAGGGAGAGGCGCAGGCCGCCGAGCAGGAACACGGGGATGATCATGCCGCTCAGGGAGTTGACCAGCACGTCGTCGAACTTCCAGGCGGTCTGCAGGGTCCACCGCCGAAGGCGACTGATCACGAGGCGCTCGACCCCGTACCCGAGCAAGGAGAAGCCAGCGAACAGCCCGAGGGCGATCAGCCACTGCTTCACCGTGATGCCGTAGATGATGAAGTCTGCCACCTCGGGCTCCCTGGGCCACCGGCGCGAGCTGCCGGGGCGTGGTGTGAGCGTGTCCAGGTCTCCATGAGGCACTACCAGCCTGGAGCCGAGAGGGCAAGACCCGGCGGGCGACCTCGGCCATGAGGGCAAGGCTGGATCCCGTACGCCGTCAGATCGACTGGGACCTGGCCCGGCTGATCGTCATTCGCTGACCGCGGTCAGCCCGGCAGCTCGATCCGCCAGCAGCGGTGGATGCGGGCGTCGCGGAAGTCCGGGGGCCGGGTCCGGTCGCTGATCTCGGCGGCAGCCAGCCCGGCGACCGCCTCTGCTTCCAGCTCGAACTTCTTGAAATTGGTCGAGAAATAGATGATCCCACCCGGGGCGCAGACCCGGCGCACGGCCCGCAGGAGCCCGGGGTGGTCCCGCTGGACGTCGAAGACCGTCTCCAGCCGCTTGCTGTTGGAGAAGGTCGGCGGGTCCACCACCACCAGGTCGAACCGGGCGCCAGCGTGGGCCGCCCGGTCGAGATACTCCTCGACGTCGGCCTGCACGAACTGGTGCTCCGGTCCGGTGAAGCCGTTCTGCGCGAGGTTGTCCGCGCTCCAGCGGAGGTAGGTCGCGGATAAGTCTACTGAAGTAGTGGACAATGCCCCGCCTGCCGCGGCGTAAACGGAGAAGGACCCCGTGTAGGAGTAGAGGTTGAGGAAGCGGCTGCCTGCCGCGAGGCCGCGGATCTCCTGTCGGGTGAGCCGGTGGTCGAGGAAGAGCCCCGTGTCGAGGTAGTCCGCGAGGTTGACGAAGAAGCCCAGCCCCCCCTCGCGCACGACGAAGCGCTCCCCGGTGCGGGCCTGGCGCTCGTACTGGCGCAGCCCCTTCATGCGCTCCCGCCGCTTGAGATAGACCGCGTCGGGGGCGACCCCGAGGGCCGCGGCCGCGGCCTGCGCCAGGGCCTCGGCCCAGCCTTCCTCCTGATGTGGGCCCGGAGCCCAGGGTCGTGCGAACTCGGCGACGTGCAGCCGGCTCTCGTAGCGGTCGATGGCCAGGGGGATCTCCGGGATGTCGCGCTCGTAGACCCGGTAGCAGGTCACCTCCTCCCGCTGCCGCCAGGGCTTCAGCCGCCGCTCGTTCTTGCGGAGCCGGTTGGCCAGCATCTCGGCCTGGGCCGCGAACCGTCGATCCATGGTCACCTCGCGGGCCAGTAGCAGGTGTCGAAGGAGTCCCGCTCCACCACCAGGGCGACCCCCGTCCCCGGGCCAGCGGGGCAGAAGCCGTCGTGGGGGGCGCTCACCAGCACGGGCTGTCCGGGGAGCAAGGGAAGCTCGCGCAGCCCGGCCTCCTCGCCCAGCACCAGGGTCAGCCTCCCCGACAAGAGCACGAACAGCTCCGGGCAGTCGTGGGTCTCCAGCTCCCGGACCTCGGCGGCCGAGGTGTGGCGGGGCGAGTACAGCCCGACGCGCCAGTGGTCCCGGTCGCCCGCGAGCACCTGCCAGACGGGGCCAGGCGTGCCGGGCAGGGGCGTGTCCGGGGGCACCTCGGGGAAGGAGGGCGGACGGGTCTCGACCTGCCGCAGAGGTCGTCGCTGTTCGGGCTGGCTGGGCATCCTCGCCTCCTCGTCGCCGCGCGCTGCTTCCTGGTACTCCACGGCAAGACCACCACTCCGGAGGACTCCGGAAGGTTCTCGCAGAGCCGCAGAGCCGCAGAGCCTCCCGTCTTCGGCCTTCCCTCTGCGCCCTCCGCGGCTCTGCGAGAGAACTGCTCGGCCGAGCCGGAGATGACCGCGGCTCACTTCTGCCTAGTTAGATCAGCAGCGGCGACAACGCCACTGGTAGGAGCGAGCGGGGAGAGAAACGAGGCCCGGGCGGCGATCCCGCCCGGGCCCGGACGGGTGCGAGGGCGCGGCGCGTCAGACCGTGCGCGCGAACTCCTCGAGGAAGCTCACCAGGGCCTCGATGTTGGCCACCGAGATGGCGTTGTACATCGAGACGCGGATCCCGCCGACGCTGCGGTGGCCCTTGAGGCCCTGGAAGCCCGCCTTCTTGGCGTCGGCGATGAGCTTGGCCTCGAACTCCTCGGAGGGCAGCCGGAAGGTGACGTTCATCAGCGAGCGGCTGTCCGGCCGAGCGTGGGGCTTGAAGAAGCCGGGGTTCCGGTCGAGACAGCCGTAGAGCAGCTCACCCTTCTTGCGGTTGGCCGCCTCGATGGCGTCGATGCCGCCGGAGTCGCGGATCCAGCGCATGACGTTGCGGACCATGTAGATCGAGAAGCAGGGCGGCGTGTTGTACAGGGAGTTGGCGTCGAGGTGGGTCTTGTAGGAGAGCATTGCGGAGATGCCCTTGCGGCAGCGCTCCACCGCGCCCTTGCGCAGCACGACGATGGTCACGCCGGCCGGTCCGGCGTTCTTCTGCGCGCCGGCGTAGATCAGGTCGATGGCCTGACCGTCGATGCGCCGGGCGAGGAAGTCGGAGGACATGTCGACGAAGACCGGCACCGGGCTCTTGGTGGGCAGGGTCGGCCACTGGGTCCCGAAGATCGTGTTGTTGCTGGTGAGGTGGACGTAGGCCGCCTGGGGGTCGACCTCGATCTCCTCCCAGCGGGGGACGTGGTCGAAGCGATCGGCCTCGGTGCTGGCGGCCTCGCGGATGGCCTCGGGGAAGAGCAGCCGGGCCTCCTTGATCGCACCCTTGCTCCAGGTCCCCGTGTTCACGTAGTCGGCTTTGCGGCCGTCGCCGAGGAAGTTGTAGGGGACCATGAAGAACTGCAGGTGCGCGCCGCCGCCGAGGAAGAGCACGTCCCACTCGGCCGCGTCGAAGCCGAGGTGCTCGAGGATCAGGCTCTTGGCCTCGTTGTGGACCGCCTCGTACTCCTTCGAGCGGTGGCTGATCTCCATGATCGACATCCCGGTGCCCTGGAAGTCGAGGAGCTCGGCCTGCGCGGTCTGCAGGGCGGGCAAGGGGAGGGCGCAGGGGCCCGGATTGAAGTTGATGATGCGCTGGGTCATTCCGTGTTGCTCCCTGTGGACTCGTCCTGGCTAGAGGTTCTGCTGCGACAGGATCTGGACGATCTGCTCGCCGATCCGGAGCAGGTTCTCGCTGGTCGAGGCGCCGATGTGGGGGGTCATGATGACGTTGGGCGCGTGCAGCAGCGGGTACCCCGGATCCGGGGGATCGCTGGGCCAGACGTCCGTGGCGTAGCCGCCCACCTGGCCACTCTCCAGGGCCGCCCGCAGGTCGTCCTCGACGATCACCGCGGCGCGGGCGGTGTTGACGATCTTCACGCCCCGCTTCATCTTGGCGATGAGCTCGGCGTTGACCAGGCCCCGGGTGCTCGGGGTGAGCGGGGTGTGCAGCGACAGGTAGTCGGCCTCGGCGACCAGCGCCTCGAGGCCGTCGACCTGGGTGATCGCCGGGTAGGCCACGGGCACGACGTCGTAGGCCAGCACCTTCATGCCGAAGGCGGCCGCCCGGGCCGCGACCTCCCGGCCGATCCGGCCGCAGCCGATGAGCCCGAGGGTCTTGCCCAGGAGCTCGGTGCGCTTCAGCTCCTTCTTCAGCCACTTGCCCTCGGCCATGCTGGTGTGGCCCTCGACCATCCGGTTGGGCAGGGCGATCAGCAGGGCGAAGGCCAGCTCGGCCACCGCGACGCTGGAGGCTTCGGGGGTGTTGAAGACGAGGATGCCCCTGGACTGGGCGCACTCCCGGTCCACGTTGTCCAGCCCGACCCCGCCCCGGATGATGACCTTCAGGTGGGGGGCCTGATCGATCAGGTCCCGGTTGGCCTTGGTCTTGCTGCGGATGAGGATCACCTCGGCCTCGCCGAGCCGCGCCTTGTCGTCGAAGACCTCACCGAACTGTGCCAGCTTGCCGGGGAGGGAGGGATCGAAGGAGTCGCTGATCAGGATCTTCATGGGGACACGACCTCCAGGGCCTGGTGCGCCTCGCTGGTCGGCTGCTGGCGGTCCGGTTTGCCCGCGTCCCAGCTTCGGCGGTCGCTGCGGCGACGCCCGGTTCAGACGTTTCGGCTGCTCACGGCTCGCCCGAGGTGCATTCCGGACCGACCTCGCCGAGCGCCTGACGGGCAACTTAGGCCGGCCCGCGGCCCCTCGTCAACACCCGCCGTGCGCCCCGCACGGCCAACTCTCGGCCGGGAGAGGGGAATCGCGGCCGCCCGAGATCGCCGGGCGCAGCTCACCGACGCGGGGGTGGCCGGCAGGGACCGCGCACTGGTGGCAGGGAGCGAGGCGTCCGGGGGGGGCGCGTCCCGAGGCGGGGCGGGACGAGGGGGGACTACCGATGCTTGGCCGGTGCGCCCTTGGGTGAGCGATCGGGGCTGATGGTCGCCGGCGGGACCTTGGTCGGCGAGGAGCCGCGCTCCTCGACCGCGGCCCGCTCCAGCTCGTCGTCCTGCGCGCCGGCCAGCTTCTTCTTCATGCGCTGGATCAGACCGTTCCAGCCGTCCTTGGCGATGATCCGGGAGAAGGTCTTGTTGTAGCTGCGGGTGACCGAGACCCCGTCGATCAGCAGGTCGTAGACGATCCAGCGGCCCGCCTGGAGCAGGAGCCGGTACTCGAGCTCGACCTCGTTGCCCTTCGCCGAGGCGAGGGACATCACCCGGGCCCGGTCCCCGAGCTTGCCCATCTCCTGGCGCAGCCACTCGACCTGGAACTCGGGGTTCTTCTCGGCCTGCTCGATGTAGTTCTTCTCGATGAGCTGCTGCAGCAGGTCGACGAACTCCCGGCGCTGCCCGTCGGCCAGCGTGCTCCACTGCTTCTCCCCCAGGCTCAGCCGGCTCAGCTCGGCGTAGACGATGAGCGAGTCCGCGAGCTGCTTGACCCGGAGGGTCCGCTCCCGGCTCTGCGGCTGGGTGAGCATCGCCTTGAGCTCGGCCGTCTTCGCCTTCATCAGCTCCAGGGGGGCGAGGACGCCGGCCGGGGCTCCCTTCTCCGCCGCCTGGGGGGCCGTCGCCGGCGGCAGGACCTCGGCGAGGGGTGCGCCCACGGGGGGCGCAGCGCTGGCCGGGCCGAGGCCGAGGGGCAGCCAGAGCGCGGTGAGCGTCAGGGTCAGCAGGCCAGCAGCGGTTCGCGTCATCGTCATCCTCTCCTCGGCCGCCTCGGGGGGCGGCGCTGACGCGGGGAATCGTCCGGGGTGGGGCGACTCTCCCTGGTCGCCCGGCTTGGACGACGGCCGGGCCGGGTTGTTCAACGCGTCGCCGGGGGCCCGGGGGGGAGCAGGTCCCGGCCCAGCGGGGTGCCCGTCGCGGCCGAGAGGTTGGCGACGGCCACGTTGAGCTCGAAGGTCGCGGTGAGGCGCGCGGCCCGGGCCTCGAGCCAGGTCTTCAGCGCCCGCGCGAGCTTCTCCTCGTCGCACTGCGCTCCCTGACCCTCGCCGTCCTCGACCACGTCGAGCCCGCCGCAGCGGCTCGCGGCGGCGGTGCGGCCGCGGCGGGCCCAGCTCTCCCCCTGCTTGCGGGCCGTGAGCAGCTCGAGCTTCTCCTGGACCGTCCCGTAGGCCTGGCTGACGGCCAGCTCGCCGAGCAGCCGCGCCCCCTCGAGCTGGGCCCGGGCCTTGGTCAGCTTGGCCTCGGCCTCGCTGCGGCGGTGGAAGAGGTCGATGTAGTTGAGGTTCCACTTCAAGGCCACCAGCGCGAAGGGATAGAACGACTGGGGCGCGCTGCAGACCGTCTTACGGGGGTCGTCGACCAGACAACCCCCCGTGGCGGTGAAGTTGCCCCGCACCCCGGCCTGGAGGGCCAGGGTGGGGAAGAGGTCGGCCTGCGCCCGGTCCAGCTCGGCCTGGGCCGCGGCGACCCCCGCCGTGGCGGCGAGGATCAGCGGATTGCGCTGCTGCGCGAGGGCCGTCACCTCGGCCAGGGGGGGGAGGTCGTCGAGGACCGGCTCGAGCTGCAAGCTCACCGGCTGCACCGGCTGCTGGGGCGGGTAGCCCGTGGCGATGCGCAGCCCCTCGCTCGCGGTGCGCAGGCCCGCCCGGGCGCGCGCCTCGAGCGCGCGGGCCTCGGCCAGGTAGCCGCCGAGCTGGGCCAACTGCTCCTCACGCGGGTCGTCCGGCTCCCCGGTCTCCTCCGCCGGGGCGTCGACGCCGGCGCGGTCACGGGCCTCCCAGTCGCCCTCCTCGCCCGCCAGGTCCTCCTCGCGCTTGGTGACCTCCTTCTCGAGCCGGCGCCGGGCGTCCCCGATCATCTCGACGAGGGCGTCGCCGAGCTGGATGCCGTAATACGCAGTCTTGATCTGCACGCCGAGCTTGCCCAGCTCGGACGCGCCGAGCTCGCGCGCGGCCCGCTCGCCCGCGGCGGCGAGGTCCCGGGCGCTTTCAATCTTGCCAAAAGAATACAGCAGCACCGTCGCGTCGGCCCGGGCGTCGAAGGTCGGTCGCAGGGCGTCGAAGTAGCTCCCGAAGGATTTCTCGGCGAGGGGCTCCGGGTCCATGCAGGTCCCGATCTCGTTGCCGTTCGCGTCCTTCATCGCCGCACAGGTGGGGGCGTAGCCGAAGCCGGTCGTCGAGTCGATGTTGTAGAGGAACCCCCAGAAGGCACGGCGCTGCAAGGCGAGGTAGCGGTCGATCTCGGCCCGGACCATCGCGCCCGCGGGGCCGAGGTCGAGGCGCGCGAGGGCCTGGGGCAGGGTCAGCCGGAGCGCCGGGAGGGAGGTCGGGAGAGCGGAGGCGGGTGCGGGCGCGGCGGGTGGGGCCGGCGCGGGCGCGGGGGGTGGGGCCGGCGCGGGCGCGGCGGGCGGGGCCGGTGCGGGCGCGGGGAGTGGGGCCGGCGCCAGGTCGGGGGGCGTGGCCGGTGCGGCGACCACCGGCGGTGCCAGGAGCAGGAGCAGGAGCACCAGCCCGGGGGCGAGTTGCGGGCCGAGACGTCGAGATCGCAGGTTCCTGAGCACGGGCCGGTCCTCCCACCGCGTCGATCGTCCGTCCCCGCGATGGCCGAAAAGAGGATTGTCTCGTCGATCCGCTCCCTGTCAAGGAGCGCCCGGCGACAAAGTCGCCAGCACGGTCTGCGCCCGAGGTCCCTGGCCCAGGCGGTGGCGGCGCGGCACCGGAAAGCGGATCAGGGCGTTGACATCCCCCACCCCCTTTGCTAGTAAGGCCCCTTCGTTGCGTCCGGCCCTCGGGGGCAACACGAGGAAGGACATCCAGGCGGAGGGGTCCAGCGGCTTCGCCCGGACCCGCAGGAGCAGTTCGGTGGCGAATCACAACCAGGCGGAAAAGCGGGCTCGTCAGTCGGAACATCGTCGTGTCAGGAATCTTCACGTCAAGAGCTCCGTCCGGACGTACGTGAAGCGCGTGCGCTACGCGGTGGAGACCCTCCGGGTCCTGGACGCGGGCCGGCAGGTCCACGCCCAGGAGGTCGAGAAGCACGTGCGCGCGATCCTCGACCGGCATGCGGCCGAGTACCAGGGGATCAAGCGGGAGAGCGTCCTGACCCTGGCCAAGGAGCTCCTGGCCGGCGCCAGCAACAGCAAGAAGTTCGACCGGGACAAGCATCGCGCGTTCTTGCGTGATCTGGCGCAGGCGGACCTCTTCATCGCCACCCGGGTCATGACCAAGGCGGCGTCCAAGGGCGTGTTTCACAAGCGCAACATCGCCCGCCGCGTCTCCCGGCTGAACCTCCTCGTCAACAGCGTCCTGAGCTGACGCGCCCCTCCTTCTTCCTTCCTCCGCGAGGTTCCCCTCGTCGCTAGCCCGCTCGCGCCCTCCGGTCGAGGGTGAGGGGCTGGTTGGTGCTGGCGGATCGCCCCGGCCGGAGGATCGGACCCGGACGCCGGGCTCCCGTCTCAGCCGCGGGCCAGAGACCAGACGAGCTCTTCGAGGACGACCCACTCCCGCACCGCCGCGGGTAGCTCCGAAGATTTCAACGTCAGATCGGCCTCGTGCAAGGCCTGGATCGCCCGGGCGAGGTCTTCGCCCGAGAAGCGGCTGGCCTGGGCCGCGAGGTTGCGGGCCACGAAGAGCGGGAGGCCCAGGGTCGCGGCGAGCGCGTCCGGCTTCTGCTTGTCGGCCGGCAGGGCGCGCACCGTCCAGAGCTGCCGCACGGTCCTCGCCAGCATGGGCAGGGCCCGGCCGGCCTCCAGTCCCTCGGCGCGCAGCTTGCCCAGCACCTTGAGCGCCTTCTCGAGCTTGCGCTCGCCGATCGCGGTGGTCAGGTCCCAGATCTCGTGGACCCGGGTGTCCGCGACGCAGGTCCGGGCGGTGGACAGGTCGATGGTCCCCTGCGCGCCGGCATAGAGTCGCAGCCGCTCCAGCGCGTCGTCCAGCGCGAGGAGATCGTTGCCGACCACCTCGGCGAGGTAGACCTCCACGTCCCGGGTCAGACGCACCTGGCGCTTGCGGGCCATGGTCCGCAGGATCGCCGGGATCTGGTTGTCATAGGGGTGGCGGCACTCGACGACCGGGCCGGCCTTGGCCAGGGCCTTGCCGAACGTGGTGCGGCCGTCGGGCTTGGTCGTGGAGAAGAGGAGCAGGCAGCTCGAGGGCGAAGGGGACTTGAGGTAGGGGACGAGGGGCTCGAGCTCGGCGGCGTTGGCTTGCTGCAGTTGCCGCAACAGCAGCACTCGCCAGGGCGAGAACATGGGCATGGTGCGGGCCTCCCGCACCACCGCGTCCCCCTTGATCTCCTTGCCGACCAGGATGTGGTAGTTCATGTCCCGGCCGGCCCCGTCGGGGAAGGCCTTCTCCAGGACGCTGTGCAGCACCTGGTCCATGAAGAAGGTCTCGGGGCCGTACAGCGTGTAGGCCGGGGCCAGGGGCTCCCGCTCCAGCTTGTCGAGCAGCTCCTCGATGGTCATCGATCCTCTCGTGTCGGCCGCGCGGGCTGGCGACTGCCCCCGCGTGTCCGGACGTCGTGGGCCCACGGACTGGCGAGTCGGGGCGGCGCCGACCGTCCCCTCATCGCGGGAACCGTGGGTGGAGCGTCGACACCGTCCGCACCGCACGCGGGTGCGGGCGGTAGCTGTCGGAATACAGGGGCAGGATCTCGTAGCCTTCCCGGAAGTCGCCGGCGCTCCGGTAGGAGTGCTGGAGGTCGAGGCGGAGGTACATCTTGCGATCGTCGTGCATGCCGAAGCTCGACGAGAGACAGAGCTGTTCGTTGCCGATGATCTCGTACCCCTCGTCGACGACGTCGTGGCCGTAGACGTGCACCCAGTAGGTGCCCACCTCCTCGCCGAGCATGCGCAGGAAGCGGCGGGCCTCCATGTCGGTGGCGCAGCGGCGCCAGAGCAGGTCGCCGAGCATCTCGAGCCGGGAGCTCATCTCCTCGAGGTCGTCCGTATCGACGTCGAGGCTGACGGTCTGGATCTCGGGGAGGGTCGTCGTGCGACCCGGGGGCGCGGCGTGGGTGAACGCGACGCCGGAGGTCGTCGAGCAGATCAGGGGGAGACCGCCGAGGAAGCTGCGCAGCAGCTTGGTGCGCTCCGGGCCGAGCTTCTGCTCGAAGTGCAGCACCTCGTCGCGGTGAAACTTGCTGGTGTGGGGGCCGCCGATGTGGCCATGGTCATGGTTGCCCAGCAGCCCGAGCACCCGGTCCGGGAAGGCATGGTGCAGCAGCAGCAGGCTGTCGAGCAGCTTCTCGGACTCGTCCCAGTAGTAGGTGCCGAGGTGGTCCGGCCAGTCCTGGCGAGCGATCTCCGGGCCGTGGAAGAAGTCGCCCGTCAGCAGCAGCAGGGGGTCCTCGTGTGCGGCGAGCGCGTCGAGGAACAGTTCGTGAAGACGCTCGAAATCCCTGAGGTTTCCGTGCATGTCCGTGGCGACCAGGAGGATCCCCGGGCCGACCGCGTAGGATATCCGTCCCTTCACGACGAACTTGGCCAACCAGGCCCTCCTGCCGGGGGGGCGCGCCTCGGCGCGCGTCGCAGACCTCCCCGTCGGGGCCATGGTACGATCCGTCGGCGTTGCTGACAAGCAGCCTCGGCGGGGCGCTGCCGGCTCCCGTCCGGTCGCGCGGCGACACCCGCCGTCCGCCACCGGCCCGGCCTCCCGCAGCCCACGTCATCAGGATGGATCGCTCGTCGCTGGTTGCTCCCCGGCCCGGGCTCTGGTATCACCGGACGATGATGCGTGCGTCTCTCACCCGTGCGGCGTGGCTCTGTCGGACCGGAGCCCTCCTGTTCGTCCTCTGCTCGCTGACGAGCAGCGCGGCGGTCGCGGCGCCCTTCGACCTGGAGGACTGGGAGCGGCACCTCGAGGGGCTGAAGGCCCAGGCCCTGCGCGAGGGCCTACCCAACGGCCTGCTCGGCGTCGCCGAGGCCTACTCCCAGATCGGTGACACCGCCGGCGTCGAGGAGTACTGCCGCCGTGCCCAGGATCGCGGCGCGCACCCGGCGCAGGTCTACTCGCTGCTCGGCGAGCACTACCTGCGGCTGAACCGCCTGCCTCCCGCCCTGGAGAACCTGCAGCGGGCGATCGAGCTCGCGCCGCGGAGCGCCGCGATCCACCTGCAGCTCTGGCGGACCTTGCTCCAGCTCCAGCGTCTGCCGGTGCGGGACGATCCGCCCAGCCCCGTGGTGCTGCGCCAGGTGGTGGGGCTGCTGTCGGCCCGTGGCTACTATGTCCCGCTGCCGCTGCGGCAGGCGGGCGATGCCCTGGGCGGCGATCTCGCCACCGCCCGCAGCTACCTCGCCCAGGCCTATGGTGCCTTGCGGATGAACAACCTGCGCGAGGCGCTGCTCGGGTTCCAGGCGGCGGTCGACGCCAGCCCCACCCTGGCGGACGCCTACCGGGGCATGGGCATCGTCCTCGCCCGCGTCGGCCAGGCCGAGCGCGCCTTCGCCGCGTACAATCTCTTCCTCTCCCTCGAGCCGGAGGCGACCCGGGAGGTGGAGGAGGTGGAGCGGATCCTCGTCGCCTACTACCAGCAGCAAGGACGCCAGCGGTGAGCGTCGCGCTGGTACCGAAGTACCAGCGCTCCCCACTCGCACGTCCTCCCTGATCCTGCCCGCGGCGGTCCTCCTGGAATACTCTCCCGCGCCCGTTGTTGCTGCTGCTGGTCGGTCACGACGCCCAGGGCGCGGGCCGCACGACCGGAGGAGGACGAGGGTGGCTCTGTTCGGCGACCGCCGTGCCTGGCTCTGGCTGCTGCTGATCGGGTTCGGCAGCAGCGAGGCCGCGGCACAGCAACCCAATGGCCTGGATGGAGTCGAGGCGGTCGAGGGCCTCTGCCGGCGGCTCGATCCCTCGGCCGCGCTGGCCGACGTGCCGCCGGGCGATCCGGTGCGCCGGGGGTGGCTCAAGCGGCGCCTCGAGGAGCAGCGCGAGGCCGCCCTGGCCGACGTCTACCGGATCACCCTGCAGGCCGAGGAGTTCCACTTCGACGACTACGACCCGGAGACCTCCCTGCTGCCCCTGAACCTCACCAGCGGCCTCAGCGCGTTCGGCGGGCGGGTGCGGCTGCAGCTCGGCGGTGAGCGGGTCCGCCTGCAGCTAGGCTCCGAGGACGCGCACCGGCTGGTGGACGAGCACGCCTCGCAGCAGGTCCGGCTGCTGGTGGACTTCCAGCTCGACGCCGAGGAGGGGGCCGGGAAGATCTGCGCGCAGGAGGCGGAGCCGGCGCGCCGGCAGGTCCGGCTGCTGCGGATCATCCCTCAGTACTATCAATGGGTCGATCGGACCGGGCGCGTCGTCGTCGCGGCGGAGGGGGAGACCGACGATCCGGTCCAGCGGCAGCGGATCGCCTCGCTGCTCCAGGGAGCGGTGGTGAAGGTCGACACGAGCCTGCTCCCCGGCCCGGCGAGCGGCCCGTCGCCTGCCGCGGCCGACCTGCAGGAGTGGGCGAGCGTGCTGCTCCGGCCTTGCCTGCAGCAGCGGATCGCCAGCATCCGGCGTCCCGTCGAGGGGAGCCTCGTGCTCGAGGTGCACCACGTGGCGGGTGGCCACATCGGGCAGATCCTGCTGCGTCAGCGCTTGCTGGAGGACGCGCCCCTGGTCGATTGCGTGGTCGGCAAGCTGCGGCGAGCCACCCTGCCGGCGAGCGTCCCGCGGGACCCGCAGGCCCAAGGCCGGCTGACCTTGCCCTTGTTCTTCCAGAGCCAGCCCCTGGAGTGAGGCGGGGGATGCCGTCGGACACCGGCCCGGTACCGGTCCGTCCACGAAGGAGCGGAGGTTGCACGCCGAGGAGGACGCGACGCCCGCAATCGGGCGCAACGTCGAGCTGAGCGGGAGGGCAACGGACGATGGACCCTTCCCCGGAGGCCGACTCGCTGGTCGGCCCCGGATGGGGCGTCGTCTGGCCTGGTGGGATTAGGGGCGCTTCACCCGGCGCTTGGCTTCCTTGCGCCGACGGCGCTCGGCCTCACGCTGCTTCCGCTTCTTGCGGACGGAGGGCTTCTCGTAGAAGCGACGCTTCTTCAGCTCTTTGAGGACGCCCTCGTCGGCCATCTTCCGCTTGAGCCGATTGATGGCGCGGTCGACGTTGTCGCCTTCCACGGTGACTTCCAGGGGGCGACCCTGAACTGGTCCACTCTTCAACGTGATTGCACCCATGCAGCCGATCCCTTTCCTTTCCGACCCCGCTGGCCTCGCTGGTCAAGTTCCCGACCGAATCGAAGGGCGGAAGTTAGCCGGCCCACCCGGGGGAGTCAAGCTGGATCCGCCTCGGAGCCCGCTCGCTGCCCTCTCGCCGCAGGAGGGATGCTCACGCGGCCTGCGGCCTCTTTTGACTCGCGGGGGCTGGCAGGCGAGACTGACGGGGAGCGCCCAGGCTGCCCGGAGGCACACGATGAGGAGCCGCATCCCCCGGCCAGGTCACCGCCCGTGCGGTCGCCTGCTCCCATCCCTGCTGGTCGTCTTGCTCCCCCTCGCCGGCTGCTCGGGGAAGTCCGTGCCCACCCCGCCGGAGCCCGCCGCACCCCCCCTCCCCCCGGCCGCGGCCAGCGCGTCCCCGATGGCCCAGCCCGCGGCGACCCCCGAGATCGCTGCCCCGTCCCTGCCGCCGCTGCCGCAACCGCCGCCGCCGATCCACGACTCCCACGTCCACCTCACGCCCGTCCGGCCCGTCGTCGACCTCTCCCTGCAGATCTTCGCCCGCAACGGGATCGACCGCTTCGCGGTCAAGAGCGCGGGCAGCGTGGGCAGCAGGCGCTACCTCGCCACCCTCGAGCTGGCGGACATCCTGGGCCGGCGCCTGGCCTTCTTCGTCAACCCGGACTGGAGCGACCACGACAGCCCCGGCTGGGGCGAGCGGGAGGCGGCCCGGCTCGAGCAGGCGATGCAAGACGGCGCCAGCGGGATCAAGTTCTTCAAGGCCCTCGGGCTCGGCGTCCGGGACGCGCAGGGGCGGCTCTGGCCGGCCGACACTCCCCGGCTGGACCCGGTCTGGCGCAAGGCCGGCGAGCTCGGTGCGATCGTCGCCCTGCACATCGGCGATCCCCGGGCCTTCTTCCAGCCCCCGACCCCCGACAACGAGCGCTACGAGGAGCTGAAGCGTGCCCCGAGCTGGAGCTTCCACGGGGGGGACTATCCCTCGTGGGAGACCCTGCTCGCCCAGCAGGAGAGCCTCTTCGCCCGCTTCCCGCAGACCGTCTTCCTCGGCATCCACCTCGCGGGCGCGGCCGAGGACCTCGCCCTCGTCGGCCGACTGCTCGACACCTACCCCAACCTGTACGTCGACACCTCGGCGCGGCTCGGCGAGATCGGCCGCCACCCCCAGGAGGAGACCCGGGCGTTCTTTTTGCGCTACCAGGACCGGATCCTCTTCGGCTCCGACCTGATCGTCAGCCCCGACGGCCTACAGCTCGGCAGCGTCTCCCTCGACGACCGGCCGCCCGGGCTGGAGGAGGCCGATCGCTTCTACCAGGACCACCGGCGCTTCTTCGAGACCGCGGCCCGACGGATCCCGCACCCGACGCCCAGCCAGGGGGCCTGGACCATCGACGGGATCGGCCTGCCCCCCGAGGTGCTGGCCAAGATCTACCGCACCAACGCCGAGAAGCTGATCTTCGCGAAGCGGGACGCCTGGTGGGACGGTCGGCACCCGCGGCGCTGACCCGGCGGCTCACCAGAGGATGACCCCCATGAAGTAGTCGGAGATCAGGATGGTGATCGAGGAGGCCACGACGGACTCGGTGGTCGCCTCGCCGACCCCCTTGGCCCCGCCGCTGGCGTAGTAGCCCTTGTAGCAGCCGATCAAGGCGACGATGATGCCGAACACCGCGGACTTCAGGACGCCCTTGTAGAGGTCCAGGTCCTCCACCAGCCAGGCGATGTTGCCCCAGAAGGGGCCCGAGTCGACGTTCATCTGCAGGACCGAGATCACGTAGGAGCCGAACAGGCCGACGGTGTTGAACAGCACGGTGAGCATCGGCACCATGATGAAGCAGGCCAGCACGCGCGGCACGACGAGGTACTGGACGGGGTTGACCGCCATCGTGACCAGGGCGTCGATCTGCTCGGTGACCCGCATGGTGCCGAGCTCCGTCGCCATGCCGGACCCCACCCGGCCCGCCACCATCAGGGCGGTGAAGACCGGGCCCACCTCCCGGGTGAGGATCAGGGCGACCGTCGAGCCGACCAGGCCCTCGGAGTTGAGCATGCGGAAGGCCTCGACGCTCTGCATCGCGAAGACCGCGCCCGCGAAGAAGCCGGTCAGGACGATGATGAACACCGAGCCGACGCCGACGAACTCCATCTGCTGGAAGAGCACGCCGAGCCGGTAGGGTGGGCGGACGGCCCAGTAGGGGACGTTCAGGGCGAGCAGGGCGAAGTTCCCCAGTCCCTCGATCAGGCCGATGATCCAGCGGCCGATCGTCTCCAGCACTCTACGCATCCAGCTCATGTCACGGCTATACCCGACTGGGCCGGCCGAGGGAAGGGGGCGGAAGGGGAACGGCCCGCCGCGCCGGCGCGAGGTGGGGCCGTCTCCCCCTTGGCCGTCGGCCCGACTTCGCGATAGACTGCCCCCGGCTGGGCTCGCCCGTCAGCGGATGGCGGGGGCCGGGGAGCGCTGGTGAAGAAGCTGATCACACCGTTTTCCGTGGGCTTGCTGACGGTGATCACGCTCGTCTCCGGGGCCGTCTTCGTCAGCCTGCTCAGCAGCGGTCTCGACACCGACAAGGGCTACGCGGTGTTGGCGACCTTCGACGACGTCTCCGGGCTGCTCGAGAAGTCCCGGGTCCAGGTCGCCGGGCTCAACGTCGGGCAGATCGAGAAGATCCGGCTGGTCGGGGAGAAGGCCGAGGTGACCCTGCGGATCACCACGCCGCTGTACCAGGATGCCAAGGTCGTCAAGAAGCAGTCCTCCCTGCTCGGCGACTACTACGTGCACCTGATCCCCGGCTCCCAGAAGCCGGCCTTGAAGGATGGCGACACCATCCCCACGGTGATCTCCCTCACGGGCATCGAGTCGGCCTTCACCGACCTCGAGGCGATCTCCGGCGACATCAAGGAGGTCACCCGGACCTTGCGGCTGGTCATGGGCGGGACCGAGGGCGAGAACATGCTCCGGCAGGTCGCCGGCAACCTCGCGGACACCACCCAGGCCCTGCGCGACTCGGTGACCGGGGGGCAGGACCAGGTGGAGCGGATCCTCGCCAACGTCGACCGGATCACCGCGGACATCGGCCGCGTCACCGGTCCCGGCACCCGGGACCTGGCCGCGATCCTCGAGGAGACCCGGCAGATCGTCCACCAGGTCAACACCTTGCTCGTCGACAACAAGGGCGAGCTCGGCTCGGCCCTCGCCTCCCTGCGCACTGCGACCGACAAGCTCAACCAGAACCTCGATCAGCTCCAGGGCACCCTCGAGCACACCCGCAGCATCTCCCAGAAGATCGACCAGGGCGACGGTACCCTGGGGCGGCTGGTGAACGACTCGCACCTCCACCAGGAGGTCGACAGCCTGGTCACGGACGTCGGTGACCTCGTCAACTCGTACTCCGGCCTGCAGACCGTGGTCGGGCTGCGCAGCGAGTACAGCTTCCTCGGCAACTCCATGAAGAACTACGTCAGCATCCGGCTCCAGCCCCGGGCCGACAAGTACTACTTCCTCGAGATCATCGACGATCCGCGCGGGTCGACCTCGGTGACCCAGCGGACCACCCGGACCAACGATCCCTCACGGGTCAACCTGTCCCAGGAAGAGGTCGTGGAGACCACCGACTCGCTCAAGCTCTCCCTGCAACTGGCGAAGCGCTACCACTTCCTGACGGGGCGGTTCGGCATCATCGAGGGGTCCGGCGGCGCCGGCGGCAACGTCAGCCTGCTCGACGACAACCTCGAGTTCTCCCTCGATCTCTTCGACTTCGGCCTCGACCTCAACCCCCGGCTGAAGCTCATGGCCCACTACCAGTTCTACAACCACATCTACGTGGCCGGCGGGATGGATGACGCCCTCAACGGCCAGAACCGGGACTACTTCATCGGTGCGGGCGTCCGCTTCACCGACGAGGACCTCAAGTCCCTGCTGATGGCCGCGCCCATGCCGAGCCTCCAGTAGCCTCGCCGGGCACCACGATCCCCCACGCGGCGAAGCCCTCGAGCAAGAGGGCGATCTGCGGCCGCAGGCGCTCGAGCGGGTCGGGAGAGCGCTCGGCGAAGCACGCGGCCAGCTCGTCCAGGCCTCGCCGGCCGTCGAGCAGGGAGAGCAACAGGGCGTGGGAGGGGTCCAGCCGCAGCCAGCCGCCGCCGCGCAGATCGAACAGGAAGAAGCTGGGCGTGGGGTCGGGTAGGCGCTCCGGGACGTCGGCCAGGGCCCGGCGGCTGGCCTCCTCGACCCGCGCCCCGGCGAACCGCCCCGCGCGGATCCGGAGGGCCACCTCGGCCAGCTCCGCCCGGGTCACCAGCGGGTCCCGGCCCGAGGAGTGCAGCCGCAGCTCGGGATCGAGGACGAGCCCGCCCCCGGGATTCCCGGGCGCGCTCGCGGGGGCCGGCCGGAGGGCGCCCCGGGGGCCGCGCTCCTCCTCGAGCGGCCAGCGTTCGAGCCGCGGCTGCCACCGTCCCCCGCCGCGGCCCCGGTCCCGGGCAGCCGCAGCCCAGAGCAGGGCCAGATGGCCCTCCGCCGGCCAGTCCGGCTCCACCCCCGGGGTCGCGACCACCGGCGCGGCGAGGGTGCGGGTGCCGGCATGGAGGTGAGGGTCCCCGGCGAGGCGGAAGATCACCTCCTCACCCGGTCGATCGGGCTCCGGCAGGCGCACCTCGATCCCCTCCGCCGTCCCGCCGCCGCGCACACGAGGCTCCCCGAGGCCGCTGCGCTCGTCCAGGTAGAACAGGGAGTAGGCGACCCACGAGCCGACGGGCAGGGAGAGGGCGGCGAGCTCGGCGCGCGTCCCCTCCTGCTCCGCGTCCGTCTCCCCGGGCAGGCCGTCGATCAGGAACAGCTCCAGGGGGAGGTCGTGTCGGGTCGCGGCCTGGATGAACCCGCGCACATCGTCCGGGGTCACCCCCCGCCGCATCCGGTCGAGCAGCCTCCTCGACAGGCTCTCCACGCCCACCTGCAGCCGGCGGCAGCCCACGGCCACCAGCCGCCCCAGCAACCCCTCGTCGAAGGCCGGCTCCGGCCGCACCTCCCCGCCCCAGGCGGGCGGCGCGGGACCCCGGGCCAGCACGTCGGCCAGCTCCGCCAGCAGGTCCGGCGGCAAGGCCTCGTCGGTGAACAGCAGGCCGGTGATCCCCTGCTGTTGCCCGAGATCGCTCATCCAGCGGGCGATCTGCCCCACGGGTCGGCGCCGGTGGCCGAGCTGGCAGAACCGGTCCGCGCAGTAGCGGCAGCGGCCGTGGTAGCAGCCGCGGGTGGCCTCGACGTAGGCGACCCGGGCCGGGGTGAGGTACTGCTCCCAGGCCGCATCGGGGTAGGCGGGGGTCGGCAGGCCGAGGCCGGGCTCCACCGCGAGCCGGTTGGCCCGGGGGACGCCGTCGTGGAGGTGGAGGAGGTTCGGGATGGCCGCGTAGTCCTTTCGTTCCAGTCGATCCTCGTGGTGGGCGAGGGCCTCCACCAGCCGCAGCAAGGCCGTCTCCCCTTCGTAGACGACGACGCCGTCCACCAGGGAGAACAGCTCGGGCGTCGCGAGCACGCCGTGGCGGTGCCGGGTGAGCAAGGCGCCGCCGAGGAGGATCAGGGTCTCCGGGGCGGCCTGCCGCACCGCGTGGGCCAGGACGAGGGCCGCGTCGAGCTGCTCGGGGGCGTGGATCGTCAGCCCGACCACCTCGGCCGGCTCGGCCCGCAGGATCTCCCGGAGGCGCCGGGCCAGCCACGCGGCCACCGGCGAGGCCGTGCCGAGCTGCGCCAGAGTGAGCCGCCGGCGGAGGGTCGCGGGACACGGGTCGCGGCGCCCGTCGGGGAGCAGGAGGTCGTGCAGCAAGCCCTGGAGCCTGCCGATCCGGCGCCGGGCGAGGTGGAGCTCCGTCGGCCGCTCGAGGATCGTGGGCTCGCGCAAGGTCGCAGCCGGTGAGCACGTCAGCCCGGCCAGGTCGTCGAGGGTCGCCAGGCCCCCGACGAGCCGCTCGTGCACGAGGCGCCCGGGCAGGTCGAGGGGCCCCCGCTCCAGCCCGGCGAGCCAGTCGCGGCAGAGGCGGTCCAGCTCCAGGAGCAGCGGCCCGGCCGTCGCGGCGTGGATCAGCTCCAGGTTGAGATCGCACACCCGCGCCGGCAGCCCGTGGGCCAGCAGCTTGGCCTGCAGCAAGGCCGGTCCGAGGGGGGGCGCCTCGAGGGAGGTCCAGAAGGGGGGGAAGAGCAGCAAGGTGCGGGGTCCATGGCCCATGTCCTGGTTGTAGAGCCATCCGGTCCGGAAGGGAACTGCCGCGGCCGCGGCTCCCGCTCCCGGCGGCCGACGGATCGAGGGGTTCGATTTTGCAAGGTTTTGCCGGTCACGGGGCGGGCGGCTTCTCCGTTGACAGCCCTCCTCGGCGCCCCTATATAGAGTGCCCTCGTGGTCCGGCCCGGGAGGAGCCAGGTACATGCGCGTCCAGGTCCAGCAGATCCCCCCCGAGGGCCTCGTCCACGACGAGCTGCTCTCGGTCGAGTGGGCCGCGGCGGAGCTGGAAGGCGATGCCGTCGTGCTGCCGCCGGGGGTCGAGGTCCAGGTGCGCCTGCAGCCCGTCGGGGCGGAGATCCTCGTCGAGGGCCGGGTCCGGGCTCGGCTCGGCTTCCCCTGCGACGCCTGCCTGGAGCAGGCCGAGCAGCCGACCGAGCTGACCTTCACCCTGCTCGCGGGCAGCCCCCGGCCCCAGGATCTCCTGGAGGAGGGGGAGGTCGAGCTGGAGGACGAGGACCTCGACTACCTGCCCCTCGATGGGCAGGAGCTCGAGCTCGCGCCGGTGATCCGGGAGCAGTTGCTGCTCGCCATCCCCATGGTGCGGCGCTGCCGGGAGGATTGTCGGGGGCTCTGCCCGATGTGCGGGGCGAACCTCAACCAGGGGGACTGCGGCTGCCCGTCCGCCCCGGTGGACCCGCGCTGGGAGAAGCTGCAGCAGATCAAACTCTGAGCGCGACCGGGTCCGGGTCGACCGGGCCGGCCGGCGCCGTTCGTGGTGGGGATCGAGACGCCGAGCCGTCGCTCGGTGGTGACGCTGGGAAGGAGAAGGACGATGGCTCTCCCGAAACAGAGACAGAGCAAGTCGCGGACGCGTCTCCGGCGAGCCCACGATGGGCTGCCCATGCCCGGGCTGTGCGTTTGCCCGAACTGCAACGAGCCGCGGCAGCCGCACCGGATCTGTGGGTACTGCGGCCACTACGACGGGGAGAAGGTCCTCGACCTGGCGCCCCCCGCGAGCGGCACGGCTCCCCAGGACTGAGCCGCGTAGCCTGATCCCCCCCTCGAGATCCCTCCCCGGCGGCCGCCAGGAAGACGGCCGGCCCGGGCGAGCAGGGCAGGAGCGGCGATGGGCACCCCCTCCGAATCCCCGGAGCCAGTCAGCCTGCAGGTGCGCCGCGTGATCTGCGCGGAGCTGGACGTCTCCCTCGACGAGGCGACCCCCGACAAGCAGCTCGTCGCGGATCTGGGAGCCGACTCCCTCGACCTCGTCGAGCTGATGATGGCCCTGGAAGAGAGCTTCGACACGGTGATCCCCGACGAGGAAGCCAAGGAGATCAAGACCGTCGGCGAGGCCATCGCGTACGTCGAGGGGCTGCTCGCGCGCAAGGCGGGCCCCCAGCCGTGACCCGCCGCCGGGTGGTGATCACCGGGCAGGGGCTGGTGACACCGCTGGGGATCGGCGTGGCCTCCTCGTGGGAGGGGCTGCTCGCCGGTCGCTCCGGCATCGGGCCGGTCACGCGCTGCCCCACGGACCGCACCCGGGCCCGCATCGCCGGCGAGGTCACCGGCTTCGATGGTGAGGCCCGCTTCGGCGCCAAGGCGGCGAAGCGGCTGGCCCTGTTCTCCCAGTACGCCCTGACCGCGGCTGCCGAGGCCTTGCAGGACGCGGGGGTGGCGGATCGGCTCCCCGTCCCCGGGGAGCGCGCCGCGGTGGCCCTGGGCGTCGGCTTCGGGGGACTTCCGAACCTGGAGTACGCCGCCGACTGGTACTATGGTTCCGGTGAGGGGCGCATCGGCCCCTTCTTCATCCCCATGCTCGTCCCCAACATGGCCGCGGCCAACCTGGCGATCCGCTACGGGATCCAGGGGCCGAGCCTCTCCCCGGCGGCCGCGTGCGCCTCCGGCGCGCAGGCGGTCGGCGAGGCCTACGAGCTGGTCGCGAGCGGCCGGGCGGACGCGGCCCTCGCCGGAGGAGCCGAGGCGACGATCACCCCCCTCGCCCTGCTCGGCTTCGCGATCATGCGGGCCCTGTCGTCGCGCAACGACGAGCCCACGCGGGCCTCGCGCCCCTTCGACGGCGCGCGGGATGGCTTCGTGCTCGCGGAGGGCGCCGGCGTGCTGCTCCTCGAGACCCTCGCCGGCGCCCGGCGACGGGGGGCGCCGATCCACGCCGAGATCGTCGGCTACGGCGCGACGGGGGACGCCCACCACCTCACCGCGTCGACCCCCGACGGCTCCGGGCCCGCTCGCTGCATGGCCCTCGCCCTGCAGGCCGCGGGCCTCCCGGCGGAGGCGGTCGACACGATCAACGCCCACGCCACCTCCACGCCCGATGGCGACGCGGCCGAGGCCGCGGGGATCCGGCTGCTGCTCGGGGAGGCCCGGCTCGGCCGGGTGCCCGTCACCGCGGCCAAGGGCGCGCTCGGCCACACCCTCGGGGCGGCGGGCGCGATCGAGGCCGTGCTCACCAGCCTGAGCCTGGAGCGGGGGGTGATCCCACCGATCCTCAACCTCGAGGACCTCGGGCAGCCGGGCCGCCCCGGGGAGGCCCCGCCGGTCTGCGAGCTCGGACTGGACTACGTCCGGGAGCGGCCGCGCCCCTTCGACGGCGAGGTCGCGCTGAGCAACTCCTTCGGGTTTGGTGGTACCAACGCTTGTCTCGTGCTTCGTCGCTGGGACGAACGACATGGCTGAGCCGCGTCCGCGGCCGGCAGAGGAGGACCGCATGGCCGAGCGCACGATTCGACGGGTGGTCCTGGGCAGCGATCACCGCGGGGTAGAGCTCCGGCTGTCCCTGGCCCGCCGCTGCCTGGCCGCGGGCCTCGAGGTCGCGGACCTCGGCCCCCCGCCGGGCTCTCCCGCGGTCGATTACCCCGACCAGGCCGCGGCGGTCGGGCGGGCGGTGGCCGCGGGACGGGCCGAGCTGGGCCTGCTGGTCTGCGGCACGGGCATCGGCGTCAGCATCGCCGCCAACAAGATCGCCGGGATCCGGGCCGCGCTCGTCGCGGAGCCCCACGGAGCCGCCCTCGCCCGGCGGCACAACGACGCCAACGTGCTGTGCTTCGGCGCCGGGAGCGTCGGGCTCGAGCTCGCGAGCTCCTGCCTCGAGGCCTTCCTCGCGGCGCGCTTCGAGGGGGATCGCCACCAGCGCCGCCTGGACCGGATCGCCGCGCTCGAGGGGCGGCCCGGCGGCCTCGGCGAGTGACCCTCGCCGCCACCGACCTCCGCTGGATGCGCCGGGCCCTGAGGCTCGCCGCGCGGGCCCGGGGGGCCACCCACCCCAACCCCATGGTCGGTGCGGTCGTGCTCGACGGGGCGGGGCAGGTCGTGGGCGAGGGCTATCACCACCGGGCCGGCCAGCCCCATGCCGAGGCCCTCGCCCTGGCCGCGGCCGGGCCCCGGGCCGCGGGCGGCACCCTGTACGTCACCCTCGAGCCGTGCAATCACCACGGCCGCACACCGCCGTGCAGCGAGGCGATCCTCGCGTCAGGGGTGGCCCGGGTGGTGGTCGGCAGTCCCGATCCCAACCCGACCGTGGCCGGGGGCGGCCTCCTCCGCCTGCGTCAGGCCGGGCTGGCGGTCGACCTCGGCGTGCACGAGGAGGCCTGTCGGCGGCTCAACGAGGACTGGCTGGTCCGGGTGACCCGCGGGCGGCCCCACGTCACCGTGAAGGCCGCGGTCACCCTCGACGGCTGGCTGGCCAGCTCCACCGGCGACTCGCGCTGGATCTCGGGCGAAAGGAGCCGGCGTGAGGTCCACCGCCGGCGCGCCCTCGCCGACGGGGTGCTCGTGGGCGCGGGCACCCTGCTGCACGACGACCCCCGGCTGACGGCCCGGCTGCCGCGCGCACGCCAGCCCCGCCGCTGCGCGCTCGATCCCGAGCTCCGCTGCGCACCCACGGCCAACCTCCTCCGGCCGGGGGGAGGGCCGGTGATCCTCTTCGCCGGCCCGGAGGCCCCCCGGTCGCGGCAGCAGGTCCTCGAGGCCGCGGGGGCCGAGATCGTGCGGGTCCCCCGGACCGCGCAGGGCCGGCTCGACCTGCACCGGGTCCTCGCGGAGCTGGCCGCCCGGGACCTGGTCTCCGTGCTCGTCGAGGGCGGGGGGGAGCTGATCCGCGAGCTGCTGGAGCTCGCGCTGGTCGATCGCCTGCTGCTGTTCGTCGCGCCCCGGCTGCTCGGCGGTCGCGACGGCGTCCCCCTCGCGGGGCGCTTGCCAGGCGCCCCGACGATCGCCGAAGGTTGGACCCTGACGGAGGTGACCCACCGCCGCTTCGGCGACGATCTCCTCGTCTCCGGGGTGCCGCGGCGCGGGCCCGCTGTGGCCGGGGAGGGCTGAGCGATGTTCACCGGGCTCGTCGAGGACGTCGGGACCCTGGCCGCGCGCGCGGAGCGGCCGCCGGTCACCTGGCTGCGCATCCGCTGTCCGGTGCTCGACCCCACCACCTTCGCCCGCGGCGAGTCCATCGCGGTCTCCGGCGCCTGTCTGACCGTGGTCGAGACCGGGCCGGGCTGCTTCGCGGTGGAGGCCTCGGCCGAGACCCTCGCCCGGACCACCCTCGGCGGGCTGCGGCCCGGCGCGCCGGTGCACCTGGAGCGGGCCCTGCGCCTGGGCGATCGCCTCGGGGGGCACCTGGTCTCGGGCCACGTCGACGGGACCGGCCGGGTGGCGCGGCTCGAGCGGCGTGACGACGTCCTCGCGCTGACGGTGAGCTGTCCGCCCGCGATCGTCGAGGGGCTCGTGCCCAAGGGCTCGGTCGCGCTCGACGGCGTCTCCCTGACGGTCAACGAGGTCGACGCGGAGGGCTTCTCCGTCGTCGTCATCCCGCACACGGGCCGGCACACGGCCCTCGCGTCGCTTCGGGTCGGCGATCCGGTCAACCTCGAGGTCGATCTCCTCGGCAAGTACGTCCGCGCGGCCCTGCAGCGACGGCCCGCTGCCTGGGAGCCTCTGGCCGAGCCGCCCGCGGCGGCCGATCGGCGGCTGCTCGCCCAGCTCGACCAGGCCGGCTTCGGCGGCCCAGGTCCCGCGCGATGAGCAGAGCGGCCGGCCAGGCTCCGGCGGCGACGCGCCGGATCGACCGGCGGGAGGGGGCGCGGGCGCGGCAGGCGCGCGTCCGGGCGATCCTGGACCGGCTGGCCGCCCGCTACCCCGAGGTGGCGACCGCCTTGCACCACGACAGCCCCTTCCAGTTGCTGGTCGCCACGGTGCTCTCGGCCCAGACCACCGACCGGATGGTCAACGAGGTCACGCCGGCCCTGTTCGCGCGCTTCGCCGACCCGGCCGCCCTCGCCGCGGCTCCGCCCGGCGAGCTCGAGGCGCTCATCCGCCCGGTCAACTACCATCGCACCAAGGCAGTGCACCTGCGGGGGCTGGCCCGGATACTGATGGCCGAGCACGGCGGCGAGGTGCCGGGGACCCTCGCCGAGCTCGTCCGGCTGCCCGGGGTGGGTCGCAAGACTGCCAACGTCGTGCTCGGCGGGGCCTTCGGCCGGGCCGAGGGCGTCGTCGTCGACACCCACGTCCGCCGCCTCGCGGGCCGGCTCGGGCTGAGCCGGGCCACCGATCCTCCGGCGGTGGAGCAGGACCTCGTCGCCTTGCTGCCCCGGGATGCCTGGATCGCCACCAGCCATCGGCTGATCTTCTTCGGGCGGGACACCTGCCTGGCCCGCCGGCCCCGGTGCGCCTCCTGCATCCTGGTCGATCTCTGCCCGGCGGCTGCGACCGACCGACCGGCCGCCGTCCTGGTGCCCTCACCCTCACCCCGGGAGGACCCCCGATGATCGTCGAGACCCTCGCCGTCGGCCCGTTCCAGAGCAACTGCCTCGTCCTCGGCTGCCCGGTCACCCACCAGGCGCTGGTCGTCGACCCGGGGGCGGAGGGGGAGCGCATCCTCGCCTTGCTGGCGCGGCACTCGCTGACGCCGACCGCGCTCTTGCTGACCCACGCCCACGTCGACCACGTCGGTGCGCTGGGGACCTTGCGGGGGGCCTGCACGGCCCCGATCCTCCTGCACCCCGCGGATCGCCCCCTGTACGCGGCGGTCCCCACCCAGGCCCGGCTCTTCGGCCTGCGGGCGGATCCACCGCCCCCGCCCGACGGGGACCTCGTCGACGGCCAGGCCATCCACTTCGGGGATGGCCACCAGCTCACGGTGATCCACACCCCGGGGCACTCCCCCGGCGGGGTCTGCTTCCATCTGCCGGCGACGGGGTTGCTGATCTCGGGGGACACCCTCTTCGAGAGCGGCATCGGCCGGACCGACCTCTTCGGGGGCAACTACGGCCAGTTGCTGGCGTCGATCCGGGAGCGGCTGCTGACCCTCCCCGGCGCGACGCGGGTGATCCCGGGCCATGGCCCGGAGACCACCATCGACGCCGAGCGGGTGGGCAATCCCTTCCTGATGTGAGCCGTAGTTCGCAAGGACTGTAATTTCATTGCAGAGGAGGCAGGAAGGACCGAACGGCGTGGCCGCCCGGGAGGGCTAGACCTCTTCCTCGGCCGTGGCGGGCAAGGCGTCGCCACCCTCGGCGAGGCCGAAGATGTCCTTGTAGGCCAGCGTGATCATCAGATAGTACAGGGGGAACGACGCCAGGATGCCGACGTAGCAGGCGTAGCTACCGACGGACATGATGAAGCCGGCGACCAGGGAGAAGATCACGAACTCCCAGATGTTCTGGGTCACGAGCTTCTTGCTCTCGGCCATCGCGTCGCCCCAGCTCATCCCCCGGTCCATCATCAGGGGGTAGGCGAACATGTACCAGGCCCCGAAGATCAAGCCCGGGATGATGCACAGCAACGTACCGCCGAAGACGATCAGACCGACCACGATGCTCAGCAGGGTGGTGTCGCCGTAACGGGAGAAGCCCGCGAAGACGTCGCCGACCTCCAGCTTCTGGCCCTTGATCTGCTTGAGGGCCATGTGGAACATCCCGGCCTGCAGGGCGCCGGCGACGAAGAACAAGGGGATGACCAGCAGGATCAGGGCGACCGTGGTGATCCCCATGAAGATCAGGGCCGCGAGCACCCAGATCTGCCACTCCACCTTGAACAGGTCCCAGGCCTGCTGCAAGCACTTTCCGATGTCGGCCTTCGGCTTCATCTCGCACTCTCCTCGCCCTGTCGGGCACCGCCAGCGTCCTCGTCCACGATCCCGCGCAGGGTACGGGCATCGACCGCCGGCTGTCAACCGACGGGCCCGGCCTGCGGCCTCTGGCCAGGGCGACCCACCGGGGACCGGCCCTCGTCGCCGAGGGGCGCCAAGGTGGTGCATCCGCCGACCGGATCGGCTATCCTCGGCCTTGACCGAGGTGACTGCCGCGAGGTGATCCCGTGAGGTGTCCAGCGTGCGGAGCTCATTGCCGCTCAGGGGCGCTCACCTGCGCGAACTGCGGGAAGCTGCTCGCGCCGGCGCGGGTCCAGGAGCAGCGCCTGCCGTCGCCCCGCTCCTCCCCGGCCCCCGCCCCGGCCCTCGAGGACGCCGCGCCGCTGCCGACGCCGCCGCCCGTGCCCTTCGACGCGGCCGTCGGCGCGCTCCTGGCGACCCCTGCGCCCTTGCCGCCCGCGCCCGCCAGCTCCCGCCCCGGCGGGGAGCCGGCGCTGGCGACCGAGCCCTCGCTCCCCGCGGCCGGGCGCAGCTCCCGGGAGCTCTCCCTGTCCCAGTCGGCCGAGACCCTCGGGTCGTCCGGCTCCGGCGAGCGGCCCGCCGCGCGGGAGGGCTTCGGCCCGATCCCCGAGCTGGCGCGGGTGGCCATGCGGGACCACGGCCCGGCCGTGTCCGCGCAGGAAGCCAACGAGATCACCTTGCTCCACGAGCGGCGGCTCTTCGACCAGAGCCGCTTCGAGGACCTCGCCGGCCAGCAGCGCCCCTGGGCTTTCCACGGCGCGGGCGGGCGCCGGGTGGGGCGCGCCGCGGAGCTCGATCTGCTCCACGACGCCTGGCGCACCGTGAACGCCACGGGCCGGCCGGTCCTCGTCTTCGTCACCGGGCCGCCCGGCATCGGCAAGACCCGGCTGCTCGAGGATTTCGGCCAGCAGCTCGAGCGCGCCGGCCGGCCATCCACCGTGCTCCGCCTCAGCGCGGGCGAGGAGCGGGCCGACCTGCGCTCGGCTCTCCTCGCACCCCTGCTGCGCGCCCGCTTCGAGCTGGGCGGGCTCTCTACGGATCAGGCTGCGGCCAAGCTCCGACGGGAGGTGCTCGCCGCGCGGCCCGGCAGCGCGGGGGAGGAGCTCGCCGGGCTGCTCGGCCACCTCCTGGACCTGCCGGCCGGCGGCGGGGTCGGGCGAGCCGATCCCGGCGGCGGGGAGCGCGAGCGACGCGCCGGTCAGGCCCTCGTCCGCTTCCTCGCCGAGGAAGCGCGCCGCGCGCCGATCCTCCTGGTGATCGACGATCTCGAGCGGCTCTCCGGCGAGCTGCTCACCGCGCTGCACGGCTGGATCTGCCAGCTCGGCGAGGTGCCGGTGCTGCTCGCCGGGCTCGCTCCCCCCGAGCTCCTGGCGCGCCCGCTCCCGTGGCTCGCGGAGGGCTACCGACCGGCCGCGGGCGAGCCCGCGGTCCGGCGGATCGCGCTCGGCCCGCTCACCGAGGCCGAGGTCCGCCGCCTGCTCGAGCTCTTCCTGGGCGGCAGCGAGCTACCGGAGAGCCTCGTCGCCCTCACCACCAGCCGCAGCGGCGGCAATCCCCTCGCGCTCGAGCAGCTCCTCGAGCTCCTCGTCGAGCACGAGGTGATCACCCGCACCGCCGCTGGCTGGAAGGTGGACGCCTCCCGGCTGGCCGAGGGCGACATCCCCGTCAGCCTCGAAGGGCTGGTGGAGGCACGTCTGCGCCAGCTCCCCGCCGCGGAGCTGAAGCTGCTGCGCCAGGCCGCGGTCCAGGGCACGGCGTTTTTGCTCGGCGGCCTGCTCGCCTGCGCGCGCAGCGCGGCGCCGGCCGCGACGGACCCCTTCTGGTTCGACGAGGGCTTCGAGGAGTCGGTGCGGGAGGTGCTCCTCGGGCTGCAGACCCGCGACATCATCCGCTTCCGGCGTTCGGCGTCGTCCACGGGTGAGCTGCAGTTCGAGTTCCGCCACGCCTTCGAGCGGGAGTGGGTCTACCGCTCCACCCCGGAGCCGGAGCGCCAGCTCTGCCACCGGGTCTTCGCGAGCTGGCTCGAGGGCCATGGTGGGGAGTCCGCCCGGGCGCCCTTCGAGGTGGTGGCGCGTCACCTCGAGGCCGGGCAGGCCCTGCGCCGCGCGGCCTTCGCCTACCTCGCGGCGGCCCGGCAGGCCGCGGCCGTCTACCGCAACGCCGAGGCGGTCTTCTACCTCGACCGGGTCGTCTCCTTCTTCGGCGACGACGATGCGGCGAGCCGGGTGCCGGCCTTCGCGGAGCTGGCGCAGATCCACTACAACGTCGGGGACTACGCGCTCTCGGTCAACGCCGGCCTGCGGATGCTCCGGGACTGCTACATCCTGGGCGATCGGGACCGCCTGGCCGCGACCTACGACCTGCTCGGGCGGGCCCTGACCGATCGCGGCGACTTCGCTGCGGCCGAGCGCTGCCTGACCCGGAGCCTGAGCCTGCAGGAGGAGCGCCAGGACAAGTCCGGGACCGCGCGGGCGCTGGACAGCCTCGGTCAGCTCTACCTGAAGCAGGGCGGCTCCGGCTCCCTCGACCGGGCGCAGCGCAACTTCGAGGGGTCCCTCGAGATCCGGCGGGGGCTCGGCGACGAGCTGGGCACGGCCCTCAGCTACCACCTCCTCGGCTGGGTCTACACCGACCGGGGCTTCACCCGGGAGGGCCGGCTGTGCTTCCGGGAGGCGATCCGGCTGCGCAGCCACGCCGGAGACAAGGACGGGCTCTGTCGCTCCCTGAACAACCTGGCTGAGACCTACCGACTAGCCGGCGAGGCCGAGAAGGCCAGAAAGTACTACGACGAGGCCTACCGCGTGGCCACCGAGATCGGCGCCCAGGGGCTCCAGGCGGTGATCCTCGGCAACCTCGCCGAGACCGATCTGCTCCAGGGCAAGGGCGACGAGGCCGGACGCCGCATCGACCTGGCCCTCGCCCTGACCCGGGCCCTGGGGGATCGTCCCCTGCTGGCCAGCCACCTGATCACCGAGAGCAAGGTCCGGCAACTGCAGGGGAACGCCACGGTCGCCCGCCAGAAGGCGGAGGAGGCCCTCGAGCTCCTCGAGCAGCTCCAGGGCACCGAGGACCTGGGCCCGGCCCTGCGCCGGCTCGGCGAGGTCCTCGCCCGCACCCTCTCCCTGCCCGGGAGCGCCGACACCAGCGCCCGGGCCCGGGAGTGCTTCCGGCGCTCGATCCGGGTGCTGTCGGCCGCCGGGAACGATCTCGAGCTCGCCCGGAGCATGGAGGCGTATGCGGCGTTCCTCACGGAGCAGGGGAGCCGGGAGAAGGGGCAACGGTATCTCCAGCGCGCCCGGGAGATCCTCTCCCGGATGAAGCGCCCCGGGCCCTGAGTGCGCGGCCGGGCCCGCGCCGTCAGCGCGGTCACATCCAACGGAGGTCGAGTTGTCGAAGCGCTTGCCGAGCTTGATTCTGGTCTGCTGCGGGTTGCTCGTGCTGTCGCTCGCGCCGGCCGCCGGCTGCAGCGACGACGCGGGACCGGGGAGCGAGGGCGAGGGGGAGGGGAGCGAGGGGGAGGGGGAGGGGAGCGAGGGCGAGGGGGAGGGGAGCGAGGGCGAGGGGGAGGGGAGCGAG
>JAVEVO010000261.1:0-6280 GCA_034005005.1 Myxococcota bacterium
GGGGAAGGGAGGGGGAGCCCGAGGGGGCGACCGTAGGTCCCCCCTCGGCCCCAGGGAGGGGGTCCGGGGGAACCACCGGTTCCCCCGGGAGTCCCTCCGGTCCCGCCGGGGCGATCTCTGCCCCTGCTGCAAACGACGCAATCGCCACGCCGAAGAGCTAGATCCGGCGGGGAATCCCGAGCGAGATCAAGTAGATCACCCCGGCAAGCCCCACCATGCTGGCCCCCGTGGGCAGCTCCAGGACGAAGGAGAGGTAGTAGCCACACGCGGCGCAGGCCACCCCCAGAGGCACCGCGACCACGGCCGCCCCGCGCAGACTGCGCGCGAAGCGCAAGGCGGTGAGGGCCGGGAGCACCGCCAGCCCGAACGCGGGGAGCGCGCCCAGGGCCCGGGTCGCCACGGAGATCATCAAGGCGAAGGTGACGTACAGCAGGGCCTCCGTGCGGAAGGTGGCGAACCCGGCCGCCCCCGCGGTCGGGGCGTCGAAGCTGACGAAGAGGAAGGGGCGGTAGAACAGCCAGTGGATCACCCCCGTGACCAGGGCCGCGCCACCCACGAGGAGGATCTGGTGGGTCTCCACCAGCACCGCGTTGCCGAACAGGATGCTCTGCAGATCGTGCAGGTCCTGACGCACGAAGGTCCCGAGCAGCAGCACCGCGGCGCTGGAGACGAGGTACGCCACCACCACCGCATGGTCCCCGTGCTGGGGCCGGGCCGCGAAGTAGAAGGCCGCGGCGAGCGCGCAGACCAGGGAGAAGACCGCCGGGTCGAGCAGGAAGAGCAACCCCTCCCCTGCTCCGTGGCCGACCGCGTGCTGCGCGTCGCCCGCCCCCAGCACGCCGCAGAGCAGGGCGGCCACCACGACGCCCAGGGAGGACACCCCCGACAGGGCCAGGGGGACGTAGACCACCCGCTTGAGCACGATCCAGATCCCGAGGTAGCCGAGGACGGCCGCGGCCAGCACGGAGACGATCAAGGCGTCGCGCCAGAGGAACGAGCTCTCCCAGAAGGACATCTACCTCCCCTCCCCCGCCCCGACCGGCGCGCCGACGTGGATGTGCAGCCGCCCCTCGCAGGCATGGGTCGCCATCGGCCGCTGGTAGAGCTGGCTCAGCCGGGTCGCATCGAGCAGCTCCGCCACCGGCCCGGTCTCGAACAGGTCGGTCTCCCGGTTGATCAAGGCGAGGTGGTCGACGGTGCCGAGGACCTCGTCGAGGTGGTGGCCGATCATGACCACGGCGATCCCCCGCTCGCCGGGCAACCGCTTCAAGAGCCCGAGCAGGTCGGCCGCGCCCGGCAGGTCCATGCCCTCGGTCGGCTCGTCGAGGAGGAGCACGTCGGGGTCCGC
Organism: Myxococcota bacterium; assembly: GCA_034005005.1. Lineage (GTDB taxonomy): Bacteria > Myxococcota_A > JAVEVO01 > JAVEVO01 > JAVEVO01 > JAVEVO01. The sequence goes on from JAVEVO010000261.1 coordinate 1,349, forward strand.
GGCCAGGGCCCGGGCGAGCAGCACCCGCTGCTGCTGCCCCCCGGAGAGGTCCGCGAAGAGCTGCCGGCTGGCCGGGGCCATCCCCAGCCGGGTCAGCTCCTCCTGGGCACGCTGCCGGTCCGCTGCGGTCAGCCGCTGGCCCGGCCGCCGGCGGTCGTAGCGCCCCATCTCGACCACGTCCCGGGCGCTCACCGGGAAGCCCCGGCCGACCGCATGCCGCTGGGGCACGTAGCCGAAGCGCAGCCCGCCCGGAGCCCGCTCCACCCGCCCGCTGCGGGGCGGCAACAGGCCGAGCAGGGTCCGGGCGAGGGTCGACTTGCCTGCCCCGTTGGGCCCCACCAGCCCCCACAGCTCCCCTCGACGGACGGTCCAGTCGATAGGCTTCATCAGTGGCTGCTGGTACCCGAGAACCAGATCGACCAGCCGAAACAGCACCGACTGGTCCCTTCGCTCCAGATCAACCTGACTCATCGCCCCTCTCCTGGGACCGCTCACTTTGCGGCCGTGGCCCGCACGACGATCCGCACCGGCCCCCCCTCCCCGGCGGCGAACCGCAGCACCACCGGGTGGGGATAGTCCTCGCCCGCGGGGAGGTGCACCTCGTAGGTCGCGGGCAGCCCGGCCGGGCAGTCGGGGTTGGCCGCCCCGCCCTCGAGCTCCAGGGGCCGACCGGCCGCATCGAGCGCGGCCAGCAGCACCCCGGCGGCCGCGAGGTCCAGCCGCAGGTGCCCGGCCCGGGGGGCCGCACAGTGGACGTAGCTCTCCTGCCCCGCAGGGAGGATCACCTCGGTCACCCGCGCGTCCTCGAGGTGCACCGCGGCGAAGTCCGCGAAGGCGACCACCGCGGTCGCCTGCTCCGGCGACTGGCCGACCTCTTCGCAGGCCCAGGCGTCGAGGTCTTCCTCCTCGCCCGCGCCTCCGCAGCCCTGCTGCAGGCAATAGGCCGCCCCACCGATGGTCGTCGGCTCCTGGCCGGAGAAGCAGTGACACGCGTCCCCGTGCGCGTGGCCATCGGGCCCGCACACGGCCACCTCGGCGACCGGCACGCAGCGTGCGCCGACCAGCAGCTCGCTGATGCCATCGCACACCGGACACGCGACGGTGTCGCCGGGCTCGGTGGCGCAGCCGCCCAGCAGGCTCAGCCCGAAGACCAGCGACGGCACGAACGACAGGATCTCACGCTTGTTCATGGTGTTCCCCCGTTGCCCTGGATGAGCTGCACGATCCGGCCGAACTTCTCCAGGACCGTATCCGTCCCTGGCGCGGCGCCGACCATGGAGGGCAGGACGAGCTGACGCGCCCCCGACTTGCTGGCGAAGACCCGGGACAGGTTGTCCTGGTGGTAGATCTCCTGGAACAGGAAGCGGATGCCCTGCCCCTGCACCTGCTGCAGCAGGCGCGCGACGTGCCCCGGGGAGGGTGGCACCCCCGGCACCGGCTCCAGGGCGCCGACGCTCACGAAGCCCAGCCACTGGACCAGGTAGACCCAGCTCTTGTGGTACTCGACGATCTTCGTCCCCCGCAGCGGGAGGAGCTGCTGGGCCCAGAGATCGAGCTGGGCCCGGTAGCGGGCCTCGAAGTCCCGCCAGCGCCTCGCGTAGTGATCCCGGCCCGCGGGATCGAGCTCGGCCAGCCGGGACGAGATCCCCCGGGCCACGGCGAGCAGCTCCACGGGTGAGGTGTAGTAGTGCGGGTTGCCACCGCCGTGGACGTCGCCCATGGCCCGGTCCGGCTTCACGGGCACCTCGAGGGGAGTGACCAGGCTCGAGGCGTCGAGGTATCCGGCCGCGCCCGGCTGGATCCGCGGGTTGCGCGACTGGGTCAGCAGCACCGGCAGCCAGCCGGCCTCGAGGCCCAGCCCGATGCAGACCAGCAGGTCGGCCCGGTGCAGGCGCACCACGTGGGAGGGCTTCGCATCGACGAAGTGGGGATCCTCGGTACCCTGGATCAGGGCCTCGGCCTCGACCCGCTCCCCCCCGAGCTCCCGGGCGAGGCTGGCGAAATCCGGGAGGGTGCCGACGACGCGCAAGGTCGCCTGGACGCCGGCGGGGCCCCCGGCCAGGGAGAGGCCCAGCAGCAGGGCCAGGAAGGTGTGCACACGCATCGTGGCCTCCTAGAAGCGGTGGGCGCCGTGCTCGCCGGCGCTGATCTCGGTCTGCAGGAACACGGCGACCCCGGTGCGCTCCTCGGCCCCGGCCTCGCCGCTGCCCCCGGTCGGCCCCGTCTGCAGGTCCCCCTGCAGACGCAGCTTGGAGAAGTGGGTCGGCAAGAAGGTCAGGCCGAGGGAGGCCCGGCGCTGGTCGTCCGCCGGGGCCCGGCGGGGATCGGGGGTCGGACCGCTCAGCCAGCCGACCGTCTCCCCGCGCAGGGTGACGAGCCAGCGCTGGCTGAGCTGCACGTCGAGCTGGGCGTAGCCCCCCGCGTCCCGGACGCTGTCGCCGGGGACCTGGGTGTCCCGCAGCACGGCCTCGACGGTGAGGGCCACGAAGAGGGCGCCGCGCCCCTCCCCGATGGGCCGCCACTTGAGGTAGCAGTCGGCGCCGTAGAGAGTCGCCCGGTTGTCGGGCACATGAGGGCTCAGGCCCCAGGCGCCGCTGAGGCCGAGCGCCAGGCTCCAGTCGGGGCCGAGCTCGCCGAAGCTCTCCAGCCGACCGACCGTGACCAGCTTCTCCGGTCCGTCGAGCAGGCCGCTGCTCGTGCTCTCGCTGGCGCCGAAGGTGCTCGAGCGCAGCCCGGCTCGAGAGGAGGAGTCGAAGACGTCGACCGTGGCCAGGAGGTACCAGGGCAGGGGCAAGAGCCAGGACAGCTCGCCTCCCGCGCCGGCGAAGTGCTCCTCCGCGAGGAAGCGGCCATGGGCCAGGGAGGGGTTGACCAGGTTCCAGCTATGCAGGTGCTGCGGGTTCTCCCGACCGAACGCGGCGTTGAAGAACCCCGCGCGCGCCTGGAGCCCGGCCGGGAGCGCGAGGGTGGTGAGCACGGCCTCCTCGAGGTGGAGGTGGCCGAGCTGGAAGTAGAGATCGAAGCGGAAGTAGGGATCGACCGAGGCCGAGGCCGCCAGCTCGACGCCCTGCAGGGTGACTCCCGTCTCATCCGCGGCGTGCCCACCCTGACGAAGGTGCCAAGCAGGGTCGGAGTACCAGGCTGCGGTGGTGTCGAGGATGAAGCTGAGGTCCGGGTTCATCTGCCGCATCCCTGCGCCACCGCCGACGGGCGGGGACGGGAGGGCCGGGGGGGCCGCCTCCCGGGCGGCCTGATCCGCGGCGAAGGCCGCGGCCAGCTCGGGATCGAGGGCCGGGGGGACCTCCGCGCGCGCCCCCGGCGACGCCAGGACGAAGGCACTGACCAGCAGCGACACACCGATCTGCGAAGGGATCCGTCTCTCCATGCCGACTCCCGCCCCCCGGACGGCCGCGGCAGGCGACCGGGGGGGCCACGAGGGGAGCCGGGAGGCTGCTCCCGGCTCCGGCTCCGTGGGGACCAGCGGCCTCCTCCTCATCTTGGGCGACGACGGAGCGACGGCTCCGGCAGATGGCGTGACGCCACCGCCCGGCGGGTGGGGGAGGCCGAGCCTGGCTCAGGCCGGTCGCGGCGGCGGGATCTTCGGTGCGACGAGCAGCAGCGGGCAGGACGGTCGTCGATCCCGGGCGAGGCCGGGGAGCGAGGCCGGGAGCGGGTGGCCGGACACCTCCAGGGCCACGCCGGACGGGCCGAGGGGATCCCGTGAAGGGGAGTGGTTGAGCACCGGACAGGCGACGTGCCGGGAGGTGTCGGGGACCGGCACGGCCAGCGCGCCCAGCTCGTCGGCGGGGGGCCGGTCACCGGACCGGGCCGACGACCGCGCGCCGACGACCGTCGCAACGACCTCGAAGCGCTGGTGCTCCTGGCAGTAGCGGTGGACGTGGTGCTCGTCCTCGAGGTGCAAGGCCGGGAGGAGCGGTAGCCCGCCGAGCGCGAGGACGAGCAGCAGGGACAGGGTTGCCCTCACGCTCACCCGACCTCTCGCGCCTGGAGGGTGCTGCCGCACCTGCACCTCCCTTGCCCGCGGCCCGGGCCAACTGGCCCCGATCCCCCCCAGGCCCGGGGTCTGCTGTGTAAGGAGGAAACGTCGGCTGTCAAGGCTGGGGCGATCCCGAGCGCGGCTCAGCCTTCCTCGGCCGCAGCCGCCTCGGCCCCGTTGGCCTCGGCCTCGGTCGGCAGATCGGCGATGTCGAAGATGTCCTCGCTGACCTCACCCGCGGCCGCGGCCTCGTCCGCGGGCGCTTCGAAGTCCGCTGCCACCCCCTCGGCCGTGGGGCACTGGTCCACGCTGCCCATGGACAGCGGCGGATCCTGGTCCGGCTCGACCTTGCGGAAGACCACCGCGCCCGCATCGTCCCAGCACTCGCGGGCGACGACCCGGCCCGCGGCCACGTCACCGCCCCAGAGGGCGCCCGCGGCCCGACCCGCCCCGGCGGAGACCCAGCCCGCGCGCACGGCCAGCTTCTCCTTGGCCGCACCACCCAGGACATCGGTGTGGGCCACGAAGCGGAAACCGTGCAGGCCGGTGCCGGTGCGGCCGTACTGGTAGAACGCGGTCAGCTCCTCGGGCTGCTCCGGCGAGGTGAACTTCTTGAAGCCGATGGTCACCTTCTTCACGGGCAGCAGGTTCTCGAAGTGCAGCCAGGCGCCACCGCCGAAGGCGAAGTCGGGCTTGATCGTCTTCATCCGGTCGAACGCGAGCCACACCCGCCCCCGCCCCTTGTACGGCCCGACCTTCTTCAGCGCGCCCCAGAGCACCGCCTTGCCCTTGCCCGCGGTGCCCGCGGCCCGCGCGGTCAAGGCGTAGTGGTAGACCCCGCTCAGACCGGCGCGCTGCACCGCGAAGAAGTACTCCACCCCCTCGTCCGTCGCCGGCCCCCAGATACGGTAGTTCTTGCCCGTCCGGCTCGGCTC
>JAVEVO010000262.1:0-6243 GCA_034005005.1 Myxococcota bacterium
CCCTCCAGGAGATGCTCGACGAGCAGCTCGAGCGCAACACCGGGAAGCGGCCCCGGGTCCGGCACCGTCGCGGCGTCGGCGTCTACCAGGGCAGCACCGAGGCCACCAGCCTCAGCCAGTACCCCGATCCCGACGGCAAGGTCTTCGAGAAGGGGTTGGGCGCCATCGCTGCGGTCGGCCTCGCTTTCCGGCAGAAGGAGGTCTTCCTCGGCCGCGAGTTCCCCGCGGAGGAGGAAGAGGAGGCGAGGCGGTTCGCCGCATCGGCTCGTCTCGGTCCTCCGGTGCCGGTCATGGCCGTCAAACTCGATGGACCACCGGAGGAGATCCTCGGCTCCATCCGGCGCTATGCGGGCTTTCGGGATATCCCCGGGATGACGATCCTCCGCTCCGATGACGGCACGACCCAGGTGCGCTTCATGATTTTCGAAGATGGGGACCGGCGCATCCTCTCCGTGCTGAACGTCGTCTCCCGGGTTGCTCCGATCCGGGAGGTCTCCCTCGGCTGGTCTGTCTCCAGGTCCACTGGCGATGGCGAAGACCTCGCCGCAGCCATCTCCAACCATCGTGACAACCTGCGGGAGCATGGCTACAATAAAAGGGAGATCGCGCTACTGGAAGAGGGAGGCAAGCCATGATCCTCCAACACATCTCCGAGAAAATCCGGAAGCATCAGGGCGACACTGCGTGGCTCGAGGAGCACGGCCGAGCGGTCCTGGCGGAGTACGTTGCACTGCACGACAAGCAGGATCAGTACTACGCCAACGAGGCGTTCATCAAAGTCATGTTCAAGGATCCCAAGACCGGCGGGCTCTTCGCCAAGGCGCCGCGTTGGTGGCTGGAGGAGCAGGAACAAGGCTTCGAGAAGTTCAAGCGGGACCTCGCGAAGATCCACCCTGCGTTCAAGAACGCCTGGGGCGGGCCGAAGAAGGTCAAGCGGGATGGCGAGGGGGCCAAGGCCGTCACCGTCATCGAGACCCGACGAGGCAAGAGGTAGCCTCGCCGTCCGTCGCGCCGTCCCCTCCTTTCCCTCTCCTCCCTACGCCACCACCCGCCCGTCCTCGAGCTGCCGGGCCTGGCCCAGCGCGATCAGGGCGTCGAGGAGCTCGGCCACCCGGTCGGCCCTGGCGCCCGTGAAGCCGCTGGCCAGCTCCACGGGGGTCGCGGGGCCGGGCCGGGCCGCGAGCGCGGCGCGCAAGGCGGTGGCCTGCTCCGGGAGCTTCTTGGGCCAGGGCCGCCGGGCCACCGGGGCCAGGGGCGCGGGGCCCTCTTCGGCCTCGGGGAGCTCCGTGTCGAGCTGCACCGCGGCCGCGGCCGCCGCCGGGTGCTGGAACTCGGGCCGCAGCCAGCGCACGAGCCCCCGGGCCTCCTCCGCGGCCCGCTCCCGGTTGAGGGCCACGAGGCGCTCCAGCAGCTCGTCCTCAGGCAGGTCCACGGGCCAGCCGTAGGCCTCGGCCACCGCAAGGTCGAGCTCGTCGTGGAGCTGGCGTAGCACGGAGCAGAGCCCCTGCTCGTGGAGGACCTTCTCCTTGGGGGTGAGGAGCCGGCCCTCCCGCAAGGCCTCGAGGACGTTGTACATCCCGGTGAGGGTCAGCCCAGGGTGGAGGGCCTGCTGCCGCTTGCGGTGGGCGTCGAGCTGCTCGGCCAGTTCCGCGATGCGGGCGCGCTGCACGGGGGTCGAGTCGGGGAAGGGGAAGGGATCGAAGCAGCGGGTGTTGTTGAAGATCGGATCGTTCCCCACCCCCATCCGGCCGCCGCTGGCGAGGATGAAGACCACGGCGATGTGGCTGGAGAGCACGCCCAGGGTGTAGGCGTCGTCGAGGCAGATCGCATAGAGCTTGTGGTCCGGCAGCAGCTCCATGGGTGCGAGCACGAAGAAGCGGTGCTTGGCCGTCTCCGGCGTCACAATGAAACGCCGCAGCCCCCTCCACGTCGCTCGCAGCTTCCCCACCGGCTCGCCGAAGAGCCACCAGTTGCGGCGGCGTGACTCCCGGTTGTTCTGATCCCGCTCCGGCTTCACCCGCTCCAGCAGCCACTGGTACAGCGCGGGGTGCTGCTCCCTCGCCTGCTCGGCGGTGAGCCCGAAGAGGTCGATGACGAAGCGGTCCTCGGGCTTCTGGGTGAGCTCCCGCGCGTTGAGGTAGGGGCGGACCACGGGAGGCAGGGCACCCGGGGTGTCGGGGTCGTAGCCGAGCCCGCGCACCTCCTCCCGGCTCAGCCGGAAGCCCTGGCCCACGAGGTTCATGCCCTGGAAGGACAGGCCGACGTTGGCCCGCAGAGGCACCGCGCTCCCGACGTCCGCGCCGCCGGTGAGGGTCGCGTGGATCCGGTCCGGGGTCTGCCAGGCGAGCGCGACTCGCACCTCGCCGTGGTCGCCGCCGGGCTGCTCGTCCACGACCTGGCCGAGACGTGCGGGCGCGTCCCGGTCCAGCCCGGTCGCGGCTGCGGCCACGGTCATCGCGATGCGCACCGCGGCCCCCTGCGCGGCGTCCACCCAGGGGTGGTCGGGGATCGCCAGCAGCAGCCGCAGGGGCGCGGGCGTGGCGTCGAGGTGGCGGGCGAGCACGCCCCGGTTGAAGACCTGCCCCACGGAGTTGGTGGTGATCAGGCCGAAGCGGCGCAGGCGGCCCTCCCGGCAGGCGGCCCCGGCCCGGTCCCACCAGTACATCACCAGGTCCGCGGTCGCGGGCACGTCGGGGTAGGCCTGCCGCAGGGCCTCCGCGTAGCCGTGCCCCAGCGCGGCGCGCATGCGCTTGTTGCCCAGAAACGGCGGGTTGCCCACCACGAAGTCGGCCTCGGGCCAGGTCGCGGGCCGGGCGCTGGGGTAGTCCCAGATCTCCTTCTGCGCGGCCTCGTCCGGGACCTCCTTGCCGGTGACCGGGTGGACCTTGAAGGTGGCCTCGTCCCAGCGGGTGACCGGCTTGCCCTCCTCGTCCCGGCGCAGCACGGGCGGGTCGTGCGCGAGCACCGCGTCCCGGCACTGGATGTTGCCGTAGGCCTTCAGTACCGGCTCGGGGGGCATGACCTGGGGGCCTCTGGAGCGAAAGTGCCACTGCAGGTAGCCGATCCAGAGCACGGCCTCCGCGATGGCCGCGGCGCGGGGGTTGATCTCCAGCCCGAGGAGCTGGTGGGGGTCCACGGTGTGGCCGGGGGTGTAGAGCTGCTGCTGGCCGCCGGAGAGATCGGCCAGGGCCTGGAAGACCTCGCCCTCCAGCCGCTTGAGGTGCTCGAGGGTGACGTAGAGGAAGTTGCCCGAGCCGCAGGCCGGGTCGAGCACCCGCACCGCGCAGAGCCGGTCGTGGAAGGCCTTGACCTCGTCCTGCGCGGCCGCGAGCTTCCCGGCCCGGGCCAGGGCCACGGCCGCGGCGTGGGCCGAGGCCCACTCGTCCCGCAGGGGCTCGACCACGGTGGGCAGCACCAGGCGCTCGACGTAGGCCCGGGGGGTGTAGTGCGCGCCGAGCCGGTGGCGCTCCCGGGGGTCCAGGGCCCGCTCGAGCAGGGTGCCGAAGATCGCGGGCTCCACGTCCCGCCAGTCCGCGTGCGCGGCCTCGAGCAGCAGGTCGAGCTGGTCCGGGGTCAGGGGCAGGGCCGTCTGCTGGGCGAACAGCCCGCCGTTGAAGCGCAGCAGGGGGCCCCGCAGGACCGCGGAGAAACCGCCGTGGTCCATGTCCTGCCAGAGGAAGGTCAGCAGCCGCTGGGTGGTGCTCGGCGGCTGGCCCCGCAGCTCCGCGAGCAGGGCGGTGAAGGACCGCGCGGGCAGCAGGCCCACGTCCTCGGCGAAGAGGGTGAACAGGCAGCGGATCAGGAAGGCCGCGACCTCCTCCGCCTCGTGGCCGGCCGCCTCCAGGGAGCGGGCCAGGGCGGCCAGGCGCACCGCGACCTCCCGGGTGACCCGGGCCGAGTGCCGGGCCGGGTCGAGGCTCAGGGGGTCGAGCCAGACCTGCCGCAGCCGCGCCCGCACCGCGGGGTCGCGCAGCTCCGCGAGGCGGATCCGGGCCCGGGCAGGGTCGGGGAAGGGCAGGTAGAGCTTGCCCGAGCCGGTGAAGTCCGCGAACAGCTCGAAGCTGTGGCCGACGTCCACGGTCACCAGGAAGGGCGGCCAGCCCTCGGTGGCCGGCAGGGCCCGGGCGTACTGCTCGGCCTGGCCCCGGGCCGCGAGCATCGCGTCCGACCAGCCCGGGGTGCCCCGCACCGCGGTCCCCCGGCGGCCCCGCGGCGCCTTGCCCTTCGGCACCAGCGCGGCGGCCGGGGTAGCCTCGGCCTCGTCCGTGCCGGATCCTTGCTTGGCCTCGAGCACGAAGCAGCCCCGGCGGTAGAGGTCGATGCGGCCCGCCGACGTGGTGCCGTCGGGGTGGTGGAAGGTCACGGCCTTCTCGAAGACGTAGGCGTTGTCCTCCTCCCGGGCCACCGTGGGCTCCGGCCGGGGCACCTCGAGCAGGTCGCAGAGCTCCGAGAGGAAGAGCTGGTAGTTGGCCCGCTCGGCCGCGGACGACGAGGACCAGCGGGTGAGGAACGCATCGAGCGCGGGGAGGTCGTCAGCCACGGTGCCGGCTCCTACGAAGGTCACGGACGGGGAGCAGGGTCGCACGGGGGGAGGGGGCGGGGCAAGGGGTAGTGATGGCACCGTCGCTGCCCCGACGGCCCATCCCACTCCGCTCCGGTTGGGGGCAGCCCCGGAGCAGTTGGCATGGGACGAGGGTAGCAGAGGGACAGGGGCAAGGCAAGACAGCGGCAAGACGAGGCCTGCCGGCCTACGGGGCAACCAATACCGGCCAAGGCAGGAAGCGGGCCGGGAACTTCCGCTTTGCTGTTACCGTACAACTCGAGAGAGCCCTGGCCGTGACTTCAGCCGGAGGCGCCGATGGCAACCGCACGCACACCTTCCGGGCCCAGCCAGCAAGCCCCCGCCTCCGGCGTCCGCATCGACCTGCCCAACGGCACGGTCATCCACCGCGACGAGAAGGATCGGGACCTCTGCGGCCGCTGCGAGCAGCTACACTGCGAGGTCGGGCTGCTGTGCTTCTGCCGGATCTGGCGCAGCGACGAGCCACTCCGCACCGACGGCGGTCGGCACCTTCGCTGGCAGGAGTGCCTCGACGTCGAGGAGGTCCTGGTGCACCAGCCGACACCGACTGGGTGACGGCCCGGGGTAGGCCGCTCGCCTACCTCCCCACGGCTGCGTACTTCCTCTCCCCACCTTCGCTCACCTCCACCTTTCCCCCTTGCCACCAGTCAAAATCGTGGTACCCCGGAAGGTATCTGGACAGCGTGTGCGCAGTGGCAGGTCGGGCCCGAGGGGCCTCGGCGGAGGGAAGGTCCATGCCCATCTATCAACCCCCGGCAGGTGGCGGTGACGAGGGCGGCGGCGGCGGCGACGTCCTGACCGAGGAGGTCGTGGCGGCCCCGACGGGCGGGCAGGTCGTCGTGGTCACCCACCCCGAGGTGCCCCTGGAGGGCGAGGGATCCGGGCGGATCCGCTTCTCGGGCCTGGCCAAGGTGCCGGGCGGCAACGTGACCTACTACTTTGCCGGCCCGTGGGGCGACCAGAACCTGAACGACGGCGGCGCGGCCTGGGTCCAGGACGCGGGCAACGACGGTCACTTCAGCGTCGATCCGGGGCCACAGGTGGTCGTCGGCGTGCGCGTCGTCTTCCCGGACGAGGGGTATGCCTACTACATCAGCGCGATCAACGACCCGGACCTGACCGCGACGGGGGCGGTGACGCTCAACGGCGAGATGGTCTCGGGGCCGATCATCCGCATCGCTGGCACCGTCGGCAACGACAACGCCGTCACCGCACCGGCGCACTGTGACTTCACGGGCCTGGCGATGCCCTACTCGGTCAGCCCCGTGGTGGTCACCGCCGAGAACCTGGCGGACCTGGGCACCTTCCAGGAGCTGTACACCTACGGCACGGAGGACCCGACCAAGGTCCGGGTCGCCTTGAGCGTCGACGACGGGGCGACCTGGTACTCCCACGACGGGACCGGGTGGGTGGTGATCGCGCTCGGGGACCTGCGCACGGCCGGGCTGGTGCCCAACGCCGCGGGAATGGTGCCCGGCTTCTACGACTCCCGGGTCGAACGGGCCGAGCTGCTCGACGCGGCGGACTGGCACGCCTTGTACCTCCTCGGCGTCGCCGTGGGCGAGGGCTTCGCCCTGCGGGTCGCGGTGGGGATCGACCCCGCGGGTGGAGCCTCCACCATCTCGATGACGCAGCTCGAGTTCCGGGCGCAGGAGCAGGAC
>JAVEVO010000082.1:0-30086 GCA_034005005.1 Myxococcota bacterium
GGCAGCCCTCCCCGCGCCCGGCCCCCCCGCGCGGCCCCCTGTTGGGGCTGGTGGGCCCGGCCCCCTGGGTGGGGGACCGGGCCGGCTCCACCGTCGAGGTGGTCCTCGCCGCGCGGGACCCCGCCGGCGTCGCGCGCCTCGGCTTCACGACCTCAGGGCTGGTCTCCGGCGAGGCGGAGCGGACGGTCTCCTCGGGGAGCAATCTGGCCTGGACGACGATCCGGCTGCCCATCCCGGACTGGCTGGAGCCCCTGCAGCTCTTCTGGATCCTGCCGCACGCCGCGGACCGGCTGGGCAACGAGGCCAGCGGCGTGCGGGCCGACTCGCTCATCGTCTGCGATCCCGCAGGCGATCCCGCGACCACCCCCTTCGGCTGCCCGGACTGAGCGCGCTACCGGACCGTGGCGGTCCAGGCGAGCTTGGCCGTGGCCATCTCGCACTGCTTGGCGTCGCACACCGAGAGGCTGACCTGCGCGGTGAGGGAGACGTCGCCCGCCGCGGCCGCGGTGTAGTCGACGGGGAAGCGGCCGACCGCCTCCGTGAGCGTGAGGGCGTCCTTCTTGCCGACGCTGGAGCGGGCGAGCTGCACGCCGGGCCCCGCGCCGAGCGCCAGCCGGGTCGGGTACTCGGTGTTGACGTGGAAGCCGCCCCGCCCAGTCAGCACCACCACGGCCTGCTGCGGCTGGCCCGCGCGGGCTTGCGCGTCGTGGACCTCCAGCCGATAGTGGGCCGCCTCGACGACCGCGGCCGGCGCGGCCGGCGTCGGGGCCGGCGCGGGCGCCGGGGTCGGGGTCGGGGCCTGCGCGCCCACCGGGCGCCACCCGCCGAGGCCGGCCACCAGCAGGCCGACCCCCAGGATCCAGTGCAGCCGCTTCATGATCGCTCCTCTCCGGCCGACGCGGCCCGCGGCCCGTCGGCGACGTCGGGGTTGCTCGCCGGCCGGGCCGGCGCGGCCGGGCCCGCGGGCGAGCCCGGAGGACAGCCGTTGGACGTCGCGTCGGCCACGGGATTCACCGGCGCGAGATCGGGCAGGCCGAGGCTGGCGAGATGCTCCAGCAAGACCGGGACCTCGGTCCCCGCGGCGAGGGTCCCCTGGAGCAGGGCCTCCTCGAGCAGCTCCCGCAGCTCGCCGATCCGCCGCCCCGGCGGCAGGCCGAAGCGCTCCATGATCGCCCGGCCGAGCCCCTTGGGGAGCAGGGGGAGCTGATCGTCCTGCTCGCGGATCGCCGCGGACCGGCTGGCGAGCTCCTCGACGAGGGCCAGGGCCCGCTGCTTGCGGGTGGGGTTGGCCGAGGTGACGTCCGCCCGGGACAGATCGAGCAGATCGGGCAGCATCTCCGCGGTCTCGGTGTTGAAGCGCCGCACGGCCGAGTCGGTCCAGCTCCCGTCGTACAGGTTGGCCCGCAGGTGGTGCTTCACCAGGAAGCGCACCGCCTGCCGCAGGGGGCCGGGGAAGTGGAAGCGGACCGCGATCCCCTCCACCAGCATGGCCCCCATGTCCTCGTGCCGGAAGAAGTGGACCTTGCCGTTGGGCTGGTACTCCCGGGTCCAGACCTTACCGATGTCGTGCAGCAAGGCGGCCCAGCGCACCGCCTGGCGCGGGGCGGACTGCGCGACGACGAGGATCGTGTGGTGCCAGACGTCCTTGTGGTGGAACTCGGAGGTCTGGTCGAAGCCGACGGTCGCGGCGACCTCGGGGAGGATGAAGCCGAGCAGCCGGGTCTGCTGCAGGTAGACCAGGGCCTGGGCGACGTGCGGGCCGAGCAGCAGCTTGTCCATCTCCTGGAGCCAGCGATCCCGGGAGACGTCGAGGATGCTCGCGGCCGCGTGCTCGGTAGCCCGCCGGACGCGCTCCGTGGGCTTGAAGCCGAGCTGGGCGATGTGCCGGGCGAGCCGCAGCAGCCGCAGCGGGTCCTCCCGCAGGCTCTGCTCCGGGTCCCCCACCAGCCGCAGTCGCCGGGCCTCGAGGTCCGCCCGGCCACCGAAGGGGTCGATGATCTGCCCCTGGGCGTCCTGCGCGAGGCAGTTGATGGAGAGGGCGCGCCGGGCGAGGTCCTCCTCGAGGGTCGCGCCCCCCCGGACCTCGGGACGGCGGGCACCGGGCAGGTAGATCTCCTGGCTCCGGTAGGGGGTGATCTGCACGTGCTGGGGCAGATCGTCCCGTCCGTCACGCTTCAGATAGGTCCCGATGGTACCTTGGTTCCAGCCAGTCTGGTAGGTCCCGAGCCCGGCGCCGTGGAGGAGCTTCTCCACGACGATGGCCGGCGCGCTGGTCGCGAAGTCGAGGTCGTCCAGCTCCGCGGCCGCCCGCCCCGCCAGCAGCTCGCGCACGGCGCGGCCCACGAGGAACAGCTCGTACCCGGCTGCCTGGAAGAGTTCGAAAAGCTGCTTCATCACCGCTCACCGGCTCGGGGTCCGCTCTCAGCCGGGAGCAGGTAGCATCGAACCCACGCCCGGTCAACGCCGAGCGTGCGTCCCCGGCGCGGGCCCGGTCGCTCACTGCCGCTTTGGGCTGGCGTCCCAGGTCCCGAGCCCGTAGGATCGACTCCACAACCCTGGAGCCCCCATGGCCAGGGTAAGGAGCCGAACCTGACCGTCGGGTTGCAGATCCTCGAGGCGCTGGCCGCGCTCGCCGCGGCCGCCCTGGTCCTGGTCGACCGCCCCGGCGGGGAGGTGGGCCTGGCCCTGCTGCTGCTGTACCTCGTGCAGGTCGGCGAGTTCTTCATCGAGCTGGGCCAGCGTCGACGAGGCCCCGAGCCCATCGGCCGCGGCGTCTTCCTCTACCTGCTGCCCGGGTGCGTCGCGCTCCGGCGCATCGTGGAATTCACGGCCGCGACCCTGCTGGTGCGGGTCCCCCTCGTCCTGCTCATCCTCCTGACCCTGCTGACGCTCCCGGTGACCCTGCTGTCCCGCGGCGACCGGCTCGGCAACGTGCTCGGCCGGCTCCACGACTCCAGCGAGCGGGCCCTGGAGCCCCTCCTCGACCTGTTGCTGCGCGGCTACAACGCGGTCTCCCTGAACCGCCACCCGCCCGGCGAGACCGGCCTGGTGCTGGCGGTGCCGATGCCCTTCCGGGAGCGGTTGCTCTAGCAGCGTTCGGGGAAATTCGCTCGGCTGCGCCAGCCGCCGGTGCGGCATCTGCGGGCGCTGCGACCTCAGGCCGTCCTCGACGTGGCGCTGCCACGCCTCCGGGTGCCCTCAGTCACATCATCCCACATCTACCACACCCTCGACTGTCTCGCGGCGACCATCTTTCCCGAACGCTGCTAGTACGACACCCCGAGAGCTCAGCCGCCTCCGTCCCGGTGCCAGGGCAGGGGGAGGACCGGCTTGTGGAAGGAGTGGGTGCTCTGCCGCTGCAGCTCCAGCTCGGACAGGAGGATCGGCGGCGCGAGGTTGGACACGGGGATCTCGCCGGACTCCGCGACGCAGTAGCCGTTGTCCGCGGCCTGCTCCCCGCCTGCGGCGATGATCTTCTGCAAGGCCGCCAGGGGCGTGCCGATGAACGAGACGTCGCGAACGAGCTCTTGCCGCCCCGTGCGCGCGTCGAGCCGCCAGACCCGGCTCGGCTCTCCCTTGAAGGACTGGAAGTCGTACGCGTCGGTGGAGGTCTCCCCGCCGCTGACCTGCTCGACGATCAGCCCGTGACGCTTGCCCTGCCGCCGACACTCGGCCCGCAGCAGTTGGACCAGCTCGGCCCAGGTGTGCCGCTGCTCGGAGCTCGCCACGAGGTTGCCCATGCGGGCGAGGGGCGGTCGGGTGCCCTCGCCCCGGGCATGGCCGTTGGAGGCCGGGAAGCCGGGGATGGGCGCACGGCTCTTGAGGTAGCCGGCCAGGCGCCCATGCTCCACCAGGGTCACCCGGCGGGGCACGACCCCCTGGTCGTCGATGCGGAACGCGCCGAACAGGGGCTGGCTCCCGAGGTGGGTGAGGGTGGGATCGTCGTGGACGTGGATGTGCGCCGGGAGGATCTGCTCCCCGACCTTGCCGAGGAAGGTCTTGCCCTCGCTGCGCGAGATCAGCCGCTCGCCCTCCAGGCGGTGGCCGATGGCCTCGTGGAAGAACACCGCGGCGGCCTGCCCCGCGAGCAGCGCCGGCCCGACGAACGCCCCGAGGGCCGGAGCCCGCTGCAGCAGCCGCAGGTGCGCCACCAGCCCCTCGACCGCCCGCTCGAGCTGGCCGGGGTCGGGCAGGTCCTCCTCCCGGCGGCCGTACCAGTCGAGGCCCCCGGGCAGGTAGACGCCGTCCCGGGTCCGCACCCAGCCCTGGATCGAGAGCTGCAGGTGGGTGTCCGTGGTCGCGAAGCGGGTGCCCTCGCTGCCGACGAAGAAGCGCGTCGACGCGGTCCCCCAGTAGACGACCCCGGGGTCGAAGATGAAGTCGTGACGGGTGAACAGCTCCGAGATCCGGCGCGCCTGCTCTTCCCACCGGGCGCGGGGGAAGACGACCTGCGTCAGGGGCTCGACGAGCTCCACCACGGGCTCCCGGGAGAAGCTGTCGACCTTGGTCCGGAAGAACTCCTCCACCATGACCTTGCGCTTCTCGTAGTAGGCCTGCAGCACCTCCTCGTACTTGCGCTGCATCAGCTTCCACAGGGAGTAGCGCAGCCCGCGCGGCTCGAGGTCCACCGGCGCCTCGGTCCAGCCGGCGGTGAAGCCCTCCTCGTGCTCGTCGTGGAGCCCCCCGTCGAGCACCTGGTCGAGGCGGTGGTTGCCGACCCGGATGTCGGCGAGCAGCCGGGCGTGCTCCCACTCGCGCGACGTGTACAGGGCGCCGTAGCTCGCCCGGACCTGGCAGCCCCGCTCGTGGCGCAGCAGGTTGGAGATGAAGAACGGGCGGGGGTTGCCCCGCAGCCGCAGGCCCCCCAGGTTGGCCGCGGTCTCCTCCGCCATAAGCTGCAGGGTCTCCTGGCAACCCTCCGGCGAAAACGGCGGGTGATGGACGGGCGAGATCCGGGCGACGCCCTCCCGGGGGGAGGTGGGCGCCTCCCGGAGGCGGGCGGTGGTGGACGAGGGTTGCTGCTTCATGGTGAGCCGGCTCCCCCCTCCGGCCCGGGCAGCAGGATGGCCAGCCACCCGCCGGAAGGGCGGGCTGACCCTACCCTGCCACGGCGGGCTGTCAAGGGCCGGCTGCCCTCCCTGGCCTCCCCCCCGGTCGTCTGGTAGGCTGAGGAGATGAGCACGCACAACGACCCCTCCGCCGGCAGCCCCCCCCTCGCGGTCCTGGTCATCGACGACGACCCCGCGGTCCGTGGGCTGCTGCTCGACGCGCTGACCCAGGAGCACCGGGTGGTGGTGGCCGTGGAGAGCGCGGAGGAGGGCCTGGCCCAGCTCCCCTACCACGAGTTCGCGGTCGCGTTCGTCGACCACCGGCTCCCCGCCATGGACGGCCTCACTCTCTGCGGCTACCTGCGACGGGCCAGCCCCTTGCTCGAGGTGGTGCTGGTCACCGGCGAGGAGAGCCGCTCGCTGCGCCATCAGGTGCAGGAGGAGGGCCTGCGCTTCTTGCCCAAGCCCCTGGTGCTCGACGACGTCCTGCAGCTCGTGGCCGAGCAGGAGCAACAGCTCCGGCGCCGGGCGACGGACCCCGCGCCCGACCCCTACCTCCACCCCCGGCTCGACGAGGGCCTGCTCGACGAGGTCACGCTCGAGCTCGGCCTGCCCCCGGCCCCCGAGCGGCTGCGGGAGGCCTTGACCCTCCGCCTGAAGGAGGCGGCCCGGCAGTTGCGGTCCCGCACCCTGCCGCAAGAGCGGGACCGGGTGCTGCTGTTCTCCGGGATCGTCGCCTGCCGCTTGCTCGGCATCCCGCTGCCCACCGTGCCGGACGGCCGCTCCCTGGCCGAGGAGTACGACCGCCTGATGCTGCGGCAGGGCCGGGCGACCGCGTTCACCCCGCCGGCCCCGGCCACCCCGCCGGCCCCCCGCCGGCCGGCGCGCTGACGGACCGGCGCGCCTCCCCCTTGCCGAACCGGTCCCCCGCCGCCAGAATGTCCAGGGAAGTGCTGGCGAAGCCGGCCGCGGCCGCCGGAGGCCGCGCCGGCCCCGCAAGGAGACCATGGTGAGCGCTGGACATGGACGCGTCGTCGCGGTGCTGCTCGGGGTGGCGCTGCTTGCGGGCTGTGAGCGGGGCACCGCGCCCCGCGCCCCGGGTCCCGCGGACAACCCCACGACCCGCCAGGCCGCGCCCGCGGACGCGGACGACCCGACCGCGGCCTTGCCCGACGACCTCACCGGGGAGCTGACGGCCCTCGCCCGCCGCCGCACGCCCGTCGCCGAGCCCCTCGGTCGGCTGCTGGCCGAGCCCGCGACCGAGCTGCACGAGCCCCGGGCCCTGCAACGGCTGTACGGGGTGGCCGACCCCGTGCTGCGCTTCGTCACCCCGGACGGTCCGACCCCGGTGGGCGAGCTGCTGGCCACGGAGCTCGCCCGGGCCGCCGAGCACGGGTTGCCCGCCGCGCGCTACCACGTCGACCTCCTCCCCGCCCTCCGCCAGGCCTGGACGGACGCGGCCCGCCCCCCCGCGCCGGCCCCCTCGCTCCCGGCGCTGACGCCCGCCGAGCGCCGGCAGCTCCGCCCCCTCGGGCGCAGCCTGCCCCCGGAGCTGCCGCCGGCCGAGCGCCGGTTCGCCCTGCTGCAGTTGCTCGTGAGCGAGGGCTCCCCCCTGCCCCACCTGACCCCGGCCTTCGCTGCGCTCCAGCAGCGCGAGGCCGCGCTCGCCCTGGCCACGGCCCGCTGGGAGCTGACGCTGGCCGATGGGCTGCTCCGGTTCGCCCGCGACCTCTCCCTGGGGAACGTCCGGCCCGCGGAGCGCCGGGCGCGGCGCCAGGCCGCGCGTCCGGCCGTCGCCCCCGCCGCCGCCCCGGCCGCCCCCCCCGGCGAGGACCCGCCCGAGGAGGCCGTCGCCCTCGAGGGCGAGGCGCCGGTCGGCGACGGCACCCCCGTGGTGTTGCAGGACCCCGCGGCCTACGTCGACGAGCTGCTGGTGGACGCGCTCGGCTCGGTCACGACGCCGGAGAGCCTGACCCAGCTACTGGACCGGCTCGTCCCCCCCCACCCGCAGTACCGCCCCCTGCTCCGGGCCCTGGCCCGCTACCGGGAGCTGGCCGCGGCTGGCGGCTGGAGCGTGGTCCCGCCCGTGAAGCGACTGCGTCCGGGCAAGCCCCACCCGACGATCCCCTTGCTCGAGGAGCGCCTCGCGCGCGAAGGCTTCTACGACGGCCCCCGGAGCGGGGTCCTCGACGAGGCCCTCACGATTGCGATACGAAAGTACCAGCAGGCCCATCAGATGCTCGCCAACGGCGAGGTCTACGACGTCTTCTGGAAGAGCCTCAACATCCCCGTGGCACGACGGATCCAGGCCATCGAGCTGACCCTGCAGCGCTGGCGGGAGTCGCGCATCGGCGACGACCCCTACTACGCCTTCATCAACATCGCGGACTTCACCCTCGAGGTCTGGCGGGATGGGCGGCGGCTGACCCGCAACCGGGTGATCGTCGGGCAGAACAAGGACACCAAGTGCGACGAGGAGAGCGAGACGGTGGTCCTCGCGCACGCCACGCCGATCCAGTCGGCCTACATCGAGAACCTGACCTTCGCCCCCTTCTGGAACGTCACCCGGACCATCAAGGAGAAGGAGCTGGACCCCGAGCGGGGCAAGGACCCGCTGTACTACCAGAAGAACGGCTACGAGGTGATGCGCGCGGGCACGCCCCGGGAGTGGGTCCGGGAGATGCCCGGACCGAAGAACTCCCTGGGCTTCGTCAAGTTCATCTTCCCCAACCCCCACGCGACCTTCGTGCACGACACGCCGGTCAAGGAGCTCTTCGAGCGGCCGGTGCGGGGCTTCTCCCACGGCTGCATGCGGGTCGACCAGCCGCGGCAGCTCGCGCAGCTCTTCCTGGAGCAGGACGGGCAGTGGGACCAGGCCCGCTTCGACGGGCTGTACCAGACCTGGCAGACCATGGACTTCTCGAAGCTGCTCACGGACTTCGACCCCGACGTCTACGAGCGCCTGCGCCAGCGGGCGCAGGACCTCGAGCAGGTCGTGTTCTTGCGCGACCCCGTGCCGATCCACATCGAGTACTACACCGTGCGGGTGGACGACGACGGCCAGACCCAGTTCCTCGCGGACATCTACGGCTACGACGAGCAGCAGCTCAACCCGCGTCCGCCGAAGTCGTGCGTTCCCGAGAGCAAGCAGGCCAAGCGGCAATTCGCCCGCATCCCCCAGCAGGTCGAGGCCCTGGAGCGGGACGCGGTGGCCCTCGTGCCGCGGGTGGTGGCCGCATTGGCCCTCGCCCCCCGCCTCGAGGGACGCAAGGCGTGGATCGACCGCGCCCTGGTCAAGGAGCTGCCGGCGCTGTCCAGCTTCACCCAGCAGCACGAGAACCTGGCCCGGACGATCCTCGACGACCACCAGCGCATCAGCCAGCAGATCGCGGCGCGGCGCGGCCGCTGGAACAAGCCGCTGGAGGTGGAGGCGATCCGACTCGGCCGGCTGGTGAAGGGGTTGACCGGGATGACCAACAAGGCCCGCCAGGTCTGCCGGCAGATCGAGCAGCGGGTCGCAGAGCTCGACCGGACCGCCGCTCCTCCCTGAGCCACCTCCGGTCCCCGGCCCCGCCTACTCGGGCTCGGGCGGCGCGGTGAAGACCTCTCGCAAGGTCGCCTGCCAGTAGCGCGTGGCGAACGCGCGCTTGTCCTCCCACCGCGGGGTCGGCAGGGTGCGGAAGCCGGGGAAGAGCTCGGGGTGGGCGGCGATGAGCTGTCGCTCCGCGGGCACGTCCGCGGCGCGGAAGAGGCAGGGGAAGGGCAGGTCCCAGTACAGGGGCAGCCGCCGCAGGTCCGCCGGAGACAGGTGGGCGAGCAGGGGCGTGCCGGGGAAGGGCGCGAGCAGGGAGTAGCAGGCCTCCACCCCCGCGGCCCGCAGCAGCCCTACCGTGACGAAGGTCTCGAGGAAGTCCCGCCAGGTCTCGTCGGGGAAGCCCCAAATGAAGTAGGCCCGCACCGCGAACCGGGAGGCGACGAGCAGCGCCTTGTCCAGGGCCGTCGCGGCGTCGAAACCCTTGCCGATTTTCTGTAGCAGGGCGTCGCTCCCCGACTCCAGGCCGAGGAAGAGGGAGCGGCACCCCGCCGCGGCCAGGGTGTCCACCAGGGGGGCGTCGAGCGCGTCCGCCCGGCCGAGGCAGCCCCAGGTCAGCCCGGGCAGCTCCTCCCGCACCCGGCGGCAGAACTCCGTGACCCGCCCCCGGGGCTGGAGGAAGGTGTCGTCCTCGAGGTGCACGTGGCCGACGCCGTGGGCCGCGGTGAGCAGGTGCAGCTCCTCGAGCACCCGGGAGAGGCTGCGGGTGACCCGCTGCCGGCCCCAGCGGGTCGCGGCGTCGCAGAACGAGCACTGGTAGGAGCAGCCCCGGGAGGTGACCAGGGAGATCTCGGGGTACCGACCGAGGTCGACCGCGTCGTAGGCCGGCAAGGGGAGGCCGTCGAGGTCCCGGAGGCGGGGCCGGGGCGGGCCGACGTGCACCGCCCCCTGCCAGCGCACGAGGGTCCCCGGGCAGCCCACCGCGAGGGCCAGGCCCCCGGCCCGCAGGCGGGCGAACAGCTCGACCGCGGTCTGCTCGCCCTCGCCGCAGACCACGACGTCCAGGCCGGGGACCAGCTCCAGCAGGGGCCCGGCCACGGAGCTGGGACCCGGGCCGCCGGCGATGACCACCCGGTCGGGGAACGCCTCCCGGAGGCGGGCGACCAGGCGCACGAGCAGAGGCAGCCCGTCGGCCATGCAGGACAGCCCGACGACCCGGGCCGGCTCACCGAGGGCCGCGACCAAGAGGTCGACGTCGTGGAACTGGTCCGCGGAGGCGAGCTGCCAGTCCAGGAGCGTGACCTCCACCCCCGCGGCCCGCAGCGCGGCGATCAGGTAGAGTGGGCCGAGGGGCAACTGCGGAGTCTGCAGCTCCTCGTCCCGGGCCAGGGCGATCAGGGTCATCCCCCAGGCCGGGGAGGCCGGACCGCGGGCAGCCGGGGGAGCGGGCGCCTGGCTGGCGGGGAGCCCGGCCGCGGGCGCCCGGGGGGTGGGGGCGGCCGGCGCGGCCCGCGGCGCGGCCGTGAGGCTCTCGTGGAGGGCCCGGTCCGCCGGGGTGCGCCCGGCCGGGCTCGCCAGCACCCGCCGGCTCACCGCCCGGGCGGCCTCCCCCTCGCCCGCGGCCTGGAGGAGCAGCCGCAGCCCGCGCAGCAGGTCGAGGTCCCGCGGTCGGGGCGGGAGGACGCCGGTCAAGGGCTGGCCGGGCCGCTCCTGCAAGAGCCGCTGCAGCAGCTCCCGGGCCGCCCCGGGCCGCCGCTGCCGGTGCCAGTCCAGGGCAAGCTGCAGCCCGAACCAGCCCGGGTCGACGGACAGCTCGGGCAAGGCCTCCAGGGGGCGGAGGCGCTGGCCACCGACGCCCATGGTCAGCAGCAGCCGGAGGGCCTCGAGGCCCCCCCCGAAGGCCGTCGCCGGGGTCCGCGCAGCCTGCAGGAGCCGGTCGAGGGCTGGCCCCGGCTCGCCCAGCGCCTCCTGGACCCAGCCCGCGGCCAGGGCCTCCGCGCCCGCCCGGGCCGCCCGGCCCGGGACCCGACCGGCGACGCAAGCGACGACCTCGTCGACCAGAGAACAGGTACCAAAATCAGCACGTTCTTGGTTCAAAAGTATCCGCTCGAGCCGATCCGCCAGCTCCGCGGCCACACCGCCGTCGACGAGGTGAGCCGGCGCCGGCTTGCCGGGGAGGATCGCGGGACGCGCGGGCCGGACGCCGGCGGGCTCGACCAGGCAGGACGCCCCGTCGGCCGGGGTCAGGGAGACGACGCCGACCTCCCGCAGCGGCAGGAGCAGCTCGTCCAGCCGGGGGAGCGACCGACCGGCCAGCTCGAGGTGCAGGCGGAGCCAGGTGGCCACGGGCGGCCGCGACGCCTCCTGCAAACCCGTGTGCAGGGCGAGCAGCGCGTCCGGGGTGAGCAGGTGGTCCGCGGCCGCCAGGCGCAGCTCCAGGCACCCCGCCTCGTCGAGCCCGGCCGCGGTCCGCGCGGGCCCCGGCGCCAGGCGCTGCAGGGCCACCCGCCGCTGCCCCAGCCAGCGCCCCAGCGCGGCCCCGGGCACCGCGCCGGGATGAGCCGCCAGGGGCTGCAGCCAGAGCCGATCCCCCAGGCGGGCCGAGCCGGGCGGGGGGAGCAACCACACGGCGGACGCTGGCCCGGGCCGTCGGTCGAGCGCGACGGGCACCCGGCCGTCGGGGAACGCGGCGAGCAGCCCGCCGCCGGATGCGGCCAGCTCGGCGAGGACGCTGGAGGCCGGCCGCCGGGGCCAGGCGGGGGCGACCGCCGCGACCGCCCGGGCGAGCAAGGCCGGCTCCTGGCCGCGGGCCACCAGCCGGGCCGCGGGCAGCTCCCGGAGCAGCCTCTCCGGGTCGGCCGTGGCCAGCTCGCCGACGAGCACCAGCCCCAGGTCCGGCCGGGCGGCCGTGACCCGGCGCAGCAGGTCGGCCAGCCCGTCCCAGCCCGCGGGCGCGGGTGCGGCGAGCAGCCAGGCGCCGGGACACGAGTCCAGGAAGCCCACCAGGCCGGCCGCGGCCCGCGCCCGGTCCCGACCCAACAGGGTCGGATCCTCGGGGTCCCAGTACACGGCGGGATCCCGGTAGGTCTGCACCGGCAAGGCCCCCGGCCAGCCCCCCTCGCCGACGGGCGCGGTCAAAGCCGCCAGGAGCTGCCGCGCCCGCGGGCTCGTCTCGAGGGCCACGACCTCCGGCAGGGCGCTGCTCATGAACCTCCTCGTCCCCTCCAGTCACCCTACGGCAGCCCGGGGTGCGAGGTCAAAGCCCGACGGTGGGCGGCCGGGTCGCGGCGCGTTGGCAACGGGCGCCCGCTGGGGTAAGGTGTGCCTCGTGAGCCCCCCAACCAGGAGGTGAGATGTCCCGACCCCTAGTGCTCCTGGGCGCCATCGACGGCCACGCGGCCACGGTGATCGCCCACCTGCTCGAGGCCCTGGAGAGCCGCGAGCTCTCCCACGACGCGGTCGCCACCTTCACCCCCGGGCCGGACGACGGCCCGGTGCGGCTGGTGGTGGTCCAGAGCCGCACCGAGAAGACCGCGGAGATCGTCCGGGTCTGCCAGGCGATCCGTGCCAACCCCGCCTTGGCCGACGCCCGGCTGCTCGTCGCGCTCGATCCCGACCTCGCGGGGCAGTACTCGGCCATCCGCGCGGCGGGGGCGGACGAGTGCCTGATGGTCCCGGCCTCTGCCGGCCACGTCGAGAAGCTGCTGCAGAAGCTCCTGCCCGCCGAGGACTGACCCCCGCGCCAGAGGCTGGCGTTTCCCCGCGCCGTCATGGTAGGCTCCCGGTGTATCTCTCAGGATGTCTGCGCGCCCGCACCTGCTGCCCGCCCCGCCCGCGGCTCCTCGCCGGGGGCCGGTCGGCCGGCCCGGCACGGCCCGCAGCGAGCCGCCGCAGGAGACCGCCATGCGCCACCTCGCCCTGTGCTGCACCCTCGTCCCGCTGGTCCTGCTCGCCTCCTGCCTGGACGAGGGCAGGCTGGCCGACCCGGCCGACCCGCTCTCCACCGTCGGGCGCCTGTCCGTCGCGCTCGAGCAGTCCCCGGGGATCGGCGCGGGGTTCGTCGCGCACCTCCGGGTCTTCGCGACGGGCGAGGAGGAGGCCACGGCCGACGTCCAGCGGGCCCTCGAGCCCCGCGGCACCTTCGCGGAGGTGCTCTTCCTCGAGCAGGGGAGCTACCGCGTGCTCCTGGACATCCTCGACGCGCAGGGCTTCCCGGTCTGGTCGGGCGCCACGGACGGGGCGAACGTCTATCCGGGGCTGCTGACCTCCCTGCAGCTCGCCTTGCAGCCCGCGGGCGGGGTACAGGTCGTGGCCCGCGTCGCGTCGGGCGGGGACACCTTCGAGCCGGTGGGACCCGCAGCCAGCAACAACATGACGCAGACCTTCCAGGAGCCGACCAAGCAGTCGGGGTACCAGATCACCCAGGTCAACGGGGCGATCAAGTACTTCCTGCCGAGCTGCGTCCCGGATCAGGGGGGCGCACAGCGGACCTACGTCGCGCAGAGCCTCACCACCTTCGTCTCTTCGGTCTCCCCGGTGCCCGGGCTCGGCTCCGAGCACTACGTCCCCGGCGGCACCCCCCCCCTGTACTGCGGCGCCGACTCTGCCCTGGCGGTCGCCTTCGCACCCGCGGGCGGAAAGCTCTACTCGGCGCTGGTGTTCAGCAGCAACGTGCTGATCTACCGAGAAGATCAGGAGATCGCCGCTGTGCCCCTCGCGCCCCGCGGCATGGCGAGCACGGGCGGGCAGCTCGTCTACGACCGGGTGGAGCGCTGCGCCCTGCTCGTGGACAACCAGTTCAACCTCTTCTGCCTGGCCGTGGAGCACCAGCAGACCGCGTTCGCCCCGGCGCATCCCTTCTTCCGCATCGTCCACTCCTTCTCGCCCGACGGGACCATCTGGTCGCCCCTGCTGGATTACGGGGACGCCATCCCGGAGGGCCAGAGCAAGCCCGCACTGCAGAACGTCGTCGCCACCGTCGACTCGAGCCGCACCGGCTACCCCAGCGTCGGACACCTCTCGGCCTCCCTCGCGGTCTTGCTGCACGGGGGGATCTACCACCTGTGGCTGGTGACCCAGCAGACGGGCGCCGCGCGCTGGAGCAGCCTGCTGCACGCGGTCTCCACCGACCGCCGGCACTGGTCCGCGCTCGACGAGGCCATCGGCCAGACCCAGTCCAAGAAGCTGACCGCGAGCGTGGGGCAGACGGAAGTCCTCCAGGACACCGCGTTCTACCGGGCCCCCGACGGCTTCCACATGCTCTACCGGACGAAGCCGCTCAACGTCGGCAAGCTGCGCCTCGCCAAGAGCGTGGAGTGACCGTGATGGCCGGCCCGAGCGGACGTCGTCCCGGAGTGAACGGGCTGCTGTTGCTCTGCGGGCTGCTGCTCGGCGGGTGCGCGGCCGAACCCCTCCCGGGGCCCCCGACCGCGGGGGCGCCCAGCGGCGACCTGCGGTTCGCGCTCGACCTCTCGCAGGCCCCCCCCCAGCTCGTGCGGATCCGGCTGCGCGTGGCCCAGGCCGGCCAGCCGCTGGTGCAGCAGGAGCGCCCGGCCGCGTTCGGCCTCGTGCTCTTCCACGTGCCGACCCTGGCCCCCGGCGAGTGGCAGGTCGCGGTCTCGGGCCACGACGCGGCCGACGAGGTGCTCTTGTGCGGCCTCACTTCGGTGACGGTCTTCCAGGGTGCGGTCGCCCAGGCCGAGCTGCTCCTCGTCCCCGCGACGCGCTGTGCGACCTTCGAGACCGACTGCCGGGACGGGCTGGACGACGATCAGGACGGGGCCGTCGACTGCCTCGACGCCGACTGCCACGACGCCCCCTGCGAGGACGGCGATCGCTGCACCACCGGCGAGACCTGCCAGGAGGGTCTCTGCGCGGGCGGTCAGCCCCGGGTCTGCGACGACGGCGACCTCTGCACCAGCGACGACTGCGCCCCCCTGACGGGCTGCACCACCACTCCCCGGATCTGCGACGACGAGGTGCTCTGCACGGTCGACTCCTGCGACCCCCTCCTCGGCTGCCAGGTCGACCCGGCCGGCTGCGAGTGCCGGCAGGATGCGGACTGCCTCGATGCGGAGACCTGCACCACCGATGTTTGTGACCTTGGCACTTACACTTGCCGGCACGATCCGGTCGAAGGTCACCCTGCGTGCGAGGACGGCGACCCCTGCACCGCGGTCGACACCTGCCAGCAGGGGGCGTGCACCCCGGGCCCGTGGATCTGTGAGTGCCAGACCGACCAGGACTGCCTCGACGCGGAGGCCTGCACCACGGATACCTGTGACCTTGGTACCCATGCCTGCCGGCACGATCCGGTCGAAGGTCACCCTGCGTGCGAGGACGGCCATCCCTGCACCGCGGTCGACACCTGCCAGCAGGGGGTGTGCACCCCGGGCCCGTGGATCTGCGAGTGCCAGACCGACCAGGACTGCCCGCTCCCGGCGGAGCCCTGCCGGGTCCGGCGCTGCGACGCGAGCTTCCAGTGCACCACCGCCCCGGCCGAGGACGGCGCCGCGTGCGACGACGGCGACCGCTGCACCGCGGACGATCGCTGCGACGCGGCCTCGGGGAGCTGCCAGGGCGGTCCCGTCCCCGCGGACGCGGCCGAGCCCAACGACAGCATCCCCGCGGCGACCCCGCTGACCATCGGCACCCCGCTGGCGGACCTGCACCTCGCCGAGGGCGAGGTCGACTACTTCTCCTTCCCCGCGGTGGCCGGCGGCTGCTATCAGCTCGGGCTCGACGGCGGGACCACCCCGGACTTCGTGGGGGTGATCAGCTACCAGTTCCAGACCCTGGGCGGCGGCACCCTGGCGGGCGGGTCCACCTGGTGGCCGGACCACGACGTCAGCCAGTACTTTGGTTCTTATTCCAATCAGACCGTCATCTTGAAGGCCTGGCTGAACGCGCCCAATGGCTGCAACGGCTACGGGCTGGTGCTCCAGGCGGCCGCGCACGACTCCTGCATCTGGTAGGCCTGCTCAGGCGTCCTCGTCACCCGCGCCGACGCCCTCCCGGGGGAAGGTGAAGACGTCGATGGTGACGGGCACTGCGGCGCCCTCGATGAGCCGGGCGAGCTCCTTCAAGGGGTCGCGCTGGCACGCGGTGAGCAGCTCGCCCGACAGGTAGATCCCCGCGACCCGCCCCCCCTGGACCACGAGGAAGCTGAAGGCCGGCCCGGTGCAGAGCCGGATGAACCCGTCCTGCCCCGCGGAGGTGACCTCGTCGAGCAGGGGTTGGAAGCGGATGAACGCGCCCCGCAGGTTCTTCATCAGGGGCTCGGTGGTCAGGGACACCCGCACCGCCTGCATGAGCTGCAGGGGGATCAGGTAGCAGCCGACCTGGGCGTCGGCGTGGGCCTCGGTCTGGGCCCGCGCCCGTTGCAGGACGTGGCTGCCCCGGATCGTCTCGAAGCGGTGGCCGTCGTACCGGTAGCAGCCCACCGGGCGGCCCCCCTCGTACAGCACCAGGTCGGAGGACTCCGGGTACGCCAGCAGCATGTAGCCGGAGCCGTTGCGGGTGCTCGCCGCGAAGGAGCGCAGCAGGGTGACCAGATCGAAGCGCTCCAGGGGAGTAGGCGCGACGAGGATCCCCTCCTCGTCCCGGGGCAGCAGGACGTGGGGGGGCAGGCCAGGGCTGGGCTCGCTGCGCACGGGGCTCTGGCGTGCCAGGGGCTCGCTGGCGAGGGCGGTCGGCGACGAGATCACCCGCCCCTCGGCGTCCTTGGGGTCGGCCAGCCCGGGCAGGTCCTGGATCCGCCGCAGCTCGGCGACCACCTCCTCGCCCGCGGAGAAGCGATCCGCGGGGTTCGGGGCGAGCAGCCGCTGCACCAGGCTGTCCAGCTCCAGCGGGATGCTGGCGCGCAGCTCCCGCAGGGAGCGGGCCCGGCTCTCCAGGCGGGAGAGGACCTTGTTCAGGGAGTCGTGCTCGGGGAAGGGCAGCTCCCCGGTGAGCAGCTCGTGGAGCACCACCCCCAGGGAGTAGAGGTCGGAGCGGCCGTCCACTGCCGAGCGCCCGGAGAGCTGCTCCGGCGAGGCGTAGTCCGGGGTGCCGACGGGCGTCCCAGGCTCCGTGAGCCGGAGCCGGGCCCGGCGCAGCAGGGCGAGGCCGAAATCGGTGAACACCGCGTGCCAGCGCGCATCGACGACGACGTTGTCGGGCTTGACGTCGCGGTGGATCACCCCGCGCTGGTGCGCATGGGCCAGGGCCTCGGCCATCTGCAGGGCCAGGGCCACGGAGCGGGACAGGGAGAGCCGGCCCTGACGCACGAGGATCGCGTCCAGGGGCTCCCCCTCGAGCAGCTCCATGACGTAAAACGGGGTCCCCTCGTGGAGGTCCACGTCGTAGATCCGCACGATGCCGGGGTGCCGCAAGGAGGCGGCGAGCCGCGCCTCCTGGAGGAACCGGCGCACCAGGCCCCGGTCGGTGGTCAGCTCCGGCTTGATGATCTTGATGGTCACGGGGATCTCGAGCCGGCGGTGGAAGCCCTGGTAGACGTCCCCCATCCCGCCGCCCCCGATGCGACGCTCGATCTCCACGGGTCCGATGGTCTTCAGCTTCTGGGACGACGCCACGGCTCCCCTCCGGCTCGGCTCCGACCGCACCAGTCTAGCAAGTTGGCGGCCAGGTGTCGCCCGGCTCGCCGCGACCGCCGCCACCGCCAGCAGGCCACGCCGCAGAGCACGAGGACCAGGGGCGACCCGCCCGGAGGGGCCGCGACCCGGCAGCTACAGCCGCCCGCGAACTGCTCGCCCACGTCCGCGGCGCGAGGCGGCGGCACGACGATCCAGGCCGTCGCCAGGTCCGGCCCCAGGTCGGGGGGCGCGACGCCCGCATCCTCGCTGGTCGCGCAGTTCGCGAGGTGCTCGTCGACGACCCCGTCGCAGTCGTCGTCCAGGCCGTTGCAGACCTCGTCCTCGGCGCCCGGGACGATCCGTGGCCGACAGCGGACGCTCCCGTCCTGGCAGCCCCACGCGCCGGCCGCGCAGACGCCAGGCAGCTCGGTCGGACAGTCGGCCGCGACGAACAGTTCGCGGCGCAACCCGACCTGCTCGTCCTCTTCCGGCCGGGCGCTCCAGATCCAGGTCAGGCCGTCGGTCTGCAGCCCCGGTGGCAGGTCGGGCGAAGGCGAGTCCCAGGGGGGCTGGCCATAGCTCGCCGAGACCGCGGCCGCCGTGAAGCCGGCCGTCGAGCCGCCGGGCAGCTCCCACCCCTCCGCCGGGGCCGTGGCGACGCTCCAGCGGCTGTTGCTGGGGAGCTGCTCCCCGTCGGGCAGCCACAGCAAGGCGAGCGCGCCCCCCCGCCCGCCGCCACGGCGGGCCTCGAGGGCCACCACGTTGGCCCCGGCCACCAGGGGCGCCGAGACGTCGTGCAGCTCCGGCCAGCCCGTGAGCCGGTCCACCAGCCGACCGTTGACCTTCAGGGTGGCCGGGCCGGAGGCCGACCAGACCACGCGCAGGGGGCGCACCTGCCCGGCGAGCCCGTCGTCGACGCCGCCGACGCAGTCGTCGTCCACGCCGTTGCAGAGCTCGACGGCCCCGGGGTGGACGTGCGGATCCTGATCGTCGCAGTCCACGTCCTCGCCGTGACCGTCCCCGTCGGCGTCGGCCGGTCCCGCGACGGTCAGGGTCCAGGTGACCTCTTGGTCCAGCCAGAAGGGCTCGCGACCATCGACCACCGGGGCGAAGGCCTCGACGCGCTGGCCCGCGGGCCCGGTGGCGCGCAGCCGCACCCGGAAGGACCCCTCCCCGCCCGGCGGCACCGGGGCCTCCAGGGAGGCCGCCCGGGTCGGCCCCAGCCAGGTGGTCTCGTCCCAGCAAGGGCTCGGCCGGTCGCGGGGCGACGCGGTGCCGAGCCGCAAGGGCGCCTCGCCGGCCGGCTCCCAGCTTAGCCGGCCGCGATTGCCGTAGCGCACCACCCGCTCCACGACCTCCCCGGGCACGAGGGGGTCAGCGGGATCGGGTGACTGGGAGACGAGCTGCGCGTCGTACCAGCGGCCCGCGGGGTCGACGCGCACGCCGAGGTGGTTGAGCACGGCCCGGGGCTCGCACCCGCCGTCGCTCGGGCAGTTGACCAGGCCGCCCTCGGCCTCGACGTACAGGGTCGAGGCGCCGGCGTAGTCGAGCGCGAAGCCATCCGCGACGCCGAACTCCAGCAGCAAGGCGGCCAGGGCCGGACAGGTCGTCCCCGCCGAGACGCCCTCCTGCTTGTCGACGACCACGAGGCTGAGGACCTGGCGGTCACCGCTGAGGCCGACCGCGGTGCGGGGGAAGAGGTTGCAGTACAGGGGCGAGGGGCTCTCCCCGTCGCAGCCGAAGACCCCCGGTTGCCCCGCCCGGACCAGGGTCGGCTTGCCGGACACCAGCTCCGTCACCCAGGGTGCGGGCAGCTCGGTGACGGAGGCCAGGTCGAAGATCTCGGCGCGGTTGTCGTGCCGGGAGAGCCCCAGCGCGCTGCTGCAGTCCGCGGGGTAGCTGCTCCCCGCCCCCCACAGGACGCCGTCCCCGGCGGCCGCGCCGCAGACCTGGGTCTGGCTGCCGTAGTTGCCGTTCACCGCGACCCCGGCGCCGACCTGCACGGCGAACTGCGGCACGGTGAGCTTGGACCCCGGCTCGGCCGGCGGCGAGGTGGCCACGGGGATCACCTCGGGGCGGGTCAGGTCGATCTGCACCAGGTGGAGCTGCAGCAAGGGAGCGGCGCTGGTCCGCACGAGGTGCCGCACGCCGGGCGCCGGCTCGGTCCAGCGATCGTCGGCGCGGGCGGCCCGGGGCGCCCCCAGGAGCAGGCCACCGAGGAGCAGGCCACCGAGGAGCAGGCCACCGAGGAGGTCGACCCGGAGCCGATTCACAGGCGCAGCCCCAGGGCGAGCCCGACGCCGGGCACGAGCAGGCTGTCGGTGAAGGTGGCGCCCAGCTCGTCCTGCAGCTCGGCGGGGCTCACCGAGGCGGCGATGGCCTTCAGCAGGCTCAGCTCACCCTGCAGGTAGACCGGGCCGAAGAAGTGCCGGTAGCCGACCGCGACCTGGAGGGCCTGGACCACGGCCGCGACCCGCCGGGAGGTCGCGGCGGCGTCCGCCTCGGCGCCGTCGCCGCCCCCGGGATCCGGGCCCGGCTCGTCGCCCCCCGGGGCGAGCCCGCCGCCCGTGTCGGGCTCCTCGAGGGCCTGCCGGACCGTCGCCGCGGTCCGGGAGTCACCGGCCAGGCGCAGCAGGTCGTAGCCGCCGCCGAGGAACACCCCCAGGCCGCGCTTCGGGAAGACCCGCAGCCGCAGGCCGACGCCGAAGGAGCCGGCGAGGGTGCTCTCGACGAGCTCGGCGCTCGACCCGTCCTCGGCCAGGTCGCCGACCAACCGCGCATACGGCGCGGGGGTGATCCCGCCGGCGAGGGCGACCTCCCAGCCCAGGTGGCTGCCCGCGGCGACCTCGAGCCCGGCGACGAGGGGGAAGGAGGTGTACAGGCCGAGTCCGACCTCGGCCCGCGCCGCCCCGGGCAGCAGGAGCAGGGCCAGCCCGAGCAGCGCGGCCGGGCCCCCGGACCAGGCCCGGCACGGCGCTTGCGGACGGCGACCGCTCACGCCCGGCCGAGATCGCGATACTTGACCATCTCCCGCTTCAGGCGGCGGGCGTCGTCCTCGCAGGCCCGCAGCAGCTCCTGCATCTCTTCGATGTTGCCGGCCTTCTCGATGTCGGCCACCGCGCCCTGCCGGGCGTCGGCGCTGTCCGCGGACCGCAGGGTGTCGAGCCCGTTCTGCAGATCGAGCAGGTAGTTGCCGACCTGCATGAAGCTGTTCCGCCAACCGGAGACGATATCGTTGATCTCGCCGAGCAGGGTGACGACCTGGGACGCGTCCTCGCCCCCCACGGCGGCCTCGCCGCTGCTCGCCGCGGCCGCCTGCAGGCTCGCGACCTCGGCCTGGGCCGCGGCGAGCTGCTCCTGGAGCGCCGTGAGCTCGGCCGGATCGGGACCCGCCGGGGTGCTGGCCTGCTCCCGGAGCGCCGCCAGCTCCGCGCGGAGCCGATCCCCTTCCTCGGTGAGCGCGATCTCGAGCTCCTTCAGGCGCGCCACCTCGGCACCGAGCCCCTCCTGGGCGACCGCCGAGGTGCTGCGGAGCTCGGCGAGCTCCTCCTCCCGGCTGCTGAGCTTGGTCTGCAGGCGCTCGAGCTGGGCGGTGAGATCGGCCTGGTGCTCCTCGGCCTCGGCGAGCTGCTGGCGGACCGCGCCGACCTCCTCGCCACCCGGACGGGCCGCAAGCTCCGCGGCGAGCTGCCGGTGCTGGGCGCGCAGGGCCTTGAGCTCGTCGGCGAGGGGCCGCAGCTCGGCGAGCTGACCCTCCAGGCCATCCCGCTCGGTCCGCAGCTCCTCGAGCTCGGTCTGGGCCCGACGCTGGGCCTTGGTGCTCTCCCGGAGCTCCAGCTCGAGCCGGGTGAGCTCCTCCTCGAGGCTCGCCACCTGGCGCTCCAGGAGGAGGCGGGCCTCCTCGAGCTCGGTGAGCCGCTGCTCGCTGGGCCGGGCCGCGAGCTGCTGCTCGAGGTCGGCGAGCTGCCCGGCCGACTCCTCGGCCTTGCGCTGCAAATCCTTGTTTTTTTGATGGATTTGCTGAGCCTTGGCCACCAGCTCGTCCTGGGCCTGGCGCAGCTCCTCGAGCTCGGCATCCCGCTCTGCGAGCTGCTCCTGCAGCAGTTGCCGCTCCTGGCGCGCGGCGCGCTGCGCCGCGTCCAGCTCGGCCCGGTCGGCGGCCCCGGTCGCCTGCGCGGCCTGCAGCGCCGTCTGGACTTGCTCCAGCTCCTCCTCGAGGCCGCCGATCTCGGCGGCCAGGTCCTGGAAGGAGTCCCGCGCCTTGGCCTTGAACTCCTCGAGCTTGGCCGCCGCCTGGGAGAGCTCCTCCTCCTGCTGCCGGGAGCGCTCCTCCGCGAGGTCGGAGAGGCGCCGCAAGGCCGCGAGCTCCTGCTCCTGCTCCGCGACCTCCGCGGGATCGGGCAGGGTGGCGAGGGTCGCCTGGAGCTGCGCCAGCTCGGCCCGGACGCCGGTGAGCTCCCCGGTGAGCCCCTGCGCGCTGGCCTGCGCGCTCGTCAGCGCCGCCTCGAGCGCGGTCTTCTCGGCGAGGATCATGTCGATGTGGCCCATGTACTCGGCCGAGCGCCGGGCCGTCGTGTCGCGGAGGCTCTCGAGCTCCTGCTGGAGCTGTGCGACCTGCCCCTCGGCCACGCTCCCCGACCGCCGGGCCAGCTCCAGCTCCTCGACCCGGGAGATCAGGCTGTCCCGCTCGGAGGTGGCCTCGTCGAGCTCGGCCCGCAGGGCCGCGAGCTGTCCGGCCGCGTCGGGGCCCAGCCCTTGCCGCTGGAGCTGGTCGCGTTCCTGGCGGAGCTGCTCGACCGTCCGCGCCAGCCGCTCGCTCTCGTTGGTGGTCTCGGCGAGCAGCTCCTCGAGCTCGCCGACACGCGCCTGCAGCCGCTGGAGCTCCGCCGCGCCGACCATGGCGCCCGGCACGGCCCCGGCCTGGTTCTGCCGGAGCTGCGCGAGCTCGAGCTGCTGCTGCGCGGCCAGCCGCTGAGCCTCCTCGCGGGCCGCGACCGCGGTCTGGAGCTCGAGGTGCAGCCCCTTGACCTGCGCCTCCCGCTCGGCCCGCAGGGCGGTGAGCTGCAGTTCCAGGTCGGTCTTCTCCTCCTGCAGCTTGCCCTTGGCCTCCACGTCTCGCCGGGCGGCCTTCTGGAGGCTGTCGACCTTGGCCCGCCGGCTCTCCAGCTCGGCCTCGAGCTCGACGAGGCGCTGCAGCAGGGCGGGCGCGGCGCCCTCCGCGGCGGACGGGGGCAAGGGCGGCGGCTCGTCGGCGCGGGCCGCGG
The DNA here is from genome assembly GCA_034005005.1 of Myxococcota bacterium. Taxonomy (GTDB): domain Bacteria; phylum Myxococcota_A; class JAVEVO01; order JAVEVO01; family JAVEVO01; genus JAVEVO01. Next base: position 22,418 of record JAVEVO010000082.1, read on the forward strand.
TGAAATCGGTCCGGTCGAAGGCATCGGGCGCGGGCAGGCCCGCAGGCGGGCTCTTGGCCATCCCCGCGCCCTCGCCGGCCGGCACGGGAGCCGCGCCCCCCAGGGGAGCGGCGTCCAGGGAGAAGAGCCGGTCCTGCAAGGCCGCGACGTCGGGGGCCGGGACGAGCTGGGGCGCGTCCTCCTCGAGGATCTGGCCCTCGGGCGCCCCCGCGAGCAGGTCGTCGAGGCTGATCTCGAGGGGGCCCTCGCCGGGGCGGGGCATCGCCGCAAGGGGATCGGGCGCAGGAGCGGCCTTGGCGGACGGCTGGCCGAGGCTGAGGTTGTCGAACAGCCCGGCCAGGGGGTCACGCGGCGGCGCGGCCGCGGGGGGGGCGGCCGGCTGGTTGAGCATGTGGCTCAGGTCGAGCCCCCCGTCGAGTTGCTTGGGCCGGGGCGAGTGGGTCGGGCAGGGCTCGACCCGGGCCGCGACCGGCGGGACGGGAGGCAAGGGCGGCGCGGGCGGCGCCGCGGCGAGGGGCGGCCCTGCCGGGGGCGGCGGCGCCCAGGGCGAGGCCCCGGGGCCGGGCAAGGGCGGCGCGGTGGCGGCCGCGGGGGTGCCGAAGGGGAGGGTCGACTTGTCGACGACGCCGGCGGCCTCGACGAGGCGGACGGGCACCTCACCGAACTTCAGCGCGTCCCCCGGCGTCACGGGGACCGGCCGCTCGGCCGGGATCCGCTTCCCGTTGACGTAGGTCCCGTTGGAGGAGCCGTGGTCGATCAGGAAGGTCTGCCCGTTCTGCAGCAGCACCGAGGCGTGGTTGCGGGAGATGGACGGCGCCCGGATCCGCAGCTCGTTGCCTGCGCTGCGGCCGATCTTGACCTCGCTCATCCCTGCGGGGATGACGAACTCCTGCTCCTCGCCGACTTTGTCCTCGAAAAAGAGACTGGCCACGTCACGCTCTCCCGGTAACAGGTTCGGAGCCCCGCGGGGCTGCCTGAGGATACCCCGGCCGGGCCACGAAAGTCCACATCCGGCCCTCGGGCCGAATCCCGCTCTTGGCGAGCGGGGTTGACGCGCCGCCACCCGCTCCCGGAGACTACGCCGAGAGCCCGGACCGGGCTCGGGCGCGGCGAGGAGGCCAGACCGATGCGCTACCTGCTGCTGGACCGGATCGACGAGCTCGAGCCCGGGGTGCGGGCGCGGGGCACCAAGTGCATCGCCCTGGCCGAGGACGTCTTCGAGCACCACTTCCCCGGGCAGCCGGTCTACCCCGGCGCCTTGCTCCTCGAGGCCCTGGCCCAGCTCGGCGGGGCGCTGGTCGAGCTCTCGCGTCCGGCCACGGCCGGGGCGGCCACCGCCTGCGTGCTCGGCTCGGCCAAGGCCCGCTTCCGCCGCTTCGCCCGACCGGGCGACCAGCTCCGACTGGACGCGACCCTGCGCCGGCTGCGGGACGGCTCCGCCCTCGTCGAGACCACGGCGAGCTGCGACGGGGACCCTGTCGCGGAGGCCGAGCTGCTCTTCCTGCTGGTCCCCCTGACCGACCCCCACGCCGTGGCCTGCCGCCGCGCGCACCTCGACCAGCTCACCCGGGGCCTCCCGCGGGAGGGGCCGCCCCCGGTCACGCCCCCGGCCGCCGACGAGCCCGCGAGCTGACGGCTCAGCAGCGGCCGGGGGGAGCCGGGCGCGCCGCGGCCTCGGCGAAGATCTTCAACAAGTACGGGGAGAACAGCACGAAGCGCACGAGGCGGACCGTGGTCCGGGCCTCACGGACCGCGGCCAGGGCGACCGCGGCCGCCTCGGCCGGCGGGTACCCGTAGACCCCGGTGGAGATGGCCGGGAAGGCCACGCTCGTCGCGCCCAGGAGGTCGGCCACCCGCAGGCTCTCCCGGTGGCAGCTCGCCAGCTCGCCCGCGGGATCGGCCGACGTGGCGTAGACGGGCCCCACCGTGTGGATCACCCAGCGGGCGGGGAGGCGGCCCGCCCCCGTGGCCACGGCCCGGCCAGTGGGCAGCCCCGCGGGCCACTGCTGCTGCCGGAGCGCCCGGCACTCCGCGAGGATCTCCCGGCCGCCCACCCGGTGGATCGCCCCGTCCACCCCGCCCCCGCCCAGCAAGGAGGAGTTGGCCGCGTTGACGATGGCGTCCACCCGCTGCTCGGTGATGTCGCCCTGGACCAGCTCGAGGTGCAGCATCGACTCCCTCCGTGGCGAAGTCCCGTGTCCGAGGGCCTCCGCATCCCCGGCGAGCGCATGAAAGCCGTTCTTTTTCGGCCCGTTGGCGGTCCGGTCTGGCCGAGCCGCCAGGAAGATGCCAAGCTGGTCCACGATGGCCGAGCACGACGACGAAGGCAACCCCCCGGGACCCGACGAGCCGCGGACGGACCTGCTCCTGGTCGGGGGACGCAACCCCCGCACCGAGCGGCTGCAGGTCCTCCGTCTCCGCCACGGCCAGGTCGAGACCGGAGAGCTCGCCCCCCCCCGGGAAGGGCAACCCCTCACCGGCGAGCTGGTGCGCCTGCGGCCACGCGCCGAGCACCCGCGACTGTTCGACGTCGAGGTCCTCCTCGGCCGGGAAGACCGGCAGACCACCGCGTCCCCGGCCCACCCCGGCCCCGCCCGGGTCACCACCGACCAGTACCGCGACAACTACGCCCGGATCTTCGGCGCGCGAGACGGCAAGAAGGGCCAGCTCCCGAACTAGTACCTCGACACAGCGAAGATGACCGGTCGAGCTTCGGGTGGCGACCGGCCTCCGCGCCGGTCGCGCAGGTGCCGACCTGTCGGCCGGCACCCACCAGAGCAACTGATCAGAATCCCGGTGACGGGGTACTAGTTGGACACCGCCGTCACCTTCAACGAGGCCTCGTCCCGGCCGGTGAAGACGACGAAGCCACCGTTGGGCCAGCGCCAGGTGCGGGTGATCTCGCCCTTCTCGCCGGCGCCGGGCTCGATCGCGGAGGGGTTGCCCCAGGAGATCTGGACCATCTCGGGCCTTATTGCCGCAACATATCGAAATGATTATATTTTCTTGTATAGCTCGCCAGGTCGGTCTGCAGAAAGTCTGCTGTCGCCAATGTAGGTGTCCAGTTTGGCCCCTCACCCCTCCAGCCGGGAGCTTCTTGGGCCAGGGGAGCTGGGCAATGGGGTCAGGACCGCTGGATCAGCTTCGACCAGCCCGAACCCTCGGTCAAGACCTCCAGCCAGTCCTTCCACTCGTCATCCCCGACGGCCAAGCGCTTGCGGATGTACTCCCGGGATTCCTCCTTCGTGATCACCGAGGTCCGCTCCGGTAGCTGCGCCAGCAGACGACCGGCGAGATCCACCTGGGCCTCGACGTCAGCGAAGATCCCTTCTCGATGGGCCGAGCGGGTGAGCAGGAACTGCGTCCGTCCCAGAGTTCGACGGATCGGGGAGGAGAAGTCCGCGAGGTCGACGACCCGGGTCGAGGTGACCGGATCACGCAAGAACGAGGCCGCGTGCTCTGTACTGGCCTGGATCCGCTGCTCCGAGCTGACCTCATACAGGGAAGGCGAGAGGTCCGGAGCACCACCCCGAGCAGGAAAGCAAATGTCCGCAAGCTCTTGCGGCGTCTCGATGTCGGCGAGCGACCGCCGCCGGAGCACACGCAACAACATCCTGGCGTCAGGCCTCGAGGATCTCGGCCGCGACCTGGCGGACGTCCTCGTCGACGTCAGTCGCGGCGACCTCACCGAGGAGTCGGCGCGCCTGGACATCGTCGAGCTGAGCCAGACCGTACAGCGCCCCCTCCCGGATGTATCCCTTGGGGTGGTGAAGCAGGGGAGTCAACGCCGCGCAGATCTCCGCCGGAGGGAGTCGAGCCCTCCCCGCAGCCTCTGCCGCGAAGCTCAGGTTGGCCAATGAGAGGTCACCACCTCGGAGCAACGTCAGGAGTTCAGCAGGGTTGGCCCTGGCCAGAAGCTCGAACATCTCGTCCCCAGGGCTCGAGCAGACGACGGCCGACTCGTCACTGGAGGTCACCGGTGCAAGATCGATCCGCGGAATCGTGGCGTCCGCGGAGACCTGCTGCAGAACCAGCGCGGACGCAATGACCGCACCCTGGGCCAGCATCCTGGCCATGCGCGGACGACGCGCGGCCTGGGAGACGCGTATGTCGTCGAAGAGGGTCGCGATGCCGATCCGCTCCTCAAGTCCCCAGCCGGGCATCTCGCTGCTCCTCCTTGAGCCGGGCGACCAGCTCGGTCCATGAACGTAGCAGGCGGCCAGTCGCATCCACCGGCATGGTGATCTCCACGACGATCTGCGAGGGGAAGTCGTCTCGCTTGCCGGTGATGACCCGATGCCGATCCCATGCGGGACAGGAAATCGGGAGGAACGAGGAGCTGCCGCCGGTGCGGATGATCACCTCGAGATCTGCTTCCACGGTGATGGTCGTCGTCTTCTCATGCGGCTTCGGTCGCGGAGCCTCGACCCGCCAGCCAGGTGCAGCCTGATCCAGGTACTGCTCGAGGCCCTGGATGAACGCCCCCAGCTCCTCCGGCCGACGGACGAACTGCTCTCTGGCGTAGCGGACGGCGACGACTCGCTCGGCGCGTTCGGGCTCGAGCACGGAGGTCTGGACGAACACCAGCTCAGGTGCTCCGTGACGCTCCTGAGCCCAAGCCGTGCTGGCGGCGAACATCTGTGAGGCTGCCGGCAAGGCGTCGAGATCCACGGAGAGGCCGATGGTACCGCCGTCCCGCCGAACGACCCGCACGGCCGGTGGGGACGCGGCTGGCTGGCTGCTGGGCAGGGTGATCCGGCTCGTGGTCGTGCCGGGTCTGCTGCCCCTCGACGACTTGCTCGACACCCATGCCTCCTGGCAGTCGTTCCCCACTGCTGCGAGGGTTGATAGCGCAACCCCGCACTTCCCGTCAACCGACCGGGCCGACGCGGCATTCCTGAGTGCACCCCCATCGCCTCCGGCCAGACCGAGACGACTGCCGCACCCCTGCCCCTACCTCCCCACCACCGCGTACTTCCGTCCCCCGACCTTCTTGGTGTCCTGGCGCACGACCTGGTGCTCGGCGAGCTGCGGTTGAGCGGAGAGGAGCTTGCCCAGCCGGCAGAGCTGGGCCCGGTGGCCGGGGTAGTGGTTGGGGCCGACCAGCCCCGCCTCCTGGGCCAGGGGCAGGAGCTGGGCTACCGAGGACCAGGCGCCGCCGTCCTTCGCCAGCCAGAGGGCCACGAAGGCCTCCAGCGGGGAGGTCGTGGCGTCGGAGGCCTCCGGCAGCAGGGGCAGGGTCCCCTGGGCCGGCGCGGCCCGGACCGGCCGGCTTCCGGAGGAGAGCTGGTGCTGCAGCTCGTCCATCTGGGCCCGGAGCCGCGCCAGCTCGCCCTGCACCGTGGTCAGGTCCGGGGACGGGACGGGCGGGGGCGGGGCCAGCTCCGGCCGCATCAGGCTCGGGAAGATCCGATCCGCCCACTCCCGCCGCAGCTTCTTGCCCAGAGGCTTCTCCGTCTTGATGCAGACGAAGCCGAAGCCCGACTCCGTCAGGACGATGACGTGGGCCGCGCGGTCCGGGATCGGGGAGGCGGGTGTCAGATTTTCACCACCCGATTTTCCGTCGGGTGGTGAGAAGAGGGTCTTCAGGTCCCGCAGGTTGCCGTTGGTGACCTTGAGGTAGTCCTTCCCCTCAGTCATCTCGTCAGACCAGTTTCTGGCGATGGTAGTCGTGAGCCCGTCGTCGGAGTACCCGAGGGCGTCGCCGACCTGGTTGGCAAGGACGACCGGCCGGCCCTGGAAGGTGACGGTGGTGATCTCGTGGCCCTCGAACGCGTTGCGGACCAGCTCCTGGACGCCGGGTGCGGCGGGCGCGGGCTCCGCGGGGGAGATCGTCGCGACGGTCGCGGCGACCGCCAGCCCCGGGAGCGGGTCCAGCCGGGAGTCGTGCAGGGTGGCGAGGGCCAGCTCGAGCGCGCGGGCCGGGTCCTGGACCGCGACGAGGCCCTGGCCCGGGAGGATGGTCCGGCGGGCCAGGCGGAGCTCCTCCCGGGCCTCGGTGCGGGCCTCGTCGAGCCGTCGCTGCCGCTCTCCGGGCCCCTCGTCCTGGACGTGGGCTGCGGCGATGCCCTCGCAGGCCGCGGCGTGCTCCCGGTAGAGGTCCGCGAGCACCAGCCACCCCGTCTGGCTGCCCGCCGGGATCCTTCCCAGGGCCTGCAGGGCGAAGACGTGAGGCCAGCTCAGGTACTTGAAGGTGCGCTCGGGGACGGGGACAGTGGGCGCGGTCGGGACCAGTGCGCGTGCGGACATGGGTGCCTCCTTGACTCAGGGCCGGAGCGGAGGCACCTTTTCGGTGTGGGCCGTGGGTGCTTCGACACCGGCGGTTCAGGGGGCCCGGGTGGTTGCACACCCGGGCCCCCGTTGTTTCTTGGGTCAGTGTCCCAGATTATCTAAGGATAGGTCAAGAGAAAAGTGTGTCTTTGGACACACCACGGGGCCGGCCACGCTGCCCCCGCGGGTGCGAGGCTCGGATGGCATCGATCTTCCGTTGGGTCGTCTTCGTTGGTTGGGTCAAGGGCTTCACGTCTCGGAGGGTCCGTGGACGAGCCGGACAGGCCCCCCTCGCCCACTTCGCCAAGGTGCTGTGGCCAATCCCCGTCAGCTCGGCCAACCCCCGGAGGGACACCCCATGGACCCGGCACAGCTCGCGGACGAGCTCGGCCGCGTCGCCGGTCTCGACCGCGGCGCGGTACAGGGCCGGGAGGTCGGGGGGGGGCGGGGCTGGCGGGGCGTCGGCCATGGGGATCAGGCTACCGGCGGAGGGGAACTGGCGCAAGGGGGAGAGCTACTTCAGCAGGGCGACGAGGGAGAGGGCCATCAGAGGTCCTCGGGGCGAAGACCGGTGTGTCGGGCGATCCTCGTGAGCATCTTCGGTCCGATCTCCTCTCCGTCGTGGAAAGCGAACACGAAGTCGGGCCAACCGGGCCGCTGCAAGACTCGGTGGGAACCGGTCGACCGCTTCTGCTCCCACCCGCCGCGCTGCAGCGCGGCGAGGACGGTCCGGGCCTTGGCCGCCGGCCAGCTCATGCAGTGGCGAAGAGCTGCTCGACCTCGGGGAGCGGCTCGCCCTGGTCGATGCGATCAGCCAGGATGCGCAGCGCCAGCGCCTGCACCCGGGCGATCGCCTGCTCCCGGGAGGTGCCGTAGACGAGGGCGCCCGGCACCGCGGGCACCTCGGCGATCCAGCGGCCGTCGTCCTCCCGCTCGGTCTCGATGCTGAAGCACATGGCGCACCTCCTGCTCCTCACCGTAGCACAAGCCCTGGGAGGAGCAAGCGGGCGAGGGCAAGGGCGGGGACGAGGGCGCAAGGGGGGAGCGTGTTGAACTCCTCGGCTCGCTGGTGCTAGGCTATCCAACGTGGTCGTGGCCCGTCGAGGGCGAGGATCGTTGATGTCGAAGCGGGATCGGCGGATCGAACAACGGGGGATCAGTGCTCCCCGGCAACTCGGGCCGGCTTCCGGCGCGGTGATCCCGGTCACGGCACCGGACGGGAGTCAGGGATTCACCTACCAGGTGCGGATCGTCGATCTCCCTCCTCCCGACCGCCAGTTCGTCGCCCACGTGGTCCAGGTCGAGCAGAACGACTGCGATCTCGAGTTGAGCTTCGGCCAACGTTTAGCCAATCACGAGCGGACGAGGACACCTTCCTACGCCACCGTGACTATCAGCG
>JAVEVO010000263.1:0-6192 GCA_034005005.1 Myxococcota bacterium
CACCTGCAGCGGAACGACCGGCGGTGGCTGTCGGCCCAGGACGACGGCACCCCCTCCGAGATGGTCGCGCAGATCTTCGAGGAGGCCCTGCGGCGCCTGTACCCGACGCCCCCGACCCTCGCCGAGCTGCAGGCGGAGCTCGCAGCCGCGCAGGCCGAGAAGAAGCGGTTGCTCCAGGAAGAGCGACGGCGGCGGCGGGAGGAGGCCCGGCGAGCTACGCGTACCGCTCCGGCGAGGTCGCCCGGCGGCGGGCCTGGCGGTACAGGTCCTCGTACAGGCGGGCCGAGTGGCGCCAGGAGTAGTCCAGCGCCATGACTCGCCCGACGAGCTGCCGCCACCCGGTAGGGTCGGTGCGGAAGGTGCGGTAGGCGCGCTCCACGGCCGCGGCGAACTCGCCGGCGCGGTGTGGCTGGAAGACGAAGCCGGTCCGCCCCTCCTCGACGGTGTCGCGTAGCCCCCCGGTGGCGTGGACCACCGGCGGCGCGCCGTTGAGCTGGGCGATGATCTGGCTCAGGCCGCAGGGCTCGTACAAGGAGGGCATCAGCAGGCAGTCCGCCCCCGGGTAGACCAGGGTGCGGGTCAGGTCCTCGTTGTACGGCAGGTGGCGGACGACGATCTCCGGGGAGTCGCAGGAGAGGAGCTGCTGGCGCAGGTCCTCCTCGCCGTCGACTGCGGCCACGAGCTGCAGCCGCACTCCCCAGGAGCGCAGCAGCCCGCAGGTCTCGGGCAGGAGCTGGTAGCCCTTCTGCTGGGCCAGCCGTGAGGTCATCACCACGAGGAAGGCGCCCGGGTCCTCGGGCAGGGAGAAGGCGCGCTGCAGCTCCTGCTTGGCGGCCTGCTTGTGCTGCACGAAGCGGTCCGGGGGCAGGGTCGGGTACCACATCGTGTCCAGCCCGTTGAGGATCCCGGTGAGCTGGCCGCGCTCCGCGATCCAGCGCAGGGTGTGGGAGTACGCACCCCCCAGCTCCGGCTCCTGGATCTCCTGGGCGTAGCTCGGGCTGACCGTGTTGACCATGTCGGCGCGGACGATCCCGGCCTTGAGCATGTCGACCCGCCCCTGGTGGACGAGCCCCCGCTCCCGCCAGCCGTACAGCCCGGGGTGGTCCACCTCCTTGAGGCGGGTCAGCGCGTGGAAGCGCTCGGGCAGCAGATCGTTGCTGTAGCCCAGGTTGTGGATGGTGAAGACCGTCGCGATCTTCGTGTACTCGTACTCCGTCGAGAGGAACAGCGGGACGAAGCCCGTCGGCCAGTCGTGGGCGTGGACGATGTCGGGCTTGGCGTCGGCCCGGAGCGCGCACGTCTTGGCCACCACCTTCGAGAAGAAGGCGAAGCGGCTGAAGTTGTCCCCGAAGGAGTAGGGGGAGACGAGCGCGGAGCGGCTGGTGAAGTACTGGTACGTATCCGAATCGACGAGGTGGAAGGTGACGTCCCCGTCGGGGAGGCGGGTGGAGTAGATGCGCGAACGGTAGGAGTAGTCCCCCAGCCGGATCTTCACCACGGGGAAGTTCTCGGCCGGCCGGATCCGCAGTCCGTGATCGATGGGATAGAGCAGGGCTTTCAGGTACAGCGGGATGAAGACCTCCACCCGGTGGCCGAGCGCGGCCAGCTCCTTGGGGAGGCTCGCGGTGACGTCGGCCAGCCCGCCCGTCTTCTGGAAGGGCAGCGTCTCCGACGCGGCGAAGATGATGTGCAGCTTGGAGTCCGGTCGGAGCTCCCCCTGCGTCGGGTTCCAGTCGGCCATGGCGCGTCTCTCCTGCCGGGTGCCGCGCGCTGGTCACCCCGCTCACCCCCGTACGGCACCTCCGCGTCGGCTCACCGCTGGAGCATATCATGGATCGTCCGTGGGCTCGACTGTCTGCGCGGGCCGTGGGGAGCGGGATTGCCGGGACCGTGCCCAGGGCTAGCAGGCCCCCGGCGATCGCCGGGTGGCGACCGACCTCCGTGTCGGTCGCGGCGCGGCCCTGTAGACCGAGCCGAGGATCGGCGGGGGAGAGTGGAGGCGGGGGCCGGTGTCCTCGGGCCCAGTGGTCCGACGCCGGGCCCCCGGAGCTCAGAACGTGAACAGATCCAGGGTGTAGCCGTTGTCGGCCCCGTCGAAGCCGTACACCTTGAGGTAGTAGAAGCCGGCGCGCGGCGCCTCGTAGTAGACGGTCTCCCAGTCGTCCTCGGTCTCGCTGACGTCGAGTAGCTGCCCGGAGGAGGAGTACAGCCGGAGGTCCAGATCGCCGAGCGCGTGGGAGAACTCGAGGTCGGCCCAAAGGGCTTCCCCGCCGAGGAGCAGGACCTCGAAGTAGTCCACGTCGTCGGGGCAGATCACCCCGTGGACCCGGTCGCCCGAGATCAGCTCCACGGCCTCGGCGGTGGTGTCGTTGGGCTCGAGCGGGTCGTCGTCCGGGCAGGAGTACCAGCCCTCGAGCAGGGTGGCGGTGAGCGTGTAGGCGCCCTCGGCCCCGTCGTAGCCGTAGACCCGCACGTAGAGGGTCTGCGTGTCCTCGACGCGGCCCGTCGCCAGCTCCTCGTCGTCCCGGTCCTGGCTGTAGGCGAGCAAGGTACCGTCCGCCGCCCGCACCTGCAGGTCGAGATCGCCGTCGGCGTAGCTGCTCAGCAGGCGCAGCTCCACGGCCCGCCCCGCCGGGACGTCCACGGCGAACCAGTCGTCGTCGCCGGCGCAGACCATCCCCGCGAAGGGGGTGCCGGGCTCGAGCAGGGTCGCGGCCTGCTGGCTGTCGTTCTGTTCGGCCGCGTCGTCGACGCAGCCGCCACCGGCCTGGTGCAGCTCGAGCGTCAGGGAGTAGGGAGCCTCGGCGCCGGCGTACCCCTCGACGACCGCGAAGAAGCTGCCGCCGGCCTCGCTGGTGTACGAGATCGACTCCTCGTCGCCCTCCCCGTTGGAGAAGGCGAGGATCCACTCGCCGGCAGCGTCCACCAGGTAGAGATCGAGGTCCCCGTCCACGTGGGAGAAGCTCAGCTCCAGGTCCGCGGTGCCGCGGGCCGGGAGCACGAAGGAGAACCAGTCGAGGTCGCCGGCGCAGATCGCCAGATCGGCGAGCTCGCCCGCGGCCAGCGGGGTCGCGGTGGCGGCCGTGTCGTTCTCCTCGAGCCGGTCGTCGGTGCAGCGCGGCACCGCGGCCGTGATGGCGATGTCCAGGGTGTAGAGGTTCTGCGCCGCCTGGTAGCCGTAGATCCGCAGCACGACGGTCTGCGCGGCCGGGGCGACGTAGCCGAGGACCTCCTCGTCCGTGACGCCGCTGGCGCTGGCCAGCAGGGTGCCGTCCGCCGCGAGCAGGGTCAGGTCGAGGTCGCCGTTCGCATCGAGGAAGGAGAGGGTGACGTCCAGGGTGTCGCCGGCGTTCAGGTCGATCGCGAAGTAGTCGTCGTCACCGGCACAGACAGCCAGTCCCTCGTGCAGCCCGCCGCGCAGCACCCGGGCGGTCGCGGGGGTGTCGTTGTCCTCGAAGTCGTCGTCTTCGCAGACCGGCGGGGCGGCCGGCTGGACCGTCACGGTCAGGGAGTACCCCGCCTCGTCATCGGCCCAACCATAGATCCGCAAGGCCACTGGCTGCGCGACGTCGGCGGTCCAGGTCACCCGCTCGCGATCCCCGATCCCGCCCGAGCTGCGCAGCAGGGTGCCGTCCGCGGCCAGCAACTGCAGGTCGAGGTCACCCGTCGCCGCGGCGAAGTCGATGGTCGCGGTGAGCGTGTCCCCCGCGGCCAGCACCACCCGGTAGAAGTCCTCGTCGCCTGCGCAGATCATCAGGTCGTCGAAGGTGCCGGCCTGCAAGGCGGCGGCCGTGGCCAGCGTATCGTTCTCCTCGAAGAGGTCGTCCCGGCAGGAGGGGACCGCCGGAGTGACGTCGACGAGGAGGTCGTAGACGTTGCTGGCCTCCAGGAAACCGTAGATGCGCAGGGTGTACACGCCGGCCTGCTCCGCGACCACGGTGAGGTCCTCGTCGTCGTCCCAGGACAGGGAGCTGGCGAGCACGCTCTGACCGTCGGGGGCGATGAGCTGCAGGTCGAGATCGCCCTCGTCGTCGGTGAACGCGAGGAGGACGCCGAGGGTGTCGCCCTGGTTGAGGGTGATTGCGAAGTAGTCCTGATCGCCCGGACAGATCGCCAGCCCCTCGTAGAGCCCGGCGGCGAGCCGCGCCGCGGTCTGGACCGTGTCGTTCTCCTCGTAGAGGTCGTCACGGCAGGGCTGCACCGCGGGCTCGAGGGTGAGCGCCAGCGCGTAGCCGTTCTCCGCCCCGTCGAAGCCCAGCACGGCCAGGTAGAGCGAGCCGGCCGCTGCGGCGGTGTGGGTCAGCAGCTCGCCATCCTCCTCGCCGTCGGAGTAGGCGAGGATGGTACCGGCGCTGTCGAGCAGGTAGAGGTCGAGGTCCCCCTCCGCATTGCTGAAGGAGATGCCCGCCTGGACGACGTCGCCGGCGTTCACGGAAAAGACGAAGAAATCCATATCGTTGGCGCAGATGGCCAGATTGGCGTGGTTGCCCGCGGCGATGGGGGTGGCGGTCGCCAGGGTGTCGTTCTCCTCCAGGCCGTCGTCCCGACAGCTCACGGCCGCGGGCTCGACCTGCACGCTCAGGGTGTAGGCGGCTTCGGCCGCGTCGTAGTCGACGACGGCGAACAGCAGGCGGCCTGCGGCCTCGGCCACGACGGTGAGCGTCTCCTGGTCGGCCTCGCTCTCCGATGCATCCAGGACCCAGCCCTCCTCGTCGACGAGGTAGAGATCCAGGTCACCCTCGGCGTGCGTGAAGCGGATCGTCGTGGTCACGGTGTCCCCGGCATTGACCGCGATCGCGAACAGGTCGAGATCGTCGGCGCAGATCTGCAGGCCCCCGTACTCACCGGCGGCGATCGGCCGGGCCTGCTCGAGGGTGTCGTTGTCCTCGAGGACGTCGTCGCGACAGCTCGAGACGCCGGGCTCGATGGCGAGGGTCAGGGAGTAGCTGGCCTTGCCCTCGTCCAGGAAGAGGTAGCTGACCAGGTAGTACGTGCCGGCGGCGGCGGCGACGGCCTCGAGCTGCTCCTCGCCCGTGGTGAGCTGCGAGGAGGCGAGGACTGTCGTCCCGTCCTGGTCGAGGAGCGCCAGATCCAGGTCGCCGTCCTCGTCGTCGTAGACGACCTGGGCGCGGATCGTGTCCCCGGCGTTGACCGTGACCGCGAAGAAATCGTCGTCGCCACCGCAGAGCCGCAGCCCCTCGAGGACCCCCGGGAGGACCGGGGTGGCGGTGAGGAAGGTGTCGTTGTCCTCCAGGCTGTCGTCGGCGCAGGCTTCGCTCGCGTCGACCTGGGCCTCGAGGGTGTACCCGGTGCTCTCCTCCCCGTAGCTGGAGACGATCAGGTAGTGTGGGCCCGACTCGGCCGCATCCCAGGTCAGGATCTCCTCGTCCCAGATCCCGTCCTCGATGGCCAGCGAGCGCCCATCCGGGCCCCGCAGCTCGAGGTCCAGGTCGGCCTCCGCGCCGTCGAAGCGTAGCGTGGCGGTCAGCCGCTCGCCGACGTTGAGCGGGATCACGAACCAGTCGAGGTCGGGAGTGCAGAGCACCCCCGCGAGGGTGCTGCCGGCGGCGAGCGGCGTGGCCTCGGCGGCCAGGTCGTTCTCCTCCAGGCGGTCGTCGACGCAGCCGGAGACCACGGGTCGGCAGACGCCCGCGGCGACATCGCAGGTCTCCCCGGGGTCGCAGTCGTCGTCGACACGGCAGTCGATGGGCTGGCACACGCCCTGGACGCAGCGCTCCAGGGCGGCGCAGTCCGCGTCCCGCTGGCAGCCGATGGGCACGCAGACGCCGGTCTCCGGCTGACAGCGCTGGCCGGCCGCGCAGTCCGCGTCGACGCGGCAGGGCGGGGGGACGCACTTCGTCGTGCTCGGGTCGCACACCAGGGGCGCGGGGCAGTCCGCGTCGACCTCGCAGGAGCCGTCCGGCGCGCACACACCGCCCAGGGTGCAGGTCGCATGGGGGCCGCAGTCGCCGCGCGGCGGGAGGCAGGGACGCGGCTGGCACGTGCCGTCCTCCTCGCAGATCTCCCAGGAGCGGCAGTCGGCGTCGTCCGTGCATCCTGGCTGACCCTCGCCCTCGCCCTCGGCGCCCTCGCCCTCGCCCTCGGCGCCCTCGCCCTCGCCCTCGGCGCCCTCGCCCTCGCCCTCGGCGCCCTCGCCCTCGCCCTCGGCGCCCTCGCCCTCGCCCTCGGCGC
>JAVEVO010000264.1:0-6092 GCA_034005005.1 Myxococcota bacterium
CGGCGAGGCCCGGGACGTGCTGAGCTGGTTCTGCCCGACGAGTCCATCGACCGAGGTCATCGAGCGTGCTGTGCTGGGCCTCGGGCGACACACCGACGAGTGGTTCCGGACTGCGCCGGTCCCCAACTGTCCCATCCCCCCCACCCACCCCATCCCCGGCCCCGCGTGTCCCTTTCTGGCCAACCGCGTTCCCTTGATGCACACCGGGAGGTATGCCCGGGACAGCGAACGACCGGCCTGATGTCACCGTCGTCGACTCCGGGGACAGCCTGCTCCGGGTCAGCGGGCTCTACCGCCGCCGCGCGGACGGCACGTGGCAGTACGACGGTGCGCGTCCCGGGCCGGACTGGCACGCCCACGGCTACTTTCCGCGGTCGCTGCTCGTGGTCGTCGGGGGTGCGCTGGCCCGGGTCTTGGTCTGGAAGCGCCGCTGGCGGCACGTCGAGACGGGCCGGACCTGCCACAGTCGACCGCCGGACGACCCGCCCCGGCTGAGGTCGAGCTCGCTGGTGGTCGCGACGCTGCTGTGGGCGTGGCTGGCCGGAGGGGCGGGCCTGCAGCACGCGCAGGACCGGCTTCCGCGCGCGGCAGGGAGTCCGGAGTGGCCCAGCGAGCGCACCCTGCTCCGGTGGCTACATCGCTGCTGCTCGGCGGCGCTGGCGATTCAGCAGGCGGTGCGCCTGGCAATCCTCGAGAAAAGCGAGCCTCGGCCAGTGGAGAGACTGTTCCCCGGCGGGCTTCCGCCCCCGGCAGAGCTGCTGCGTCGGCGCTGGCAGGACCCGCCCCTGGTTGACTGCCTCTGGCGGGCTCTCGCGCTGGCGTGGCACGGTGCTCCGATGCTCTCGACTCCCGTCGCCATCCTCCTGGCCGAGGCTCGCGGGAGGTGGGAAGGACCGCTCGACTGCCCCATTCCCTGAAGGAGACCGTCCGGACCCTCCACTCCCGGACGAGACGGTAGCCCATTGCCGCGGCCCCGGCCAGTCCCTGCCGGCTGCAAATCCCACAATGGCTGTCATCGTCCGGGGTTACGCGCCCATGCCAAGGTCGTCTCCTGCCCGGCCGGTCGTGCCGGGCGAAGGAGGCGACGATGGACGACGAGCAGGATCCCCGGCTGGCGTGGGCGCTGGCCCGCTACCAGGTCATCTCGGCCTATCTGGCGCTGGACCCGCCCCGGGGGCAGCGTGAGCCGCTGCGCCGGGAGCTGGCCGGCCGTAGCTGGACCGGCCCCGGCGGCGAGCCGTTCACGGTCGCGGCGGAGACGATCCGGACGTGGGTGCGGCGCTACCACCGCCGGGGGCTGAAGGGGCTGATGGACGAGCCCCGCCAGGTGCGCGGCGTGCAGGCCCTCGACGCCGCGCAGGTCGAGCTGCTCTGCAAGCTGAAGCAGGAGGTGCCCGAGCGCTCGCTGGATCGGCTGATCAAGATTGCGGAGGAGACCGGGCTGGTGGAACGGTCGGTGCTGCACCGCAGCACGGTGCACCGTGTGCTGCGGGCCCGAGGCCTCTCCCGGCGACCGAACCGGGTCCCCAACAGCCAGGACCTCGACCGCTTCGAGGCCGACCGGCCCAACGACCTCTGGCAGAGCGATCTGCTGTACGGCCCCTGGCTGCCCGACCCGGACCAGCCCGGAAAGGTGCGCCGCGCCTACCTCTACGCGTTCCTCGACGACCACAGCCGGCTGCTGCTGCACGGCCGCTTCAGCTTCCGCGAGCACCTGCCGATGCTCGAGCTGGCCTTCCGGCGGGCGCTGCAGAAGCACGGGGTCCCGCGGCGGCTCTACTACGACAACGGCATGGTCTACCACTCGGGCCACATGCAGGAGATCGCGGCCACGCTGGGCATTCACCGGGTCATCTTCACCCAGCCGAAGCGGCCGATGGGCCACGGCAAGATCGAGGCCTTCAACCGGCTGGCGACCTCGTCGTTTTTGGCCGAGCTGAAGGCGACGCGCATCACCACGCTCGACGCGCTCAACGAGGCCTTCCTGGCGTGGGGCGACGACTACAACCGCACCGTCCACGGCGAGACCGGCGCCACGCCGAAGGACCGCTGGCGGGCCGGGGTCGCGGGCGTCCGCTTCGCCGACGACGAGGCGCTGCGGCAGGCGTTCCTCTGGAAGGAGCGGCGCACGCCGGACAAGGCCGGGGTCTTCTCGCTGCTCGGCATCCGCTACCAGGTCGGCCCGGCGCTGGCCAAGCGCCAGGTCGAGGTGCGCTTCGACCCCGAGGAGCTGCACGAGGTCGAGGTCTGGCTGAAGGGCGCCTTCGTCCAGCGGGCCCGCCCGCTCGACGTCCACGCCCACCGGCGCCCCCGGGTCGAACGCGACGACGCGGCGGCCGCACCGCCCGGGCCGCCGACGGCCGACTGGCTCGGCCACCTCGTCGCCCGCCGCCGGCAGGAGGGCCACGTCGAGCCGTCGCCGCGCCAGCTCGTCGAGCAGGCCCGCAGCCAGCGTGCCGTGGCCGATGACGCCCTGCTGGCCGCGCTGCGCAGCCGGCTCAGCCCCGAGGTCTGCGACGAGGCCGAGATCCGTAGCTGGCTCGCGGAGTTCGGCCCGCTGGACCCGACGACGGCGCTGGCTCGGCTGGACGCGCTGCTGGCGGCCGGCCACCCCACGGACGGCCACGTGCGCGTCCTGCTCGCGGCGCTGCGTCCCGCGCCGGGAGGTGACCGATGAGCGCGGCCACCAAGAGCGTCTTCGATCGCAGCGTCGGCGAGCTGGTCGAACCGCCGCCCCCGGAAAAGGTGAGGCTCAAGGCCCACTTCGGCTTCTCCCGGATGCCCTTCACCAAGTACGCGTGGGCCGCCCAGATGTTCGACTCCCAGAGCCAGCGGGAGCTGCTGCACGGCCTGCAGATGTGGCTCGAGGTGCTCGGCATCGCGCTCGTCTCCGGACCCACCGGCGTCGGCAAGAGCATCACCGAGCGCCGCTTCGTCCAGGGGCTCGACGAGGCCCGCTACCGGGTCATCCACTTCACCACGCTGCCGACCACGGTCAACGGCTTCCTCCGCTCGCTCAACCGTCAGCTCGGGTTGCCCATGCGGGCCCACGTCGCGGACCTCTTCGATCAGGTCCAGAAGCACCTCGTCACCTACCAGCAGGAGCGGGGCGCGCATCCCATCCTGATCCTCGACGACGCCGAGGGCCTGCCCATCGCGGTCGCCGACACCCTCCGCCGGCTCACCACACACGAGCTCGACGCCGAGGACCGCTTCAGCATCCTCATCGCCGGCACCGAGGCCATCGTCGACCTCATCGGTCAGCCCCTGCTCGCACCGCTGCGCTCCCGCATCGTCTACGCCCACACCCTGCGGCCGTTCGGACTCGAAGACACCCGCAACTACGTCCGCTTCCACCTGCAACGGGCCGCCGTCGACCCCAAGATTTTCTCCGACGAGGCCGTCCGCCGCCTCTTCCAGGCTTCGCAGGGGAGGCCCCGCAGCATCAACCAGCTCGCGCTACAGGCTCTGATCCAGGCCGCAGCCAGCGGCCGCGACGTCATCGACGGTGACTTCATGAGCACGATCCTCGCGGCACACCCGCTCTACCCGCAGCTCCAAGGAGGGAACCGATGAACGCCAGGCTCCCGCAACCACCACGTCTCGTCCCCGTCCCCGACACCTGGACCGGGGACGAGGCCCTCGCCGTCGCCAACCTGCTCGAAGCCCTGCTGCGGTGCGTCCGGCAGCGCTACGCCGACGACCTCCACCGCGCCCGGCAACGCCATGTGGACCTGGCCGGCGAGCCTTGGGACGACTTCCTCGAGGAGGACTGCCCGTTCTGACCCCGCCGCACCACTACGCCATCTGCCCGTGGGCGGCGCGCCCGGGACGAGCCGCGCGCCGCCCACGGGATCCTCGCTGCGTCCCACCTCCGGCTACCGCTTCGTCTCGAGAAGGGCGCCCGATGCACGTCGTCAGGCCGTGGGACACCGCCGGGAGCTGGATCTCACGCCGATGCCCGGGAAGGGAGAGCGGGATCGGAGTGGGCGAGATCGGAGGGATGGGACATCACCGCGCCCGACTCGGTGTGCGTCACCAGCCCGAGGACGTGGTTGCGCTCGATGGTGAGGAGCTCTTGCTGGCCTCCGTCCTGCACCGCGGCGACGAGGCCGTCACCGTCCCGCAGGTAGGCCAGCGTGCTGGTGCCGGCGGTGAGGGAGGCCGGGGTGAAGCTCCCGGGCTCGTAGCCGATCTGGATCGACGGCGACTCGGCCGGGCCAACTGCCTGGATGAGCTCGGACAGGACGGATCCATCGTAGACCAGCGGCGTCGCCTCGATGCCCGGGCCCCGCAGGGAGGAGCGGCCCGTGCCGTCGTTCTCGTACCTCGGGTTCACCGTGAGGGTCCCACCTTCGCCGTCGGTGGCGCGCAGGGAGGTCAGCCGACCCTTCTCCTCCAGATCGTCGTTCACCCCGTCGTAGTCCAGGGTCACCGACTCTCCGCCGGGGTAGGAGATCCCGGTGAGGCGCTTGTCCAGGTCGGGATCGTAGGTCGTGGGCTCGCCGTGTGCGCCTTCGCCCTCGCCTTCGCCCTCGCCTTCCCCTTCGGTCGCGAGGCCCGGCGGAACGTAGCCGCTGAGGAGGTCGAGCTGGTCCCAGTTGAGCCCGTGGACGACCCCCGAACCGCCGGGCGAGTGCACGGCGGAGACCGACTCGAGGTTCCCGTTGGCGTCGTAGGTCGTGTCCAGCTCCGCAAGTACCGCCCAGCCCTCGCCCTCTCCCTCGGCCGCCTCCTCCTCGAGCCGCGCGGTCAGGGTGTAGGTCGTGCCTTGGTCATGGAAGTCGTACGAGGTCCGCTTCCCTTCGGCGTCGATGACCTCGACGACGCGCCCCAGCCCATCGAAGCCGAGGGTGGTCCTGCGCTCCTCGGCGCCCTGGCCCTGCTTCAGCACGACGCGCTCGAGCCAGCCGTCCTGAGCGTAGGTCCGCTCGATCTCGAGGGGATGGATGCCCTGCGCGAGGCCCTCGTTGTCGGGGTAAGCGTTGTCGCCGTCCTCGCAGTCGTCGCCGCTGGCCTTCAGCCGGACGTCCGGTAGCTCGATCTTCTGGATGGCCAGCTTCTCACTGTCGCTACAGGTCGGACAGCTCTCCGGCACGAAGACGGCAACACTCTTCCGGCACATGGAGCTGGTGGTGGCCAGCGATGTCATCTGACCATTCTTGCCCAGATTCAATCCGAGAACTCCCAGTGTTGATCGCTATTTAACCAATGCATTCTCAAATAAGGCATAGCATCTATTACTACATAATAATTTAGTTTGTCAGATGTAGTAAAATATTTCACTGAGACAAGTCGTCCGACAATAACATTCTGCAAAATTGAGATGCATTCTGGACTTGGATTCTGTGGAGGAACACCACCTATTGATTCATACATTACACAGTTATCAAACGATCCAATTCTACTAGAAACACATGCAAGTGAAAAAGTCATAATTAAGAGCCAAATAATCATTTCAACAACACATAGAATACGAAACCGGGCAAAAAATGCGCTATCTTTCCAAAAAACATAAAACAGAATGCAAAGAAGACAACCAACCACTGGAAACTTCAGAAGAGTATCCATATACAAGACAGCAGAACCTACGCAAAAAAGAATCATTGGAATCATTATTCGCGATTTGAGCAAATTTGACATGGTGCTTTTCATTTCAACGTCGACTTTTTGTGAGACCAATGTCCATCCGACGAGCCAATCATGCCCCACATGAGTTCCTCAACCGATGGAACAGCTACATTTCCTCCAAACAAAGAGACAAAAGGATACTTAAACAAACCTAAGATGAGCCATCCAAGAGTGTTAATTTCAGCATCCGTTTTCGATCCACCGTCACAGGTCATTGTGAATGCGTATAAATAATGTTCAGCGAATCGAAGCTCTGTGTCCAGCGGATTTCCTTTTGTGCCAAACCTATCATCGTAGGCATGCTTCCATGGACTTACAGGATCACCTGGATATAAACCCGGACTATTCATCCTCCCCCCCGGCGGCCATCTAATCCATCAGACTGCTGGACATTCTCCGGGCTAACTACTGAACAAATAGTCGCAAATTTGAATAGAATCAGGTTTGAAAGGTAGTTTCCC
>JAVEVO010000265.1:0-6045 GCA_034005005.1 Myxococcota bacterium
GTCGAGGAGGCCGCCTCGAAGATCGGGATCACCGTCGACGACTACAAGGAGCGTCGCGTTCCCCTCGGCAAGAAGAAGAAGAACGCCCAGGGGGAAGAGGTGCCCGAGATGTGGGAGGAGCTGCTGACGATCACCTTCAAGCAGGTGGATCTCGAGCACCTGACTCGCTTCCTCGACGAGATCGATCGGCCGCTGCAGCTCGTGTTCGTCAAGAAGCTGGCGATGAAGAAGAGCTGGTCCGAGAAGTCCCAGTTCCGGGTGACCATCACTCTGGCCACGTACAAGAAGGCGTGATCGCGATGAAGCGACGGCTGATCCTGATCCCCCTGTTCGGCCTGTTCTTCGGGGCCGTCTTCTTCTGCTCCTTCTGGCTGCTGTTGCCCTGGGACCGGGTCCAGCAGCTCGTCGCCGGCAAGGTCCTCGCCGCGACGGGCTATCAGCTCGAGGCCGAGGAGTTCGGCGCCTACTGGTTCTCCGGGATCGAGGCCGAGAACGTCGTGCTGAGCAAGCCGCTCACCCCGGAGCAGAAAGCTGCCCAGGCGCGGGCCCGGAAGGAGGCGCAGGCTGCCCGGGAGAAGGAGAAGGCCGGGGCCGCGCTCCCACCACCGCTGGCCGGGGGAGCGGACGCCGGGCTCTCTGGCCCGTCCCCGCTGCCCGGGACCGCTCAGCCGCCCGGCCAGGAGCCGTCGGCTGCTCCCGGCGGGGCGGTGGGCGAGCCGGCCGCGGGCAGCGGCGAGGCCCCCAAGCCGGCGCCGGCCGCCGCCGGCCCCGTCCTGCCGCCACCGATCCGGATCCAGCACCTCGCGGCGCGGCTGGCGATCCTCCCGCTCTTCCTTGGCCGGCTCCAGGTCGATTTCGTCGCGGAGCTGGCGGGCGGGACCCTCGAGGGGAGCATCGGCAAGCGGGGCGAGGCCTTCGCCGGGGAGATCGAGGCCCGGGACCTGCGGATCGCCGGCCTCCCCAAGGTGGGCGAGCTGCTGGGCGTTCCCTTGAAGGGCTCCCTCGCGCTCGACGGGGAGCTGCTCTTCGATCCCGAGGAGATGGCCAACACCAAGGGGACCATCGAGCTGACGCTCAGCGGCCTCGAGCTCGGCGCGGGGTCGATCCCGCTCCCCAAGGGGGCGATCTTCCCGACCTTCGAGCTGACCACGCCGACCAAGGTGGGCACGCTCAACCTGCTGCTGGTCGTCGGTGAGGAGGTGGCCCGGGAGCCGAACCGGGCCATCGCCCACCTCCAGACCTTCGAGCACGAGGGGGCGGACCTCGAGTTCAAGGCCGAGGGTGACCTGCTCCTCGCCCCCTCCCTGGGCGCATCGCGGCCCGATCTCACCCTCGGCGTGCGCTTCGCACCCGACTTCGTGGAGCGGAACCATCTGGGCGTGGTCCTCAACAGCGGTCAGGTGAAGCGCTACCTCGCGGACGATTTTTTGGGCATCTCCCTGCGGGGCACCTTCCAGGCGCCCGAGCCCCGCCTGGTCGCGCCCGCCTGGGGCAAAGCCCGGCCGTACCTGCGGGCTGCCCCGGGCGCCCCGCCACCGGCCAAGGCCAAGGCGGCCCCGAGCGCTGCCGGGCGTCGTCCGGCCGCCGCGGCCGCGAGCGCGGCCAGCCGGGCCCACGCGGCGACCCGGGCCGCGCGCGCCGGGCGGCCCGTGCCGCCGCCGGCCGCGACCCTGCCGGCTCCTGCCGGGGATGAAGCCGTCGAGGAGGACAGCGAGTGATTCCCGAGATCCGGATCCCCGTCCTGACCCTCTGGAAGTTCGAGTTCCACGCCTTCGGCATCCTCGTCGGGATCGCCATCCTGGTGGGGGCCTACCTCGCCGCGGAGCGCGCCGCCCGGGTGGGGCTCAGCCGCCAGAAGACCAACGATCTCGTGCTCTGGCTGCTCGGCATCGGCTTCCTCTTCGCCCACCTCGCCGCCGTGATCTTCTACCACCCGGAGCGGATCCGGGAGGACCCCTGGATCCTGATCCAGGTCTGGAACGGCATCTCCTCCGTGGGGGGCTTCCTGGGCGGCGTGGTCGCCTTCTACGGCTACACCCGCTACCACCGGCTGTTGAAGATGGCCTATGCCGACGCGGTCGCCTACGCGCTGAGCTTCGCCTGGATCTTCGGGCGGATGGGCTGCGCCACCGCCCACGATCACAAGGGTTACCTCACGGACTTCCCCCTGGCCGTGGCCTTCAAGGGGGGCGCGCGCCACGATCTGGGGCTGTACGAGATGGTCTTCGCGATCCTCGTGGCCGCGATCCTCTTCGCCACCCGTCACCGGGCCGCGAAGGGCGCGCCGGGGTTGCACGTCGGGCTGCTGGCGGCCTTGTACGGCCCGGTCCGTTTCGGGCTCGACTTCCTGCGCGCCAGCGATCTCGGCGGATCAGATCTACGGTACTTTGGTCTTACCTTTGCCCAGTACGGCTCGGTAGTGATCTTCCTGGCTGGTGTGGCGATCCTGATCTGGCGGCGCAATCGCCCCACGTTGCCGGAGCTGCTCTCCGCGACGAGCGGCGGTGAGGCTCCCGCCCCGGCGGCCGCGCCGGTGGAGGGCGAGACGCCGGCGGCTCAGTAGGGGCGGGGCATCTCGCGCAGGATCGCGTCGGCCTCCCGGGCGTCCGCGACACCCGCGGTGCGCCAGCCGAACTCGATGCTGAGCCGCTGCGCGACGCTGAGGCTCTCCAGGAAGGTCTCGTTCAGGCGGTCGCCCTCCGGGCGCTTCTTCTTGATCAGCGCCAGGGCCTGCTTCTTCAGGAAGTCCGGCCAGGCCACGAGGAGCGGGCCGCCGAAGAGGCCAGGGGGGTCGACGAGCGTCTGCGCTTCCTCCCAGCGTTCCTGGTTGATCGCCTGGACCACCCGGGCGAACTGGGGCGCCCGGGGGCCGAGGCGCAAGAGCTGCTCGCAGTCGTCACAGCGCTCGTCGTTCTCCTCGATGAACCGCTCGAGGGTGCGCAGGTAGGGGTTGGCCAGCAGGTAGCACTCCTGCAGGAAGTAGCGCAGCGCATTGTACAGCAGCGCCTCGTCGTGGATCACGTCGAGGTAGGGGCTCATCCGCCCGAGGTTGTCCCGGCTGCGGAGGAGCCGCATGTTGGCCAGCCCGAACCAGCTCCCGGCGTGCCGTTCGTAGACCGGCGAGGGGATGTCGCGGCCGGTCGTCCAGGAGGCGGCCGTCTGGATCAGGCTCTGATCGCCGAGCATCGCCTGAGTGCCGATGAACTCCATCTCGGCGTGGGCCGCCGCGAGGTCGATCTCCGCGACCTCGGCCCGCTTGAGGCTCCAGAGCAACTGGGCCGCGTGCTCGAGCTCGAGGAGCCAGCCGCCGCCCCAGAGGTGCTGCAGGTACTGGCGCGCCCCTTCCAGACCGTGGCGCCGCTCCATGTCGATGAGCGCCAGCGCCGCCTGCTGCCGCGCCCGCGCCGGATCGAGGACCCAGGTCTGAACGTGCTGCAGCCGGGCCCGCCAGACGTCCACATGGGAGATCCAGAAGCGGTCCAGCTTGAAGAACTCGCCGTAGGCCTCCCGACGCGAGACGGTCTCGCCGTAGTAG
Source organism: Myxococcota bacterium (assembly GCA_034005005.1). Classification (GTDB taxonomy): domain Bacteria; phylum Myxococcota_A; class JAVEVO01; order JAVEVO01; family JAVEVO01; genus JAVEVO01. The sequence continues at coordinate 3,536 of JAVEVO010000265.1, forward strand.
ATCGTCGAGAAGTAGCGGGCCGGCTCCTCGCCCGTGGAGAGGAACTCGAGGTCCGCGACCTCGCGCTGCAGCACCCCGAGCGCGTACTCCTGGAGCGCTCGGCCCGCCTCTCCGTGGTGGGTGCTCAGGGCAAGGAGTTCGAGGAGGAAATCTTGAACAGCCATGGGGAATCGAGTACCCCGCGGAGCCACGATCTGGCTAGCAAAATCGCTGTTCTAGCAAGCAAGGCGGAGGAAGGACATCCCCCTGCAGGGCCCTCTTCCCGGACAGTCCGCCAGGAGGCCTGCGCGTCCAGGTGAGGGCCGCCGCAGCGGGGACCACTCGGAACCTGGCCGGTCGCGGACTACTTGTCCTTGTGGCCGCCCGAGTCGCGGGTGAGCTCCTCGACGGCGAGCTCGATCTCCTCGATGGCCACGTCGGTGCCCTTGCCGTCCAGGTCCCAGCCCTTCCACTTGCAGGGCCACGCGTGGAAGAAGTTGTACCGGGCGACCTCTTTGCCGTGGTCGTTCTGGAGGACGACGGAGCCGTTCAGGCGCTGGACCTTGCCGTCCATGACCATCTTGCGCCACAGCCAGAGCTTGTCCATGGCCTTGTCGGCATAGCCGCGCTTCAGGACGAGGTTGGAGTACTTGGTGCGGCCCGGGCGCTTGCGGAGGATCCGATCCTCGCCGTCCTGGTACTCGATGACCTCGGTCTCGGAGTCGAGGCCGTCCACCGACTTGAAGCGGCCGATGTGCTCGTTCCCGATCTCGATGATGAAGTTGAAGTTCCCGACGTGGTCGAACTCGCGGCGGTTGTCGGCGCCGGAGGTGTTGATGCTACCTGCAGGGGACTTGATTGCGGCCATCGATCTGCCTCCTGTGCGAATCCCAGAATTGGGAACCCGGTGTATCGTCACCCCCCTCACCGTGGCCGGAATGGGGGATTGCTGTCAGCTCAGGCTCACTGTCCGGCTATACCAGATCCCCGTGCCGGTGTCCAGTCCCCTCCGATCTATCTCTGCTGGATCGTTGGGGATTTCTGGGGGGCTCCGCGCCGGTCCGCAGCGTCTCGGCGCGCCCGGTGTCTCGGGCTCGCCCTCACCAGGCCTTGACCGACCCGGTCCGTTCCTCCGATGATGGCAAAGGCGGCAGTCGCCGGCAAGCACCTTCGTCGGGCCGGACCCCGGCAGGGGAGAGGATGGTGCCATGAGCTCGAGGCAGCGCGCCGAGGCGCAACGGTCGGCCTCCGTGGCGCGGCCCCTGGCCGGCCGACCTGGCCGCGCCGGCTCCTTCGGGGGACGGGGCACCGGCACCCTCGGCGTGCTCCTGCTCGGGGGGTTGCTCGCGCTGCCGGCCGCCGCCGCTGCTCCCCTGGACACGGCCGCCCTGGAGCGGGGCGAGATCCTCGTGTCCAGCCGCCCGGTCGCCGGGTACCAGGTGCCGGAGTTCGAGGCGCTCTGCCTGGTCGAGGCCACCCCGGAGAAGGTCTGGGCCGTGATCGACCGCTGCGCCGCGTACGCGGGGTTCATGCCGCGGGTGTCGCGCAGCGAGGAGCTCTCTCGCCAGGGGACCCTGGTCACCTGCCTGCTCGAGATCGACCTGCCCTTCCCCCTCGGCTCCTTGCTCAGCGTGACCGAGGCCGACCACCTGGCGCTCGGCGATCGTCGCTTCACGCGCCGCTGGCGGCTGCAGCGCGGGGATTTCGTGCTCAACCAGGGCCGCTGGGAGATCGATCCCTGGGGAGATGGGGCGCGCAGCCTGATCCGCTACTCCGTGATCACCCAGCCCCGCACGGCCCTCCCCGACAGGCTCCAGAGCTACTTCCAGCGCCGCGGCCTCTTCGACATCCTCGGATCGCTCCGGCGACGCCTGGCGGCCACGGTCCCCTGAGCCGCGACCCGCACCCGCTGACGCCGTGGCCCTGGCCCCCGGGGACTGGTCGGGGGAGCCGACCGCCGTCCGGTGAACCCCGGGTGCGCCGGGCTCGTCCGCCGTTGACTCGCCGCCGGGGGGATGGTATTTACGCGCAACCCGGGATCGGCTCCCCGAGTTGGCAGGGAGCAGGATGGCATCCCCCCGAGCGCCAGCCCCCGGGCATCGCGAAGGAGGCCAGCCCGTGGACCGTGCCGTCATCGAATCCCTCCGTCGAGAGTTGACCTCCCAGAAAGAGCGGCTCGAGAAGAACATCTCCGAGCTCATGGAGGACTCCATGAGCCAGGAACGGGAGACGGGCCTCGATTCCCTCGACGAATCCTCGGACGAGAGCCTGACCTCTACCCGCTATCGGCTGCGCGATCGGGAGAACTACCTGCTCAACAAGATCAACCAGGCGCTGAAGCGGATCGAGCAGGGCGAGTACGCCTTCTGCGAGAACTGCGGCGAGGAGATCGGCGAGAAGCGGCTGCGGGCCCGTCCGGTGGCGACGCTCTGCATCGAGTGCAAGGAAGAGCAGGAGCGCACCGAGAAGACCTTCTACGACGGTCACGACTTGGAGCCCGAGTTCTCGAGCTGAGCTGCGTGCGGCTGGCG
>JAVEVO010000266.1:0-5878 GCA_034005005.1 Myxococcota bacterium
CCACAACCCCGCCATCACCCTCGCCCTCACCCTCCCCTACGCCCTCCCCTACGCCCTCGCCTTCCCCTACGACCTCGGCGCCCTCGCCCTCCCCTTCGCCCTCGGCGCCCTCGCCCTCCCCTTCGCCCTCGGCGCCCTCCCCCTCCCCTTCGCCCTCGCCCTCCCCTTCTCCAGGCTGGCCGACGGCCGGCGATTCGTCCTGGGGACAGCCGGCGAGCAGTCCGGCGCCCATGGTCAGCAGCCCCAGGACCAGCAGCCTGCTCTTGCTCGAGAACCTCGACGCCACGGAACCCTCCTCACGCCCCGCCGCGTGCGGAGCCTGGAGCAGCTTAGCGGATCGGCGGACCGGCGCAACGGATCTCGCCCGCGTGCGCCGCCCGGCCCGGCGCGGACCGTACACCTCGCCCACGGCCTCGGGGCCTGGCGGAGACGGTCGGCAGACCGCGCGACGAGGAGGCGAGACGATCGGGGACGCGTCGTGGGGGCGTGGTGCGTCGGGGAGCGGTGAGGGCAGGGCGTGGTGCGTCGGGGAGCGGTGAGGGCAGGGCGTGGTGCGCCGGGGAGCGGTGAGGGTGAGGCGGGCTCAGGCCAGAGCGCCTGGAATCACTACTGCTTCTGGGCCTCTTCCATGGCCTGCAGCATGGCGGCCTGGTACTCGGCCTTGGCCTTGAGGTACAGCTCGAGCTCCTTGCACACTGCCTCGGGCGGCGGGTTGCTGCAGTTCGCCTGCCCCGCGGCGACCTTCTGCAGGTGCGCCTCCATCTCCTTGCAGACGTCCTCGGGCAGGTTCTTCTGGCAGTACTCGAGGTTCTGCGGGAAGCAGCACAGATCGACCTTCAGCGGGATCTGCTTGAGGAACACGCGGTCGCTGTCCGACCGCCCGGGGATGAGCTGGTTGGTCCAGTCGGCCGCGGTGACCTCGAAGGTCTCCGTGACCCAGCCGGGCTTGGAGATCCGTACCTGGTACTTTCGCTCTGGGTCCACGCCGAGGAGGTTGCCGATCCAGAGGCTCTGGATGGTGATGGCGGTCCGCATGGGCATCTTGCACTTGCCCTGCACACACTGGGCGCCCGCGAACTTGCAGATGGGCTGCGGTGCGGGGACGGCGCCGGCCGGGGTGCCCGGCGGGGGAGCGACCGGGGCCGGGGCGGGTGCGCACTCCTGGCACTCGGCCTCCGTGGTGCAGGCCCGATCGCCCAGCTCCTCGTCCTTGACGAAGTGATCGTCCCAGCGTGGCTGGTCCTTGGTGCCGACGTTGTTGCAGCGGGCGTCCAGGGGCAGGCACGCGATGTAGACGTCGGCCTGGGCCGGATCGGTCTCGATCTTGATGTGGCCGTACAGGGGGGTCTTCGCCTTGCGCTCCTCCTCGGCCTTGCGGCGCTTGTACTCGACCATCTCCTGCTGGTGCACGTCGAACTGCGAGAGCATCTCGACCCAGTTCTCCGGCACCACCTCGTGGGCCGCGAGCTCATCGCGCCGCCGATCGAGGAAGATCGACAGCAGGATGACCGCGATGGCGAAGACGACGCCGATGGTCACGAGCAGCCCCACGAGCAGCTTCTTCTCGCTGCGCAGGATCTGCTCCTCCCGGGGGTTGGCCAACCGCACCTCGTCACCCCCGAGGTCGACCGGCTTGCGCCGGCCGGGCGTGACCGGGAAGAGGGCCTCGTCCATCCCCGCGTCGGGGTTGACGGCCAGGGGGGCGTCCTTGCCGGGACGCCTGGGGGCCGCGGGGGCCGCGGGGGCCGCGGAGGCCGGACGCTTGTCCTTGTCCTTGTCCTTGTCCTTCCCCTTGCCCTTCTTGTCGCCCTTCTCCGGCTTCTCCGGCTTCTCCGGCTCCTTCTTGGCGGGGGCCTCGCCGGGCTCGCTGGCCGGGGAGGAGGCCTCCTGGCCCTCCGCACCCTCCTCCTTCTTGCCGCCGAGCCCGAACTCCTGGGCCAGCTCGGCGATCATCTCGTCGGTCGATGGGGACTTCGGGTTCTTCGGTTCTGTCATCCGCTGGATCTCCTAGCCTACCCAGACGCAGAGAAAGGCACCTCCCCAGGGCGGGGGCGCCCGGGAAAAGCGAGTCAAGTTATCGACGGAAGAGGTCTATTGTCAAGGTTGGTGAAAAGGGAAGCGCTCGCGGCCCGCGGATTGACCCGGCCGCGGCCCGCGGCTATGGTCATCCCCCTCCGGGCCCGGCGAGGCCCCTTCCCAGGAGCACACCAGGATGGCCGTCACCCTCTTCAGCACCCAGTCCCGGCGCAAGGAAGAGCTGTTCCCCCCCCAGGAGCGACCGCTGACGATGTACGTCTGCGGGGTCACCGTGTACGACCTCAGCCACATCGGCCATGCGCGCTCGGCGATCGCCTTCGACGTCGTCTACCGGTACCTGCGCTACCGGGGCTACGACGTGCGGTACGTGCGCAACTTCACCGATGTCGACGACAAGATCATCAAGCGCAGCACCGAGCTGGGCGAGGACCCGATCGGGCTCGCCAGCCGGATGATCGCCGAGTTCCACCAGGACGTCGATGCCATCGGCTGCCTCCGCCCCGACCTCGAGCCGCGGGTCACCGAGACGATGCCCCAGATCATCTCGCTGGTGCAGCAGATCCTCGAGCGCGGCCACGCCTACGTCGTCGATGGTGACGTCTACTTCAGCGTGCGGGACTTCCCCGGGTACGGCAAGCTCTCCGGCCGCTCCCTCGAGGAGATGCTGGACGGCGCCCGGGTGGAGGTCGACTCCCGCCTGCGCGACCCCAAGGATTTCGCCCTCTGGAAGCAGGCCAAGCCCGGCGAGCCCTGGTGGGATTCCCCCTGGGGGCGAGGGCGCCCCGGCTGGCACATCGAGTGCTCGGCCATGAACCTCCACCACCTCGGAGAGACGACCGACATCCACGGCGGTGGCAAGGACCTCGTCTTCCCCCACCACGAGAACGAGATCGCCCAGGCCGAAGCAGCCACGGGCAAGTCCCCCTGGGTCCGCTGGTGGCTGCACAACGGCTTCGTCAACGTGACCGCCTGCGGGGTCGAGGAGAAGATGTCCAAGTCCCTGGGCAACTTCTGCACCATCCGCGACGCCCTGCAGCAGATCCCGGCCGAGGTCCTCCGCTTCCTGATGGTTTCCACCCACTACCGCAAGGATCTCAGCTACGGTGCGGAGCCGCTGCTCGAGGCCCAGAAGCGGCTGGCCTACATCTACGAGACCCTGGCCCGGGTCGACGCCGCCCTCCGTGCGGGGGCGTGCTCCTGGGCGGACGCCCCCCTCGACACCACGCTGCTGGCCCACTTTACCGAGGCCATGGACGACGATTTCAACGTCCCGCAGGCCCTCGGCCACCTCTCGGCCCCGCTGAAGGAGGCCAACGAGCGCGCCCTGCCGGGGAGCGCCCCCGCTGCCGCCGACCTCGCCCGGCTCGCCACCCTGCGCCGCACCCTCGACGAGATCGGCCAGGTGCTGGGGCTGTTCGGCCAGGACCCGGAGTGCTTCTTGCGCGAGCACAAGCAGCGGGCCGTGGCCTGCCTGCCCCTCGGCGCCGCGGCGATCGAGGAGCTGATCGCCCAGCGGCAGGAGGCCCGGGCCCGCAAGGACTGGGCCGAGGCCGACCGGATCCGCCAGCAGCTCGCCGCCCGGGGCATCCTCCTGAAGGACTCCAAGGAGGGGACCACCTGGACGGTGGAGGGCTGAGCGGGCAGTCGGCCCCACGCCCGAGGAGGCCGGTCCATGCCTGCCAGCGATCTCCAGCCGCCCGACGGGTTCCGGCTCGTCTCCGACTTCACGCCCCAGGGAGACCAGGCGCCGGCGATCGCCGAGCTGGTGGCCGGGGTGGAGGCCGGTGACCGGCACCAGGTCCTCCTCGGGATCACCGGCAGCGGCAAGACCTTCACCATGGCCAACGTCATCGCCCGGTGCAACCGGCCGACCCTGATCATGGCCCACAACAAGACGCTCGCGGCCCAGCTCTACGCCGAGCTCCGTGAGCTCTTCCCCCACAACGCCGTCGAATACTTCGTTTCGTACTATGATTATTACCAACCCGAGGCTTACGTACCATCTACCGACCTCTACATCGAGAAGGACTCCCTGATCAATGACGAGATCGACCGGATGCGGCACAGCGCGACCCGGTCCCTCCTCGAGCGCAACGACGTCATCATCGTCTCCTCCGTGAGCTGCATCTTCGGCCTCGGCTCGGCCGAGGCCTACCACGGTCTGCTGGTGGTGCTGGAGCAGGGCGCACGGGCCGACCGGGACGCGGTCCTGCGCAAGCTGGTGGAGATCCAGTACGACCGGAACGACGTGGCGTTCACGCGGGGGACGTTCCGGGTCCGGGGAGACGTGGTCGAGGTCTTTCCGGCGTACGAGGAGGACCGGGCCATCCGCATCGAGTTCTGGGGTGACGAGGTCGAGGCGATCAGCGAGATCGACCCCTTGCGCGGCGTCACCCTGCGCTCCCTACCCAAGGTGGCGATCTACCCCGGCAGCCACTACGTCACCGACCCTGCGACCCAGCGCCGGGCCATCGTCTCGATCCAGGACGAGCTGCAGCAGCGGCTGGCGAAGCTGCGGGAGGAGAATCGCCTGGTGGAGGCGCAGCGGCTGGAGCAGCGCACGCTGTACGACATCGAGCTGCTCGAGCAGATGGGCTACGTCAAGGGGATCGAGAACTACAGCCGCCACCTGACGGGGCGGCAGCCGGGCGACCCGCCCCCCTGCCTGCTCGACTACTTCCCCCGGGGGTGGCTGCTGTTCATCGACGAGAGCCACGTCACGATCCCGCAGATCGGCGGGATGTACCGGGGGGACCGGGCCCGCAAGGAGACCCTCGTCGAGTTCGGCTTCCGGCTGCCCTCGGCCCTCGACAACCGCCCCCTGCGTTTCGAGGAGTTCCAGAAGCTGGTGAGCCAGACCATCTACGTCTCGGCGACGCCCGGCGACTGGGAGCTGGAGCAGGCCGGCGGCGTCGTGGTCGAGCAGATCATCCGCCCGACGGGCCTCACCGACCCCGAGATCGAGGTGCGCCCTTCCCAGGGCCAGGTCGACGACCTCCTCGCGGAGATCCGGGCCCGGGTCGAGGCCGCGGAGCGGGTCCTGGTGACGACGCTCACCAAGCGCCTCGCCGAGGACCTCACCGAGTACTTCCAGGAGGCCGGCGTCAAGGTCCGCTACCTCCACTCCGACATCGACACCCTCGAGCGTATGGAGATCCTGCGGGACCTGCGCCTGGGGGTCTTCGACGTGCTGGTGGGCATCAACCTGCTGCGGGAAGGCCTCGATCTGCCCGAGGTCAGCCTCGTCGCCATCCTCGACGCGGACAAGGAAGGCTTCCTGCGCTCGACGCGCAGCCTGATCCAGACCATCGGCCGGGCGGCCCGCAACGTCCACGGCAAGGTCCTGCTGTACGGTGACCGGATCACCGACTCCATGAAGGTGGCCATCGCCGAGACCCAGCGCCGGCGCGAGCTGCAGACCCGCTACAACGAGGAGCACGGCATCACGCCCCAGACCGTGCGCAAGCGGGTGCTCGACCTCTCCCCGGGCTCGGGGCAACGGGACTACGCGCGCCCACCGGAGGTCCTCGACGAGCAGCTCCGCCAGGCCGGCGGCGAACCGGCCCAGCTCCCGGCCCTGATCGCCAAGCTGCAGGCCGAGATGCTGCGGCTCGCCGGCAACCTCGAGTTCGAGGCCGCGGCGCAGCTCCGGGACCGCATCAAGGAGCTGAAGCGGCTGGAGATCGAGGTCGGCTAGTACCTCGACCCAGGGGGCTAGTACCCCGTCACAGGGATTCTGATCAGTTGCTCTGGTGGGTGCCGGCCTCCGCGCCGGCACCTGCGCGACCGGCGCGGAGGCCGGTCGCCACCCGAAGCTCAACCGGTCATCTTCGCTGTGTCG
>JAVEVO010000083.1:0-28467 GCA_034005005.1 Myxococcota bacterium
GGCGTGGGCGACGGCGAGGGTGCCGCGGGCGAGGGCGCGGGCGAGGGGGTGGGGGTGGCCGCGGGCGTGGGCGACGGGGAGGGCGAGGGCGACGGGGTGGGCGTGGGCGAAGGGGAGGGCGAGGGCGAAGGGGAGGGCGAGGGCGAAGGGGAGGGCGAAGGCGAGGGCGAAGGGGAGGGCGAAGGCGAGGGCGAGGGCGAGGGCGAAGTGGCCCCCGGAGACGCCTACGTCGTGTCCCTGGGCGAGGTGACCCCGGGCCGCACCGGGATCACCCCGGAGCTGACGGTGACGATCCCCGAGGGGGCGATCTCCTTCGAGATCGTCGCGTTCGGCGACAGCGGCGGGATGTACGTCGTCTACGAGCTGGAGGCGCCCGACGGCACCCTGCTCGTCGACCCCGACACGGACGTCGACCTCGATCCCCTCGCGGAGCTGATCCTCGGTAGCTACGCGGCCCAGATGTTCTCCCCCAACCGCGCGGTGATGGGCGAGGGGATCGGCGCGGTGCTCGTGCCCAACAACCCGGAGCTCACCGTGCTCCCGGGGGAGTACCGCTTCACCCTCCAGGCGATGAACATGAACGGCAACGCCCTGCGCGATCCCCTGCCGGTGGAGGTCTGGATCAAGCAGGGGCCGCGGCCCACCGAGGAGGTGCTCGACCTGCACCTGCACTTCTCCGGCTCCCGGGACTGGACCGCGGCCAGCGCGCCCGCGGACGAGACCTTCCAGCAGGTCCTGACGCGGCTGGCCGCGATCTTCGCGCCCGCCGGCATCCTCCTCGGCCAGATCTCCTACCAGGACATCCCCGAGAGCTTCCAGGTCATCGGGTCCATCCAGGGCGCGGGCAGCGAGCTCGGGGAGCTGTACGAGCAGTCCACGGGGGACACGGGGATCAACCTGTTCTTCGTCGACCGCTTCGAGCTCGGCATGATGGGTGGGCAGGTCGGCGGCATCGCGGGGGGCATCCCGGGCGTGCCCCGGCGGCCGGGCGCCTCCCGCTCGGGCGTCGGGGTCTCCACCTCCGTCGATCCCGACCCCGCGGTCATCGCCCACGTCATGGCCCACGAGATGGGCCATTACCTCGGGCTGTCCCACACCACCGAGATGGACCTGCTCGGCACCCACGACAACCTCAGCGACACGGCCGAGGGTCCGTCGGGCAACGACAACCTGATGTACTACACCGCGGGGGTCGACTCGCTGCTGACGCCGCAGCAGCAGTTCGTGGTGCACAACAGCGCCTGCCTCGCGCCCCCGGAGGAGGAGCCATGAGCCGCTGCACCACGCTGTCCGCACCCCGGTGGTCCGGGCTCGGCCTGCTGAGCCTGCTCGTGCTGGCGCCTTTCGCCGGCGCCGGGGCCGCCCCCCCGTCCCCGCCGCCCCCGTCCCCTTCGCCGCTCCTGCTCGGGCTGCTCGGGGACTTCGACCGGCCGATCACCCCCGAGCTGGCGACCCTGCTCGCGACCCAGCTCGGCGGCGACGAGGAGCTCGGCCGGCAGCTCCGGCAGGTCGCGGCCGACCCGGCCCAGCGACGGTACCTGCGGGTGCGGGCCACGGGCGCGCTGGCCCTGCTCCCGACCCCGGACAACCGCGAGGCGTTGCAGCAGCTCCTGCAGGGGGCCGATGACCCCGAGGTGCGGGTGCAGGCCGTGGTGGCCCTCGGCAGCGGCTGGTATGCGCGGGATCGCCAGGGGGTGACGGTCTGGCTGCAGCAGCTCACCCGCACCGGGGAGCTGGCGGTGGCCCAGGCCGCGCGCCGGACCCTGGACCGGCTGCAGCAGCCCTCCCCGGCGCGCTAGGGCCGGATGGCGCCGGCCCCGCCCTCCTTCGCCCCCACGACCCCGCCGCCCCTGCTGGGGCGACGCTTCCCGGCTCTGGCGGGCCGGCTCCCCTGGCTGTCCCTCGGGTCCTTCCCGACCCCGGTGCAGCGGGTCAGCGGGCTCGGCTTCGAGCTCTGGCTGAAGCGGGACGACCTGGCGGGCTCGCCCGGGCTGCCGGGCGGCAACAAGGTCCGCAAGCTCGAGCCGGTCCTCGCCGGGCTGCTGCAGCAGGGCGCTGGTACCTTGGTCACCTCGGGCGCCCAGGGGTCGAGCCACCTGCTGGCGGCCGCATCCTACGCCCGGCGCTGCGGTCTGCGGGCTTGCCTCGTCGTCGGCCCGCAGCACCCCGGGGCCTTCGTCGCCGCTCGCTATGCCCTCCTGCAGCAGAGCGGCGCGCGTCTCGTCCCGGTGCCGCGGCTGGAGCTGACCGCGCCGGTGGCCCTGTTGCGGAGCGCCCTGCCCGGCGCGGCCCTGGTGGAGCCGGGCGCCTCGGGCCCCCGCGGCGTGCTCGGGCACCTCGTCGCCGGCCTGGAGCTGGCCGCGCAGATCGCGGCCGGCGAGCTGCCCTGCCCGGAGGCCGTCTGGGTGGCGGCGGGCAGCGGCGGCACCGCGGTGGGCCTCGCTCTGGGCCTGGGGCTTGCGGGGCTGGGCGGGGTCCGGGTGGTGGGGGTGCGGGTCGTGCCCCGCCCCTGGCTCACGCAAGCGCTGCTGGACCTCGAGGGCCGGGCCGCCCGTCGGCTGCTGGCCCGCCTCGCGGGAGAGCCGGCCGTGGACCGTCTGCTGCGGGGGAGCCGGCCGACCCTGCTCGACGGCCAGCTCGGCGCGGGGTACGGTGTCCCCACCCTGGCCGCGGAGGCTGCCCGGCACCTCCTCGCCAGGAGCAGCGGGGTCCTCCTGGACCCCACCTACACGGGCAAGGCCTTCGCCGCGCTCCTCGCGGCCCGAGACGCGGGCCGCCTGCGCGGCCCGCAGCTCTTCTGGGACACCTTCGATCCCGGGAGGCTGCCGGCCGAGGTCGTGCTGGCCGGGTGACGGGAGGGGTGATGCAGGACGACGCGACGTCCGGCGCAGCCACGCCGGAGGCTTTCCCCGAGGCGGCCCGTGACCGGATCGCCGCGCTGGAGCAGGAGCTGGCCCTGCTCCGGAGCCGGCACGACGAGCTGCTCGCCCGGGTCAGCCATGACCTTCGGACCCCCCTGGTGGCCGGCCTGGGCTACGTCGAGCTCCTGCTGGAGGGTCGGCTCGGTCGGGTGTCGGCCCGTGGCCTGGAGCGCCTGGCCGTCGCGCGGGACAACCTGCGCTGGCTGGGCCAGCGGATCGACGATCTGGTGACCTTCTACCGGCTGTCCGGCGGGGTCGCGGCCCCGCTCTCCCGGGACCCCTGCGTGCTGCCTCCCCTGCTGCAGGAGGTCGCGGCCCTGGCCGCGGACCGGGTGGCCCAGCGCCACGCCCGCCTCGAGCTCGACCTGCCCGCCACCTTGCCCGACGTGCGCGCCGACCCGGAGTCCCTCGGGCGGGTGCTGGCCCAGCTCGTGGACAACGCGCTCCGCCACAACGATCCGGGGGTCGCGGTGCGGCTGGTGGCCGAGCTGGTGCCCGGGCCCCGGGTGCGCGTCGCGGTGGTGGACGATGGGGCCAGCCTCTCCCCCCGGCGGCTCCAGGCCTTGCAGGAGCCCGGGCCGGCCGGGGCGCGGCGTGGCGGGATCGGGCTGCCCCTGGTCCGGCTGCTGCTCGCCCGCCAGGGCACGACCCTGGAGCTGCGCGCCGCCTCCGGCGCGGGACTGTGGGCCGGCTTCGTGCTCGACGCGGTGACCTCCCCGGTGGACTCGCCCGGGGGCTGAGCGTCCCTCAGCGCGGCCGCGCCACCAGCAGCCAGAGGCTGCGCCGCAGGGCCGTGGCCAGGCGCCCGGTCTCCGGATTCGGGCCGAGCTGGCAACCTCCCGTGGCCGCCTCCTCGTGGGGGGCACTCCCCTCGCCCTCGGAGCCTTCTCCCTCGCCCTCGGCACCCTCACCCTCGCCCTCCGCGCCCTCACCCTCGCCCTCGGCACCCTCACCCTCGCCCTCCGCGCCCTCACCCTCGCCCTCGGCACCCTCACCCTCGCCCTCGCCCTCCTCACCCTCGCCCTCGCCCTCCTCGCCCTCGCCCTCCTCGCCCTCGCCCTCCTCGCCCTCGCCCTCGCCCTCCTCACCCTCGCCCTCCTCACCCTCGCCCTCGCCCTCGCCCTCGCCGGGCTCCGGCGCGCCCAGCACGATCTCGCCGAACAGGCCCGGGGCCTTGGCCCGGCCGATGCCCGGGGTCCACTCCAGCCAGCCCTCCCGGCCCGCCTCGTCGTCCTCGTTGACGAGCAGGGTGAAGCCCGCAACGGTCCCGGGCTGCAGCAGCAGGCCGGGCAAGGAGCTCCCCGGCAGGCGCACCTCGTAGCGGGTGCTCGTCTGCTGGCGCACCACCGCGACCTCCGCGGCCAGCACCCCGGGCCCTCCCCCGCCGGCCCAACGGTAGCGATCCGGGCCGGTGGTGAGCAGGCCGAAGCCGAGCTCGAGGTCGTCCGCATCGTAGTCGAGCCCCCCCTGACGGCCGGGGTCGAACGCGACCTGGACGCTGTCGCCCTGCCACAGGTCGGCCGCGGCGAAGGCGTTGACGTGCCGGTCGTCGGTCACCGCGACCGCGAGGTACAGATCGTCGGGGGTCCAGAGCAGGGCGAAGGTCGCCAGCAGATCGGCCGCGCCCGGCGGCACGGCGTCTGCGCGCAGCCCGATCCAGTGGGTCAGGTCGAGGGTGGTCCAGCCCCCCCGCGGCCACTCCGCGAAGCTGCCGTCGACCGTCGGGGGCTGCATACGTCCCGGCACCGGGATCCGGGGCCGCGGCGGGTCGTCCCCCTCCTCGTCGTCCGTGGCGTCGGTGCAGCCCGGGTCGAGGAGGTCGGGCAGCTCGTCCCCGTCGTTGTCGATCCCGTCGGCGCAGGCCGCGGGCGGCGCCCCCTGGAACTGGTCGTGGCTCGCCACGAAGCTCTTCAGCCGGGTGAAGGCCGGCTTCTGGCGGAAGTTGTCGGCCCAGGTGGCGTCGGGCGCGGCTGTGCGCCGCAGGATGCCGAAGCCGTCGATGTCGCAGCTCCCCTGGGGCATGCAGCCCCAGTCGGTCCCCGCGGGGCCGCACTCGCAGTCCATGATCTCGTAGAAAAAAGTATTGGTCCAGAAGGACCGTTCGAGCTGCTCTTCCAGGGTCCTTTCATAATAAATCGCCTGTCGTTCCTCTTCCTCGCCGTCGCCCACCGGCTCCGTGCGGTAGCCCACCTCCGTCATCCAGACCTCGAGGTCGTCGGTGGAGTAGCCCGCGTCCGCCATGACCTCCTTGACCCCCCGGGTGTAGAAGCACAACAGCGGGTCGGTGCCGCTCTCGAGGACGTGGGCGAGGTCGTCGCAGACCCAGAGCCAGCCGTCCTCCGTCTCCGTGAAGCCCCGGTACGAGTGGTGGGTGAGGATGTCCAGCGAGTCTCCGGCCTGGTCGAGGACCTCCTCGAGGAAGTCCTGCCACTGCTTGATCCCCGCGAGGTCGGGGCCGAGGACCAGGCAGGTCGGGCAGGACTGCTTGACCGCGGCCGCGCCGGGTTCGAGGATCCGGTCGACGTACTCCTGGACGCTCCCCTCGAAGAAGCCTTCCAGGTTCGGCTCGTTCCACATCCCGTAGTGGGTCACCCGGTCCTGGTACCGGTGGACGACCTCCGCGACGTAGCGCTCGTACAGGCCGGGCCGGGGCACGTCGTTGCGGGCCTCGGGGTGCTCGGCGCTGCGGTTGCCCGCGCTGGCCCACTCGGGGGTGTAGGCGATGGTCAAGAAGACCTTCAGCCCCCGGGCGGTCGCCTCGTCGATGGCCGCATCGAGGTGGCCCCACTGGTAGCTGCCCTGGCGCGGCTCTCCCGTCGGCCAGTCCGCGTCGACGCGGATCCACGAGAGCCCGGCGTCCGCGACCGCGTCGAGCATGTCGCGCGTCGGGACGTGGGTGTTGATCCCCACCGCATTGCTGCCTTGCTGGGCCAGGGCCGGTCCGGCGGCCAACGAGAGCAGCAGCGACAGCAAGTGGACCCGGGGGCGGCAGGTGGGTGGGTGCAGCGCCATGTTCCCCTCCGCCGGGCGACCGCGGGCCTCTGGCACCGGCGACCACCGGGCTGGCAAGAGCCTGAAGCTGCATCGTAGCAGAGATCGTGGCCGCGAGCAGCGGCTCTACCAGGTGATGCGGTCGAGGACCGTCTTCAGCGCCCCGTCCGCGGCCCGGCCCGACGTGGACGAGCCCTCGAGGGAGCGGACGTCGAGCTGGGAGAGGTCGAGGGGGGGGGCGAAGAGCTGCTCGTGGAAGGCCAGGGCCAGCAGGACCGCCCGGGGGAGGGGCGGGGCGTCCGATGGTCGGGGCCGCAGCCCGGCGCAGCCCAGCGAGCCCCCCGCGGGGCCTTGCAGGCAGACCTGGTCCCGGGAGGCGGTGACCTCGAAACCGTGCCCCGCCCGCAGGCGGGGGGAGTCGGCGAGCAAGGCGACCACCTCCCGGCCGACCTCGTCCTCCGCGTGGAAGCGGACGGGCAAAGACAGGTCCAGGCGCCGCAGCAGCCCCGGATCCCCGCTCATGGCCATCTCCAGCCGGGTCAGCCCGGCGGCCCGGTCCCCGCGCCGCCAGGCGGCCTGAGCTGCAACGGCGTTGACCCGGGCGCGCAGCAGGATCTCCGCGGCCGGGAGCTGCGCCAGGGCCGCGTCGGCGAGCCGGACGGCCTGGTCGAGTCGCCCCTGGTGCAGGCGGGCCTCCGCCTCGAGCGCGTCGAGGTAGGGCCGGGCGTCGGCGCGTGTCTCCTGGTGGCGCGCCTGGTCGAGCGCGGCGAGCACGACCCCGGCGCCGAGCAGGTCGACCAGGTCGCCCGTGATCCATGAGGCGGTGTTCGCACCCCGCGGGTGCAAGGGCCGCAATGTGGCCACCAGCAAGTCCGTGGCCGAGAAGAGGGCCGCGGCCCGGCGGCCCGCCCGCCAGCGGGTGAAGCGGGCGGCGAGGCGCTGGCGGAGCAACCCGGGCCCGTCGGACCAGGGCCGCACCGCCTGCTGCTCGGCGAGGGCCTGCTCCCAGGCCCCGGCCGCGGCCCGGAGCCAGAGCCCGTTGCCGGCCTGCTCCTGCTCTTGCTTCGCCGAGGTCCCGCCCAGCCGATCGGGCGCGAGCTGCGCCCGACGCAGCAGGCGCAGGGCCGGCTCCGCCAGGCCGAGGCCGAGGAGCACCTCGGCCGCGACCCCGTCGAGCCGCGCCCGATCGTTGTGGACGTAGGCCGGGGGCCGCTGCCGGACGTAGGCCCGGGCCTCGCCGAGCGCGGCGACCGCCTCGGGGAAGCGGGCCTCCACCGTGTACAGGCTCGCCAGGTCGGCCCAGGGCAAAGAATACGACGCGATGGGACGCCGGGTGGCCTCCTGGAAGAGCCGCTCGGCCTCGTCGAGGCGGAGCAGGGAGTAGGCCGCATGGCCCGCGTTGCGGTACTCGACGGTCCCATCGTCCTGGTCGCCGGCGAGGCGCTCCGCGGCGGTCCGACAGACGAGGTAGGCCTGCTCGAAGTCCTGCTGCTCGCTCTCGATGGCGCAGAGGGAGGTCCAGGCGCTCTCCTGCTGCTCCTCGCTCCCCTGGGCGATCCCCTCCTGGGCGACCCGGCGGGCCTCCGCGAAGCGGTTGAGCTTCATCAGGGCCCAGGCCCGCAAGCCGTGCCGGGGCGGGTTGTAGCTCGCCTCGTAGCGGTCCAGCCAGGCCAGCTCCTGCTCCCGCTGGTCCATGTCGCCCATCAAGAAGACCAGGGAGATCAGGGCCTGCGCCCGCCAGCGCCAGGCCTCCTCCCCGCAGCGGCTGCCGTCCAGGCCGCACAGCTTCTCGAAGAGGCGCACGGCGCGGCGCAGGTGGAACTGCGCCCGCGGGAGGTTGGCCTCCTGCTCGTGGTAGTAGCGGCCGAGGACCAGGTGGGCCGCGTACGAGTCGGGGCGCTGGCGGAGGATCTCCGTGGCCAGCTCCCGCGCCCGGATCGGCTTGTCCCCGTCCAGCGCGAGGAGCGCGGCCTGCTCCACGGCCGTGCCCGGGAAGAGGTTCTCCCGGGCGGTCGCGGGGCAGGCGAGCAGGGTCAGCAGCCCGCCCAGCAGCCCGCCCCGCAGCCAGCCGGGGAGCGGGTGGCTCACCGGGCGCCCCGGGCTCCCAGGCGGGTCTGCCGCTCCAGGAGCTCGATGGCCGGCAGGGTCGCCTCCTGAACAATCTGCTCGCCGGCGGCGGCGCCGGGGGCCAGCTCGAGCCGGTGGACGAAGAGCCGGGGGGCGAGCAGGAGGAGGTCCTCGGCGACGACGTGGTCCCGGCCCGCGAGGAGGGCTTGCGCCTGCAAGGCCGGCAGGGCCAGCACCAGGCTGCGCGTCGAGACGCCCTGGAGCACCCGGCGGTCCTCCCGGAGCCGGCGGGCGATCTCGACCAGGGCTTCGTGGATCAGGGGCGAGATCACGACCCCGTCGCGCAGCCCCGCCCGCGCCCGCAGCAGCTCGCCCCGGGGCACGCGCGGCAGGTCGCTGGGCGTCCCCTCCAGTCGCTGCCGCCAGCTCGCGAGGACCTCCAGCTCCGCGTCCCGGGCGATGTGGGACATGCGGATCTTGAAAAGGAACCGGTCGAGCTGCGAGAGGGGCAGCGGGTAGGTGCCGGCGAGGTCGAGGGGGTTCTGGGTGGCGATGACGAAGAAGAGCTGGTCGAGCTTGTAGGTGGTGTTGTCGACGGTCACCTGCTTCTCGGCCATGGCCTCCAGCAGGGCGGCCTGCACCTTGGGCGAGGTGCGGTTGATCTCGTCGGCGAGCAGCACGTGGGTGAACACCGGCCCTCGCCGGAAGGCGAAGGTGCTGCTCGTCGTGTCGAACACCATGACGCCGGTGACGTCCGCGGGGAGCAGGTCGGGGGTGAACTGCACCCGGCGGAAGCCGGCGATCTCGTCGGCGGGCTGGTCGTCGACGATGGCCTCGCCGAGGGCCTTGGCCAGGGTCGTCTTGCCCGAGCCGGGGTAGTCCTCGAGCAGCACGTGGCCGTCCGCGAGCAGGGCGACGAGGACCAGGTCGATGACCTCGTCGCGCCCGACCATGGCCTGCCGCAGCCGCTGGCGCAGCCGCGTGATCGTCGCGGCCACCTCGGGCAAGGCGCGGCCGGAAGCGAGCGCCTCCCGGGGACCGTCCGCGGCGGCGCGGGGCGCCGGGGAGGCCAGGGTCGTCGGCGTCGGCTCGGGCTGCGGGCTGGTGGGCTGGAGCTGGAAGGGCTGCTGGTGGATGCTCATGATCTCCCTCGTCGCCGGGGGTGGCCCGGCGCGTCCGCGAGCAGGTCGGCGACCAGGACGTCAGCGGCCGGATGGGGGGGCCGGGACCGCATCGGCATCAGCGGCTCCTCGTCCAGCTCGTGGGATCGAGCAGCCCGCGCCACCGCCGCCAGCGGGAGGTGTGCGTGGCCAGCTCGCGGCGCTGGGCGGCCAGCCAGCGGACGATGGCCTCCCGCGGCGGCGGCGGGGCGGTGCGCGGCCCCAGGCAGGCGGCCACCACGGCCTCGCTGAGCGGGAGGTAGGCCGCGGTGATCGGGGCCACCCGCCGGGCGAACGCGAGGCGCCCCTCGCCAGGCTCGCGCCGCCAGCCCGCCTCGCCCAGCCGGTCGGTGGCCGCCCGGTAGGCCAGCCGGGTGTGCTCGTGGCCCCGTCCCCAGAGGGGGGCGAGGCGTCGCCACAGCTTCACGGCGTACAGCAGCCCGATCCCCAGGGCCAGCAGGACGAGCAGGGCCTCGGCGAGGAGCCGGGGGTCGAGGGACCACGTGCTCTCTGCCGCGAGCTCCTCGGCCGCGGGAGGCGGCGGGCTGCCCCCGCTCTCGCCCCGGGCCATCTCGCCGAGCATCCGCTGCAGCACCGGGTCGGGGGGCTGCAGCGGCGGGGAGACCACCCGCTCCGGGGAGATGTCGAGCACGGTCCAGCCGTGCCCCCGGAGGTAGATCTCGGGCCAGGTGTGGGCGTTGCCGCCCCGCAGCAGCAAGGAGGCGCCCCCGCGGGCATCGGTGGCGTCGACCGCGTACCCGCCGCCCACCCGGGCCGGCACCCCGAGGGCCCGGAGCAGGTAGACCGCGGCGTGGGCGATGTGGACGCAGTAGCCGGTCCGATCCCCGAAGAGGAAGTCGGCCACGGGGTCCTCGGCCCGGGCGTGCGCGCTCTGCAGGCTGTAGATGACGTTGGCGTCGAGCCAGCGCTTCACGGCCAGGGCGCGGGGCAGGGGGAGCTCCCGGTAGCGCGCGCCGAGGATGCGGATGGTCTCCTCGGCCAGGGCCCGGTAGCGCGGGTCTGCGGGCAACTGCAGCAGCTCCGCGGCTTGCTCGGCCGTCCACTCGGGATCGCCGGCCGGAGTCTCGAGCAGCTCCTCCAGCGGTCGCCGGGGCACGACCGAGACCGCGCCGTACAGCCGCACGAAGCGCTTGCGGTCGGGGTTGGGCAGGGGGAAGAGCTCCTGCGCGGCCACCAGGGCCAGGGGGCGGGGGTGCTCCGCGAGCAGGGCCACCGTCGTCCGCACGCGGTCGTGGTGGCCCGGATCCTCGGGGACGGCGGGGAGGGTCGTGGGCTGCAGGGGGAAGCCGCCGGGGAGGTCGCGGTCCAGGTCGGCGCGGGTGGTCTGGACCAGGCGCCGGCCGTTGTACTGGGAGAACGCGACCTGGCGGAAGTAGTAGTAGCCCTCCCGGGGGCGGTAGTCGTCGTGGAAGATCACCACCGCGACGGGCGTCTCCGCCCCCTTGCTGCTCGTGTCGTCCTGGAACTCGAACGGCTCCCGGGGTGGCTGGTCCCGGCCCCCGGAGCTGCCCGACCCCTGGCCCTGGCCCGCCCCGCCCCCGCGGCCCCCCTGGCCGGCTCGGGCGCCGGCCCGCTGGCCCTGGCCGCGGCCCGGCTCCTCCTGCTCCCCCGTGAGCCCGGCGCCGCCGGTGAGGTCGGGGCGGGGCGGCCCGACCGCGTCCACCAGCAGCCAGATCCCCAGGGCGAGCAGGGCGACGGAGAGGAGCTGGCGGCCGAGCCGACCGACCCGCGGGCCGAGGAGCAGGGGTACCGCGCCGAGGCCCGCCAGGGCGCCGAGCAGCAGGAGGAGCTGCGCGGGGTCGACGCCGCGACTCCAGGCCCAGTCCCCGAGGAGCAGCGGCCGGTGGAACGCGCCGTCCCGGTGCGCGGCGAGCGCGTAGGCCAGGCTGGCGAGGGCCAGCAAGGCCTCCACCAGCGCGAACGCCCCGTGGCGGCGGGACGCGAAGCCGAGCCCGCCGACCACGAGGCCGGCCCCGGTGAACCAGCGGCCGGCCTCGGCGAGCTGGAGCACGGCGGCCGGCCCGAGCAGCCAGGCCGGCAGGGCGAGTGCGGCGAGCTCGTGGGCGAGGAAGAGTCCCCCCAGCCCGCCGAGGGCGGCCAGCAGCAGCCCGGGGAGTAGCCGCAGCCGGCTGCGTGCGAGCGCGGGCGCGGCCAGCCGGCCGGCCAGGGTGCCGCCGGCCGCGCCGACCAGCCCGACCCCGGTGGTCAGGGGGGTGGCGAAGGCGAGCACCGCGAGGAGGATCACCAGCCCCTGCAGCCACGCGAGCCCGCGCGGCTCCCCGGGCGGCCGGCGCTGGCCCAGCCCCGCGACCGTGGGCCGGCTCATCGGGCCTCCCGGGCGAGCCGCGTGAAGCTGCTCGCGCCATGGCTCCGGCCGGTGGCCCGCTCGACGAGCTGCCAGGGGATCCGGGTCGGGGAGAGCAGGTCGAGGAGGGGCCCGAGGGTGGTCACATCCACCGAACTTTCGTCTTTGTTTGGCAAGAAGAATAGTCTTTTTATTCTGCCGCGCTTCTCCTTGACGGAACTTTCGATACGGTCGGCGGCGAGCACCAGGGTCAGGGGGAGCTGGGCGGCCTCGGCCGCGGCCCGGACCCGGCCGAGCCAGTCCGGGGGCAGGGTCGGCGCGGCGAAGACCACCAGCCGGGAGGCCGTGCGGGGGGAGGCGAGGTGGAGGAACGCCGGCAGGTCGGCGGCCAGCCCGGGCTCGGCCGTGGCCGAGCGGGCGAGGAGCTCCAGGGCTGTGGGCAGGGAGGTGGCCGGGGGGTGGCCGCCGTCCGCGCCGAAGCTCCAGCGATCGCCGAGCACCCCGGAGAGCAGGGCGTTGCGGGCCGTGCCGGCGGCCGCCTCGTCGGCCGGGGAGACGACGAGGTAGGCGAGGGTGCGGCGGGAGGGGACGGTGGATCGCTCCGGCGCACGGACGATCAGCCGCCGGGTGCGCGCGAAGACCTTCCAGACGACGTGCCGGAGGGGATCTCCCGGCGCGTAGCGGCGCAGCTCGACGAGGTCGCCCTCGGGGCGCCCCTCCGGGTGGGAGACGCCGTCGCCGGCCACGGGGCCCTGGGAGATGCTCAGGGGCCCGCGGCCGGTGCCCGGCAGCACGAGCAGGGGCAGGGCCGCGGTGCGCGGCCAGCTCATCCGGGCCAGCCCGAGCAGGTCCTCGACGATCACCTGGCGGGTGACCTGCTCGTGCAGCCCGCGGCGGGGCACGACGAGCTCCTCGTGCTGTCGCCAGCCCTGCTCCCGGAGGACGACCCGGGCGCCGGCCGGCGCGGTGACCTCCCACCGCACCCGCAGCAGGGGCAGCCAGCCCGCGCTCGGGCCGACGAAGCCGGTGACGTGCGGGCTGCCGGCCTCGAGGGTCGCGCGGGGCGCGGGGGGGCTGTCCCGGGGCCAGCGGTGGCGAACCCACCCGGCGAGGGCCAGCACCGCGAGCAGGCAGAGGAGCCAAAGCCCGAGGCCGAGCAGGCTGACCACCAGCAGCACCAGGTCGAGGTGGCCGCGGGCGTAGACGAGGTAGGCCGCACCCGCCAAGGCCGCGACTCCCAGCCCGCGCCCCGCCAGGGGCAGCAGGTCGACGAGCCGCCGCAGCCCGCCCAGGACCCGCCGGACGCGCCGCGCGGACCCGGGAGCACGGGGCTGGGTTGGCCGGTGTGCTGCGGACGCCTCCATGGCGGGAGGTCTAACACAGGACGAAGATCCCTGCCAGACGTCGTCGGTTGGTGTAGACTGGGCCCCCCGGCGGGGCTGCGGGGAGGTCCCGGCCCGTCGGTAGGAGCCCGTGCATGGCACTCGCGCGTCCGAGCCTCTCGCCCCCGTCCCGCCGCATCCTCGGTGGGGCTTGGCTGGCGTGCCTCGCCCTGCTCATGGCCCACTTCGATTTCGTCGCGGATCGGGCGCTGGACGAGACGCCGCGCCGTCCGCCCGCGGACAACCAGTTGCTACCGCCGGCCGTGGTCGTCCGGACCCTGGCCCTCGGGCAGGAGACCCTCGCCGCGTCCTTGCTCTGGGTGAAAGCCCTGGCCTACTTCGGCGAGCACTTCACGCGGGACCGCCAGTACCGCTGGCTCACGGCCTACATCGACATCATCGTCGAGCTGGACCCGCGCTTCCGGCGGGTGTTCGAGTGGGCCGGGGTGGCCGTGATGTACGGCGGCCGGATCGACAACCAGGCGGTGCGGGCCTCCAACGCGATCCTCGAGCGGGGGCTGGAGCACTTCCCCGACGACTGGCAGCTCGCATTCATGCTCGGCTTCAACTACGTCTTCGAGCTGAACACCCCGGACCCCGAGCAGAAGCGGCGCAACATCGAGATCGGGCTCGAGTACCTGCGGCGGGCCTCCAACCAGAAGGGGGCCCCGCCCCACATCCTCGGCCTGGTCGCGTCCCTGTACAAGCGGGTCGGCTGGCTGGAGATCGCGGCCAGCTACCTCGAGGAGGCCTACCTCCACGCCACCGACCCGCGGCTGCGGGACGAGCTCGGCGAGCGGCTGCGGCAGTACCGCTCCGAGGCCCAGCTCCTGCGGCTGCGCGAGGAGGTGGCCCAGCACGACGAGGCCTGGCGGGAGAGCTTCCCCTACCTCCCGGTCGGGCTGTTTCGCCTCGTCGGCCCGCGCGTCGACCTCCGGGTCGGGCCCTGGACGGAGCTGCTCCCCCCGACCGTCGAAGCCCCCCCCGACCCCGCCGGACTCGACGAGGCCGTGCTCCAGGGGCTGGCGGTCCGCGCGGCGCAGCCGGCGTCCACGCTGGCCGATCCCGCACCAGGGCAGGTGGCGCTCCCGGCCGCGCCGGATCCTGCCGGCGCGCCGCATCCCGTCCGGGAGGCCCCGGAGGGCGGAGAATCCCCGGCACAAGGAGAACATCGTGATTGAGGGCAAGCGGATCCTGGTCACCGGCGGGGCCGGCTTCATCGGCTCCCACCTCGTCGAGCGGCTCTGCGCCACCAACGAGCTGGTGGTCTTCGACACCTTCCGGCGGGACGCCATCGGCAAGACGGCCCTGGCTCAGCACCCGCACGTCCGGCTGCTCACGGGCGACGTGCGGGACGCGGCCGCGGTCGAGGCGGCGGCCGCGGGCGCCGACCTGGTGGTGCACCTGGCGAGCATCGCCGGGGTCGACACCGTCATGCGCAACCCGGTGCTGACCATGGAGGTCAGCCTGATCGGCACCTACAACGTGCTCGAGGCTTGCCGGCGCTCCGGCACGGTCGCGCGCCTGGTCGACTTCTCCACCTCCGAGGTCTTCGGCCGCTACGCCTACAAGGTCGCGGAGGGAGACGCCACCAGCCTCGGCGCGGTGGGGGAGGCCCGCTGGACCTACGCCGTGAGCAAGCTCGCCACCGAGCACCTGGCCCTGTCCTACCGCAAGCAGTACGGGCTGCCGGCCCTCTCCATCCGCCCCTTCAACATCTACGGCCCCCGCCAGGTCGGGGAGGGGGCGATCCACCAGTTCATCGTCCGGGCCCTGCGGGGGGAGGATATCCACATCCACAACGACGGCTCGCAGATCCGGGCCTGGTGCTACATCGACGACATCCTCGACGGGCTGCTGCTCTGCCTGGAGCGGCCGGAGGCGATCGGCCAGGCGTTCAACATCGGTAACCCCCGCTCCACCCTGACGATCTACGATCTGGCCCGCCAGGTGGTCCGGCTGTCGCACTCGTCCAGCAAGCTGGTCTTCGTCCCCTGGGAGGGGGCCGACGTCGAGCTGCGGATCCCCGACATCGGCAAGGCGCGCACCCTGCTGGGCTACGAGCCCCGGGTCGATCTCGAGGAGGGGCTGCTGCGCACCATCCGCTGGTACCGCGAGCAGCTCGGCGCAGCGGGTTGAGCGCGGTAGTGCGGCACGAGGCGCGCGGGCCGGGGCGATGGAGCCGGAGCGGGCGATGAGCGAGGCGGTCATCGAGCTGCGCGGGCTGGCCAAGAGCTTCCGGGTCGGGCTGTTCCACCAGCGTCGGGTCCAGCCCTTGCGGCCCCTCGACCTGGAGGTCCGGCGGGGCGAGACCTTCGGCTTCGTCGGTCCCAACGGGGCGGGCAAGACCACGACGATCAAGCTGCTCGTCGGGCTGCTGCGCCCCAGCGCCGGCACGGTCCGGATCCTCGGCCGCACCCTGCCCGATCGCCAGGTGCAGCGCCAGATCGGCTTCATGCCCGAGGTGGCCAACTTCTACGAGTACCTCAGCGGGCTGGAGCTGCTCCAGCTCCATGCGCGGCTGCTCGGCCTTCCGCCCCGGGAGGGCCAGCGGCGGATCGCCGCGCTGGTGGAGCGGGTGGGGATGGCCGGTCGGGCCGATCGCCCCCTGCGCAAGTTCTCCAAGGGCATGGTGCAGCGCATCGGCCTGGCCCAGGCCCTGCTCGGCGAGCCGCAGCTCCTCATCCTCGACGAGCCCATGAGCGGGCTCGATCCGACCGGCCGCCACGACATCCGGGAGATCATCCTCGAGGAGAAGCGCCGGGGCACCACGGTCTTCTTCTCGTCGCACATCCTCTCCGACGTCGAGCAGCTCTGCGACCGGGTCGGCATCCTCGCGGGCGGCTCCCTGCGCAAGGTGGGCCGGGTCGACGAGATCGGCCGGGACGAGCTGCGCAGCCAGGAGGTGGTGCTCCGGCCGGCCGCGCCGCTGACCCTGCCCGAGGGGCTCGCCGGGCAGGTCCTCGACCGGCGCACGGACGGGGAGACCACGGCCCTGCTGCTCGCCGCGGACGCGGATCTCGGCCGGCTGCTCCAGGAGATCCTCGCCCAGGGGGGCCAGATCCTCGAGGTCCGGCGTCACACCCTCGGGCTCGAGGAGCTGTTCTTGCGGGAGACGAGGGAGGAGCAGCGATGATCCGGGGCGTCTGGGTGATTGCGCACAACACCTTCCGCGAGGCGATCCGCAACAAGATCCTCTACATCCTGCTGTTCGTGGCCCTGGGGCTGATCTTCTCGAGCCTGGTCCTCGGCAAGCTCTCCCTGGACCAGAGCGTGCGGGTCATCAAGGACGTCGGGCTCGGGGCGATCTCCCTGTTCGGGGTCGTGATCGCCATCTTCATCGGCATCAACCTCCTGTACCAGGAGCTCGACCGCAAGACCTTGCACACGATCCTCGTCCGGCCCATCGCCCGCTTCCAGTTCGTGCTCGGTAAGTACTTCGGGATGATCCTGGTCCTGGTCTTGATGACCTTGGTCATGGGTGCCGTGCTGCTCGGGTTGCTCCACCTCAACGACGCCCCTCCCGACGGTCCGCTCCTCACCGCGATCCTGCTGTCCTTCTGCGAGCTGACGGTGGTCGTGGCCGTGGCCGTGTTCTTCAGCGCCTTCTCCTCCCCGTTTCTGAGCGGCGCGTTCACCTTCGGCATCTTCGTGCTCGGGCGGCTCAAGGGCGAGCTGCTCGACGTGCTCCCCACCCTCGGCCTCGGGCTCCTCGGTGACCTGCTCGAGCTGCTGGCCCGGCTGCTGCCCAACCTCTACCACTTCGAGGTGGCGAGCTACGCGATCTACGGCAACCAGCTCACGGCCACCTACGTCCTGTCCACCATGCTCTACGGGATCTGCTACACCGCGCTCGTCCTCGCCCTGGCCTGCGTCCTCTTCGGCCGGCGAGACATCCTGTGACGGCCGGTCGCCCGCGGCGCTGGCTCGGCGTGCTCTGCTGGCTGCTGCTGGGCTATGCGATCGTCGGCGTGCGCGCCGGCTGGGAGGCCTCCCGGGAGCTGGTGCAGGGGCAGGCGGCCCTCGGCGCCCGGGACCCCGAGCGGGCGATCCGGCATCTCGGCCGGGCCCTGCGTTGGTACCTCCCGGGGCTGCCGGCCAATGGCCAGGCGGCCGAGCTGCTCTGGGCGGTCGGCCAGCAGGCCGAGGCGGAGGGCCGGCCCGAGCAGGCCCTGGCCGCGTATCGGGAGCTGCGCGGCGGGGTCCTCGGCATCCGCACCCTCTGGCAGCCCCACGCCCGGTGGCTCGAGCCGACCAGCACGCACATCGCCCGGCTGATGGCGGCCCAGGGCACCCGGGATCGTCACGGGGAGCCGGCCTCCTTCGCGGTCCGGGAGCAGGAGCACCTGCTGCTGCTGCGGCAGCCCCTGGCGCCCGACCCCTGGCTCTCCCTGGGGGTGGTGCTCGGCTTCTTCGGCTGGGTGGCCGCGCTCGCGGCGGGGATCACCTGGGGGCTCGACGAGAGGCTGCGGCCGCGCTGGCCGACGGCCGGGATCGCCGGGGTGCTGGCCGCGCTCTGCTTTGTGGCCTGGCTCGTGTGCTTGCGGCTCGCCTGAGGTGGGCCAGGGCCGCGGCGGGCTACAGGTGGCTGTCGAGGTAGATGAGCTTCTTGTCGCAGACGGTGATGAACGAGCCGGGCTTGCGGGCCCACTTCAGCCGCTCGTCGGTCCAGAGCCAGCGGAAGCGGCGGAAGAGCCGGTCGTAGTCCGCCGCGCTCAGCCCCCACCAGCGCTGGCGGCGCCGCTGCTCCAGGGTCGCGGCCGAGCCGAGGACCTCCCGCGCCGGATCGACGAAGTAGTCGTCCAGGGGCAGCCGGCGGTTGTACTCGTCCCACAGGGAGACCCCGCTCTGCTCGGCGTACTCCCGCTGTCGTCGCCAGTAGCCGCGGATCTCCTCGAGGTGGTGGATCGGCTCGAAGCTCTTCTTGCCGCCGTCGTAGATCACGCACGCCTCGAGGGGGATGATCAGCTTCTCGAACTGGGAGTACTCGAACTCGGGGGTCAGCAAGGCGCCGAGGGCATGGCTCCGCAGCAGGTCGGTGCCGATGAGCTTCGTCGCCAGGGGCGTGGTGGCCTGCGCCATGGCGAACCGCCCCTCGAGGTAGACGAGGATGGTCCGTTCGTACCCCGGAAACTGGCTGCGGAAGCGCTCGTCCCAGAGGGTGAGGATCGGCTCGATCTCCTGGCAGCCGATGGTCACGAAGACGAAGTTGCGCAGGTCGATCCGGTTCTCGAGGAGGTAGCGGGAGAGGTAGCCGAGCGCGCTGTCGATGGACGCGCCCGTGGCGACGATGTCGCCCGAGTAGATGGTCGGGTTGGCGGGCACGACGAACTTGCGGTAGGCGTCCTCGTTGATGCCGAAGCCCTCGCCGATCTGGATCCGCTGGCTGGAGACGAAGGACGAGCTGTGCCACTTGTAGCCGAACGCGGCCCGCAGCACGTGGACCAGGCGGAAGTTGAGCCCGCCGCGCAGGATGTGGAAGACGTTGACGGATTTCGAGGAGATGCTGCTGAGTTCCTCCAGTCGGTCGAGGCCGATGAAGGCGTAGGTCAGCCCCTTGGTCATCTCGTCGGTGAAGTTGCGGTTGAGGATCTCGGGGAAATTCAGCAGGTTGCGTGTCCCGTTCGAGGAGACGAGGTAGCGATGGACCGTCGTGTGGCGCCGGGGCTGGCCGGTCTCGTCGAGCCGGGCCAGCTCGTAGACCGAGGCGGCCTCGTTCTTGAATCGCAGGCAGAGGATGTCGGGAGTGTCCATGGGAGTTCGCCTTGGGGGCGAACCCTGTCGCCCGGTTGACGCTACCCCACCTCCGGCGGGAAGGCAAGCCGGGGTGGTGGCCGGAGAGGCGGCCCGACCTGGCGGTGGAGCGGGACCGGGCGGGCGACCCTTGCCCGGCGGCCGCGGACGCGTCATGCTCGGCCGGGGCGCCGGTCGAGACGAGGAGCGGACGATGAGCAGACGTGGCTGGATCGGGTTGCTGGTGTGCGTCGGGTTCGGGATCCTGGGCTGCGACGACGAGGTGCGGTCGCGCGGGGACCAGGACACGGGGTCGCCCGCCGACTCCGGGGGGAGCGACTCGGGGGTGGCCGACTCCGGGGTGGCCGACTCCGGGCCGGGCGACGCGGGGGCGGTGGACGGCGGCGAGGACCCGGGGTGTGCGGTCACGCCCACGGACGTGCTGCGGGTCCACTACCAGAACGCCTCCCTGGCGAGCGCCTACCCGGGCCTGTACATGTGGACCTGGAACGCCTGGAGCCCGGAGAAGGACGTCCCGAGCTGCGGGGTCGACGAGTTCGGGGCGATCTTCGACGTCCCGCGGGAGCACTTCACCCCCGGGGTCACCATGGGCTTCAAGTTCAAGAAGGGGCCGGGCACCGCGGGCCCATGGTACGAGATGGATCGGGCCTGGACCGAGGGGACGGACCCCTGGGAGGTGTGGGTGGTGCAAGGGGACGTGCGGGTCTACGCCTCCGCGGCCGATTCCCTGCTGCCGAAGATCACCGCGGTCTACTGGGACACGCTCACCGAGCTGGCGGTCGAGTTCGACCGCCCCCTGCCCGGGATCGACGACGCGGCCAAGTACGGCCTGCAGCCGGGCGCCCTGGTCGAGGCCGCGACCAAGGTCTCCGACGTGGCCGCGGTGCTGACCGTCTCTCCCCTCGACCTGCAGGCCGGCTACACCCTGTCCTTCGACTCGCCCGACGGCCTGCTGTCCTCCGGGCTGCTGCCCCGTCGCGTGCTCGACGGCTTCGACTCGGACGCGCCCCTCGGGGCGTGGCTCGACGAGCAGGGCAACAGCCACTTCGCGGTCTTCGCCCCCCGCGCCACCGAGGTGGTGCTGCACACCGCGCCGTCGGCCACGGCCGCGGCCCAGACCACCCACCCCCTGGTGCGGGACGCCGCCACGGGCATCTGGTCGGTGACCGTGCCCGGCAACCTCGACGGCACCTATTACTGGTACACCGTCGCCGGCCCCCAGGCGCCCGGGGAGCGCTTCGACCCCACCCGCCCCCTCAACGATCCCTACGCGCTGGTCGCGCTGAGCAGCTTCGGTGGGGTCGCGGGCCGCAGCCTGTTCGTCGATCTCTCCCGGCTGTCGCCCGCGACCCAGCTCGCCCGGCCGCCCCTCGAGGGGCTGGTGGCCTACGAGCTGCACGTCCGGGACCTGACCGGCGGGCCGGGCTCGGGGCTGACCGCGGCCGATCCCGAGTTCCGGCGCTACCTCGGCTTCACCCGGGCGGGGCTCACGGGTCCGGCCCACGAGGGCGTGCCCGTGAAGACCGGCCTCGACCACCTCGTCGAGCTGGGGGTCTCCGCGGTGCAGCTCTTGCCCGTGCAGGAGTTCCCCGCGGACGAGCGCGAGTTCAACTGGGGGTACTTCACCGCCAACTTCTTCTCCCCGGAGGGCATGTACAGCTCCGCGCCCGAAGGTGACGCGCGCCTGTTCGAGCTCAAGCAGCTCATCGACGCGCTCCACGAGCGGGGGATCGCGGTGATCCTCGACGTCGTCTTCAACCACAGCGCCGAGGGCAGCGCAGGCGGGCCCGCGTACAACTTCAAGGGGTTCGACTCCAAGTACTACTACCGCCAGGACGCGGGCACCTTCACCTACGCCGCGGGCTCGGGGGTCGGCAACGAGCTGGCCTCGGAGCGGCCCATGATGCGCCGCTACATCCTCGACTGCCTGCGCTTCTGGACCGCCCGGATGGGGGTCGACGGCTTCCGCTTCGATCTCGCCGGGCTCATGGACCTCGACACGGTGCGGGCGATCGCGGCCGAGTTCCCCGATCGCTACCTGTACGGGGAGCCCTGGGCCGCGTCGGGCGCGCTCTGGGGCAAGGGCGCCGTCAACGCCATCGACCCCTGGGCCGTGTTCGACGACACCTTCCGGGACGTCGTCAAGGGCTCGCCCGAGGGCACCGACGGCGGCTTCGTCCAGGGCCAGGGCGAGCGCGAGAAGCTGAAGGTCGCGATCACCGGCAACAGCCTGCGCGTCGGCTCCACCAACGGCTGGGCCTCGGCCCCCACCGACGGCGTGCGCTACCTCGACGCGCACGACAACCTGACCCTGGCCGACAAGCTCGACGTCTCGATCCACGGCTCCTCCCCGGAGGCCAAGGAGGCCCGGGTGAAGCTCGCCGGCACGATCCTGCTGACCTCCCCCGGCCCGGTGATGCTGCACGCGGGGGTCGAGTTCCTCCGCAGCAAGCCCTACTCCCCCGACGGAGACGGCCGGCCGATCCGGGCCGCGGTCGGCGAGCGGGTCTTCGACGCCAACAGCTACCGCAGCTCCGATCGCACCAACAACCTCGACTGGAACGACAAGGCCAATCATTTCGAGGTGTTCCAGTATTACGCCGGGCTCATCGGGCTGCGCCGGGGCGAGCTCGGCCAGCCCTTGCGGGTGCCCGGCGCGGTCCCGGCGAGCTACTTCGCCTGGCACGAGGACGCGGCCAACCCCCACGCGCTCGGCTACACCCTCAACGCGGACCAGAGCAACGGCGCCCGGCGGCTGCGGGTCTTCGTCAACTCCAGCCCCACCCTCGCCGCGACCTTCGCGGTGGACTTCCCCGCGGCCGCGGAGTGGAAGCTGGTGGCCAACTCCCAGCAGGTGGACCTCGCGGGGCTCGAGGCCGCGTCGGACCTCACCGAGACGGTCGTCGAGCCCCTCGGCGTGCGGATCTACGCCGCGGCGCGCTAGATCTTTCGTTCCGGTTCGCTCACCCCTTGAAGATGCGCCAGCCCCGGGCGGCCATGCGCAGCAGTTGCAGGCCGTTGCGGAAGCGCTGGATCTTGATCTCGCCGTAGGCGCGTCGCCGGTAACGGACGGGGATCTCCTGGATCTTCAAGAGGTTCTTGGCCGCGCCGAAGAGCAGGTCGAAGTCGCCGAAGGGGTCCTCCCCGAACTCCTGGCGCTGCTCGCGGATCCGCAGCCAGTCCCGGCGATAGAGTCCTTTGGTACCACAGAGGGTGTCGGTCAGGGGCTGGCCGAGCAGCCAGGAGAAGGTGCGGCCGAAGAGGTGGTTGGCGACGAGGTTGAGCTGGCGCATGGCCTGGTCCTCCATGGGGTAGACCAGGCGGCTGCCGTTGACGAACTCGGCCCGGCCCGAGGCGAGCAGCGCGTAGAACTTCGGCAGGTCCTCGCCCCGCACCGTGTTGTCCGAGTCGAGGATCAGCAGGATCTCCCCCCGGGCCTCGTCGAAGCCGAGGCGCACCGCGTCGGCCTTGCCGCGCCCCGGCTGGACGAGCACCCGCACGCGGTCGAGCTGCGGGTTGTCTCCCTGGTGGCGCCGGATCTCCTCGACCGTGCCGTCGGTGGAGTGACCGTCGACGAACAGCAGCTCGGTATAGCTCCCGAGCTTGGGCACGCTGCGGATCGTCTCCGCGACGTTGCCGCGCTCGTCCTTGCAGGGCACGACCACCGTGACCGAGGGCTCGCGGGCGGGACCGGCCGGGCTCGGGCGCAGCACGAGGTGCTCGATCCAGCAGAGGTGCTCGAGCCCGGGGAGCAGGGTGAGGACCCGATCCAGCCGCTCCCCGCCCGGCAGGGGCACCAGCCCGCGGCCGCCCGCGAGGAGCGGCTCCAGGCCGGCCAGCTCACCGAGGCGCTGGAGCTGGCCGGGCGTGAGCCAGTTCTGGGGCTCCTGCGCGACCTTCAGCCCGAGCAGCTCGGCGAGGGCCACCAGGGGCTGCCAGAGGTAGTTCTTGGTGACGATCACCACCCGGGTCGCGGGGGTGCAGCACGCGCGGACCCGCTCCAGGGCACCCTGCACGTCGGTGAGCTCGCCGACGAGGTTGACCAGCAGCACGAAGTCGAAGGGGCCGTCCGCCGGGGGCTCGAGGAGGGCGACGTCCCCGACCGCGAACCGCAAGGTCGGCTCCGGGTGGAGTCGCTGCGCCCGCGCGATGGCCGCGGGTGAGAGGTCGAGGCCGACGCCGTGGGCCGGGCGGAGCGCGGCGAGCAGCTCCCCGTCGCCACAGCCGAGGTCCAGGACCCGGCTGCCCGGCGGCACGAGCCGGCCCAGGGTGGCCCGCAAGGCGGCCCGGTAGCGGGCCCGCAACGCGGGTAGGCGCACGGGGAGGTCGACGGTGCGGTTGGTGCGGGCCTGCACGCGGGCCGCCTGGTCCGTGTCGGCCGGGGCGCGTGGCCGCGGGGGAGGGGGAGCGGAGGTCGTGGGGTCGGTCATGGTCGGCTCGCTGCGGGCCCCGGGAGGCGCCGCCAGGTGACGGTCATCATGCTGGCCAGCCGCGGGGCCCAGGCCCGCGGCAGCCGCTGCTCCAGCTCCTGCAGGAGGGGGAAGAGGGGTCCGGGCGGCCCGAGGGAGGTCCGCAGGCCGCCGGAGAGCAAGTAGAGCAGGTAGGTGTGGGGCCGGACCGTCAGGAGCTCCAGCCCGGGGAGCCGGGCGGTCAGCGTGGCCCGGTCCCGCACGAAGAGCACCCAGGCGAGGGCCAGGTCCGCGCCGGAGAGGGGGCCGCCGGGGGGGAGCCGCCAGTCGGGGCGCCGGGGGTCGCAGGGCTCGTGGTGCAGGCCGTGGTAGATCGGCGTCGAGAGGAGGCTGATGTAGGGCTCGATGAAGCAGGCGACGCCCCCGGGCCGCAGCACGCGCTGCACCTCCTGCAAGAAGGCCAGGGGGTCTTGCAGGTGGTGTACCACGTCGAGCGCGCCGACGAAGCCCAGGGAGCCGGTGGCGAAGGGGAGCGCGAGGGCCGAGCCGCGCAGGGTGGCGGTGGTCCCCCGCCGGCAGTCGAGGGTCAGCAGCCCGGGCGCGAGCTCGGCGAAGAAGCCGCTGCCCGACCCGACCTCCAGCCACGGTCCGGAGGCGGCCTGCGTGGCTGCGGCGAGCAGCTCCGCGTAGTAGCTCTCGTACAGTCGCCGTAAGAAGGGCTTGGTGCGCAGCAGGCGCGCGTGCCGCGGCGCGGTGGCCGGCGCGTCGAGCGCCGTGAGCCCGCCGCGGGGCCCCGGTCCGAACGCCTTCACCGGGCACCACCGGGGTGGGGGGCGGCCGTGTCCCTCACGGGAGCACCTGGAGCAGCTCGCCCTGCGGGGTGGTCACCAGCAGCCGGTTGCCCGTGGAGTCGAGGAGGTACAGCCGGGAGCAGTCGGGGGAGACCAGCAGGTCGCGGAGCTGCACCGGCCGGTCGGGGCTCGCGGGGGCCGGCGAGAACCCGTCGAGCGGGCGGCCCTGGAGATCGAAGCGCTGCACCCGCAGGTTGCCGGTGTCGGCCACCGCCAGCCAGCCCTGCGCGGGGCAGCAGTCGACGGCCGCGGGGAACAGCAGCTCGCCCGGGCCGCTCCCCTCGTCCTCGAGGAGCAGTAGCTGTCGCCCGTCCCCGGCGAGCCGGCGGACCCGGTGTCGGTACTGCTCGACGAGCCAGAGGTCGTCCCCGCGCCGGCGCAGGGCCGAGATCGGGCCGAAGGGAGGGCCGTCGCGGGGCGCCGGGCGCTGCTCCACGAGCTGCCAGTCCGCGGTGTAGCGCAGCAGCAGGCCGGCCGTCCCCTCGCCGACGAAGAACCCGCCGTCCGGCGCGGGGGCGGGCCCGGCGAGCAGGGTCGGGCGCTCCGGCGCGGGGAGGGGCAGCCGTATCGCGCGCACCTCGACTCCCCGGACGAACTCCTTGATCTCCCAGAGCGGGCGCTTGTCGGCCAGGGAGCGGAGGCGTCGGTTGAGGACGATCAGCCGGTCGTCCGGGCCGGCGAGCAGGCCCCAGATCCGCCAGAGCTGACCCGGGCCGAGCCCGAGCTCGCCGAAGCGCTGCTGCGGCGCGCCCGTCGGTCCGAGCACGACGATCTGATGGTTGTGGAAGTCGGCGATCGCGAGTCCGCCCGCCGGCGTCGGCTGCAGCAGGTTGGGACGCTGCCAGGCCACCGGCGAGGCGTCGCAGCTCGCCAGGCCGAACGCGAGCAGGACCCCGAGCAGCCTCGCCCGCGGGCCGTGTCTCCCTGCCGTGACCATCCCTTCTCCCCTTGCCTTCTCGCGCCGGACTCTGAACACTAGGAGGCGAGCCTCCCAGGTGTCAACGGAAAGCGAGGCCGAAGCGAGCGCAGGATGGCAGAGTCGGGCGCGAGGCCGCGGGCGGGCAGGCGACCGCAGGTCCGCTTCCCCCTGTGGGCCAAGATGGGGCTGGTCTTCGGCGGGCTGGTCGGCGCCGCGGTGGCCCTCGTCGGCTGGACCCTCTACGAGCGGGACCTGCAGGCGGGCCTCCGGGCATACGAGGCCCGCCTGCTCGGGCTCGCCCAGGCCGTGGCCGGCGGGATCGACGGCGACGAGCATCAGCGCTTCCGCCGGGTCGCGGACATGGCGCGCCCCGAGTACCGCCGGCTCAGCCTCTGGCTGCGGCAGGCCGCGGTGGCCAACGAGGTCCACTGGATCGGCACCCTGATCCCCGCCGGTCCCACCGGGCTCGCCTACGGCATCGACCCGGAGACCGACGCGGCCAGCCCGCCCGGCTTCCCTCTCTTCGACGTGCGGGAGGAGGAGCGGCAGGCCCTGGCCGGCACCCCCCGCTATCTCGGGGGGCTGGTGGACGAGTGGGGGACCTGGGACGCCGCGTTCGCCCCGATCCGGGCCGCGTCCGGGCAGATCGTCGGCCTGGTCGAGGTCGACGCGGACGCGGACGCCCGGGGCCTGCTGCAACGAAGGCACCTCAACACCTTCCTGCTGTTCCTGGGGATCGCGATCCTCGCCGCGGTGCTCGCGGCCGTGCTCTTCGCCGGCCTGCTCAACCGCCACCTCGGCAAGCTGAGCCTCGCCGCGACCGCGCTGGGTGAGGGCGACCTCGACGTCGAGGTGGCGATCCCGACCCGGGACGAGATCGGGCTGCTCGGCCGCACCTTCAACCAGATGGCCCGGGGGCTGCGGGAGCGGGAGCTGCTGCGGGAGACCTTCGGGCGCTTCGTCAGCCGCGAGGTGGTCGCGCAGCTCTTCGCGGGGCCCGAGGGGCTGAAGCTCGGCGGGGAGCTGCGGGTGGTCACCGTGCTGATCTCCGACCTGCGCGGCTTCACGGGACTCCTCGAGCGCCTGGGACCTAGGTGTATGGTCGATCTCCTGAATAGGTACTTTTCGTCCATGACCCAGGTGATCGATCGGTATGAAGGGACCATCAACGAGCTGACCGGGGACGGGATGGTCGTGCTCTTCGGCGCCCCCCTCACCCGCGCGGACGACGCCGCGCGGGCCGCGGCTTGCGCGGTGGCCATGCAGCAGGAGCTCGCCCGCTTCAACGCGGCCGAGGGGGAGCGGCTGCAGATGGGCATCGGCCTGTACACGGGCGAGGTGGTGGCCGGCAACATCGGCTCGCCCCGGCGGATGAAGTACGCGGTGGTCGGCAGCCCGATCAACCTCGCGGCCCGGCTGGAGAGCGCGACCGTGGGCAGCCAGGTGCTGGTCGCCCAGACCACCGTGGCGGCGGCCGGGCCGGAGGTCACCCTGGGGCCCTGGCTCGAGCTGCACGTCAAGGGGCACAAGGAGCCGCTGCGCTGCGCCCCCTTGCTGGGGATCGGCCCGCCTTACGCGCTCACGCTGCCGGCGCCGGCCCCCGGGAGGCCCGCACGCTCCCTGGGCCTGCCCGCGCGGTGTCGGCGGGTCGTCGGCAAGCAGGTGGACGAGGAGGAGCTGCCGGCCCGGCTGATCCGCCTCGGCGAGGCCGACGCCACCTTGCAGACGACCTGGGAGCCCGTGGCCCGGGACGACTACCTGCTGTCCCTGGATCCTCCGGGGGAGCCCGCGCTGGAGGAGCTGCCGGTGCGGGCGGTCGAGGTGCGTCCCGGGGAGCCGTCCGCCGGCGCGGGGGGGCCGGACCTGGCAGAGTCGGGTGCGGGCCCGGGGGGCTTCGAGGTCGTGGTCCTCTTCACGTCGGTGCCGGCGCGGGAGCGGGAGATCCTCCGCCGGTTGCTGGGGGAGGCGGGCTGAGGGAGGCGGGCCGAGGGGGCCGGGCCGAGAGGGGGCGGTGGGGTGGCCGGGGGGCGGCCGCCGGCTACTCGGGGATCGCCGCCGGCTGGCAGAAGGGGTCGGCGCGGGAGTCGAGGATCACGTAGCCGGAGCCCGCGCTCAGGTCGAGGCTGCCCGCGAACAGCGGGGTGGTGGTGACCTGCATCCCCTCGTCACCCACCTGGTCGAGCACCTGTCGCTCCAGCCGCAGGGCCACCTGCTCGCCGGTGACCTCCTCGAGCACGACCTCGAAGTCGTAGACGCACATGCAGAAGCAGCGGCCGCCGTTCTCCAGGGGGGAGTCGACCTCGGTGATGAGGTAGGTGCCGTCTGCGTCCTGCGACACCTCGAGCGCGTGAATCCCGCAGCAGTTGAGGGTCGCTCGCTGGTCGGTGAGGGTCAGCTTGCCGTCGGCCAGGCTCCAGAGCAGCACCTCGGCGTCGCAGTAGTCGCCCTCGTAGCCGCCCGCGCCGAACTCCTCGCCCCAGACGGCCTCCCCCGCGAAGCCGCCGCAGGCGCTCGCCCGGGCCGAGAAGACCGGCTCCTCGTTACCGCTGTCCACCGGCTCGTTGCACCAGGGGCCGACGTCCGTCTCGTCGACGATCTCCTGGCCCGCTCCCGCGGTGAGGTCGAGGGTGCCCGTGAAGACGGTGACCTGCTCCTCGAGCTGGGAATCGTCCATCGTGCCGATGACCCGCTTGACCACCAGGGACAGGCTGTCGCCGACGACGTCGGGGATGGTCAGCTCGAAGTCGAAGACGCACATGCACGCGCAGCGCCCCCAGCCGTTCAGGGGATCGTCCCGCTGGACGACCTCCAGGGTGCCGTCCTCGAGCCGGCTGACCGTGGCGGTGTGGTCGCCGCAGCAGTTGAGCAGGACCCGGCTGTCGGTGAGCTGGAGGGTGCCCGCGGCGAAGCTCCAGTGCAAGACCTCGGCGTCGCAGTAGCCGCCGCCGTACTCGGCGTCGTTGCCCGAGGGGGCGGGGGGCTCCGCGGCGGCGAAGCCGCCGCAGGCGCTCGACCGGAACTCGAACTCGCCCTCGCCCTCGCCCTCGCCCTCGCCGCCCGGCTCCTGACACCAGAAGCCGAGGTCCGTCTCGTCGAGGACCTCGTCGCCCGAGCCGGCAGTGAGATCGAGGGTGCCCTCCCAGACGAGCTCCGCGCTGCCGCTGGGGAGCTCCTCGGACTCGGTGACCAGCCGCTCGAGGCGCAGGGCCACGGGCTCGGCCACGGGGAGGTCGATGGTCACCGCGTAGTCGTAGACGCAGAGGCAGTCGCAGCGACCCCAGCCGTCCTCGGGCGCGTCCAGCTCGGTGACGACGAGGGTGCCGTCCTCGTCGCGGGTGACCTGGACGGAGTGGTCCCCGCAGCAGTTGAGCAGGATCCGCTGGTCCGTGAGCGCGAGCTTGCCGTCCGCGTAGCTCCAGATCAGGCGCTCGGCCCCGCAGTAGGTGTCCGCGTCGAACGCGTCCGCCCCGGACTCGGCGCCGGAGACGGGCTGGAAGAAACCGCCGCACTCGCTGGCCTGGTACGAGAAGACCGGCTCGCCCTCGCCCTCGCCCTCGCCCTCGCCCTCGCCCTCGCCCTCGCCCTCGCCCACGCCCTCGCCCTCGCCCTCGCCCTCTCCCACGCCCTCGCCCTCGCCCTCGCCCTCGCCCTCGCCCTCGCCCTCGCCCTCGCCCTCGCCCTCGCCCA
>JAVEVO010000267.1:0-5866 GCA_034005005.1 Myxococcota bacterium
CGTACTGACGTGTGCTCATCCGATCTTCCGCGCCCGGGTGGACCGCGGGATCGCCTTCGTCGCAGTCCCGGTCACGCTCCGCCCCGTCCCCGTCCTCGTCGGGCTCGCCGCAGGCCGGGTACTCATCCGTCTCCCCGTCGCAGTCGTCGTCCCGCCCGTTGCACCGCTCGTCCGCGCCCGGGTGGACCGTGGGATCGCCGTCGTCGCAGTCCCGGTCCCGCTCCGCCCCGTCCCCGTCCTCGTCGGGCTCGCCGCAGGCCGGGTACTCGTCCGTCGCCCCGTCGCAGTCGTCGTCCCGCCCGTTGCACTGCTCGTCCGCGCCGGGGTGGATCGCGGGGTCGTGATCATCGCAGTCCGCCTCCGCCGGGGTGCCGTCGCGGTCCGCGTCCACGGGCGGCGCGACCGGGCAAGGCCCCACCACGAAGCCGTCCGCGGGCGAGCGGGAGATCCGGGCCTCGGTCTGGGGGCCGTACAGGCCGTCCTCGTCGATGAGGTCCTCCGGGTGGTTGCGGTTCCACAGGCGCTGGAACGCGAGCACCGACAGACCGGCCAGGTCCGTGGTGCCGCCGCCGCGGAAGGTGAAGTGGACCACGTCCTCCTCGCCGTACCAGTCCCAGCCGTGGCGCTCGAGCGCGGCGCGCCAGGCCGCGTACTGGGAGGTGTCCAGGGCCAGCCCGCTCTCGTGCGCGCTGCGCCCGGGCCGGGCCGCGAGGGTGATCCCGCAGCGCCCCTGCTGGTACCATCGATACAGCAAGAACTGCTGGGGCAAGGTCCGCAGGACCGAGGTGAGGGACAGGGTGCCGCCCCGATCGACGAGGGCCGCGGCCAGCCCGTTGCGCGCCGGGGTCTGGAGGAACAGCCAGGTCGTCGCGTCCGCGGAGACCGCCAGCTCGGCGATGGAGGACAGGACCCCCGGCCGGAGGCAGCCGATCTCTTCCAGGAGCTGACGGGAGAGGCCCGCGACGATGGCGGTGGAGCACCCGCCCGCCTCGCCGACGGTGAGGCCCGCGCGCCAGACGCCGAGCTCGCCCTCGACCCAGGGGGACTCGGGATCGTACCCCGGCTCGTCGGTGCAGCCGACGAGGAGCAGGAACAGGGCCAGGGTCAGCTTGCGTGGCATCCACCCTCGCGACGTCGACAGCGCCCCCCACTCATCCTAGCAGCCCCGCCAGCCGAGACCAGCCCGCGGAGTGAAATCGGCAGCGGGCCGAGGGCCGCGGCGGACGCGCCGGATCGTCCCGGTGCGAAGATGCGCCAGCCTGCGCCGGATCGGCTATGCTCGGAGGAGTCCACTCAGCAGCCGTGTCTGGAGGTGCGTCGATGCCACGAGGCCGCTCGTTCCTCGCCCTGGCCGCCCTGACCTCGGGGCTGCCCCTGCTCGTGCTCATGCTCGGCAACGCCTCGGCCCGGGCCGCAACCCCCATCCCCGCCTTCCCGCGGGACCGGGTCGCGGTGGCCGGCACCGAGGACACCTTCGACACCCTGCGCAAGTTCCTCGCCGTGCTGCAGAGCGCCGTGGGGGCCAGCTACCACATCTGCGCGGTGGGCCTGTCCGATCCGGAGGACCGGGCAGGGGGCGACTACTCCGACTCGGCAGTGCCCTACGTCGATCAGGTGTTCGAGGCCTGGCGGGCCAAGGTCGACCCGGAACGGGGGATCGTCATCGCCCTGGCCATCGACAACCGGGGGATCGCCATCCACCCCGGCTCCGTCTGGACGCGGCTGGGGTTCGAACAGGCCGAGATCACTCGGGTGATCGACGGCTCCGCGTTCGCCTCCGCAGCCCGCGCGGGCAACTACGCAGCAGCGCTGCAGGAACTGATCCAGGCCGTGGATGCGGACCTGCAGGAGCGGGTCCAGCAGGAGGTCGAGAGCAAGGCCCGGACGCAGGAGCAACTGCCCCTGCTGCGGGCCAAGCTGGAGGCCCTGCAGGCCAAGATCGACCCCCGGCACGACGCGGGGATCCCGGTGCGCCAGGCGCAAGCCGCCCAGCGGCTGGCCGAGGCCGAGCAGTCGGCCGGCGACCAGCGCTGGAACACGGCCGGCGCGCTCGTCACCGCCCTCGCCGACGAGGTGACCAAGCTGGAGCGGGGGATGGCCGTCGCCAAGGCCCACTGGGAGACCGCCCGGCTGGATGCCGCGATCCAGCTACCCAAGGTGCGGCAGGCCACCGAGGAGATCGCCCGGCTGCTGGCGAAACCGGTCCCTCATGACCTCTCCCGGGAGGAATCCCTCTTCGCCTCGGCGCAGCAGATCGCCGCGCTGGCCGAGCAGGCCATGGCGGCCGGGGACGTCTTCCTCGCCCGGGACAAGGCCGAGCTGGCTCTGCAGTACCTCGATCTCACTCAGGATATGTACCACTCTGCCGGCGAGCGGCACCACTTCCGCACCGTGACCCTGCCCCTGATCCTCCTCGGCGTCCTCGCGGGGGTGCTGCTCCTCGTGCTGGTCGTGCTGCGGATCCGGCGCGCCTACCGCCGGTCCCTCGCCCACCAGGAGGTGAAGCGCTGGGAGGGGTTGCTGGCGACCGCGGGGAGCCGGCTGGTGGACCTGGGCAACGAGCACCCGTTCCTCTT
Source organism: Myxococcota bacterium (assembly GCA_034005005.1). Classification (GTDB taxonomy): domain Bacteria; phylum Myxococcota_A; class JAVEVO01; order JAVEVO01; family JAVEVO01; genus JAVEVO01. Next base: position 2,577 of record JAVEVO010000267.1, read on the forward strand.
CGGCACCACGGACCTGGCCGAGCGCTTCACCGGCCCGTCCGGTCAGGCCTATCGGGAGGCCGGCGAGCTGGTCGACGACCTCTTCCTGAAGTACGAGATCGCGCAGCAGCAGGTGCGCCAGGCGCAGGCCCGGATCGACTCGGCCGGCTGGCTGGCCTCTGGACCGATGATCCAGGCGCTGTCCCTGCTCAACGAGCAGGAGATCGAGGTGGGCACCGAGGCCGTCCGGGAGCACCGGCTGTTCCTGCCCGACCGGCGCGTCGTGCGCGTGGCCGCGCCCCTGCTGCTGCAGGACATGGACGCCCGCTACGCGCTGGCCAAGGAGAAGCTGGCCGTGCTGGAGGGGGCGGTCCAGGCCAGCCTGGAGCTCGCCTCGGCGACGGTGGCTTCCCTGGCCGGCGTCCACGCGGCCTGCGACCGGCAGGAGCGGCTCGGCCTCGCGCCCGGCGCCTACCGGGAGCTCCTCGCCCGCCTGCGCGCGGCCCACGAGGAGCTGGGGGCGCGCGGCCAGCGGGATCCGCTCGGGACCAGTGCGGAGGCCGCGGATCTGGCCCGCGCGGCCAGCACCCTGCGGGAGCGGGCCGAGCGGGCCGTGGCGACCGCGACGCGGCTGCAAGAGCAGGTCCGACCGGCCCTGGAGCGGGCAGTCCAGGAGGTCCTGCGGCTGCGCCAGGCGGAGGGGCTGCGAGTCCTGGAGCCCGGCTTCGAGCCGGAGGAGCTGGCCCGGCAGGCCCAGGCCAAGGGCGACCAGGCCTGGGCCGCAGCCGAGCAGGGAGACGACGCCTCCGCGGCCGAGCTGGCGGAGGGGGCCGAGGCCGCGGCGCGGGAGCTCGAGGGGCTGGTGGCCGAGAGCGAGCGGTCGCGGCGGGAGACGCCCGGCCGCCTCCCACCGGCACGCGAGCGAGGAGCCCGGCTCGCTCAGCGGCTCCCCGAGCGACGGCAGCGCCTGGCGGCCCTCCAGGCTGAGCACGACGACGACGCGCTCCGGCCGGCCCTCGACAATGCGCAGGAGGCCGATGCGGCCCTGCGGCTGGCCAGCGAGCTGTTGGACCAGGCCGAGCAGGCCCTGTCGCCGGCGGAGCAGCGCTTCCTCGCAGCGGCCGAGCTGCTGCGCCGCGCCGACGAGGAGCTGGGGCAGGTCGAGGAGCTCTTCGCCGAGATCGAGGAGAAGGCTGGGCAACTGGCCCAGGCGCGCCGCCGGGCCGAGGAGGGCGTGGCCGAGGCGGCGAGGCTGCTGGACGAGGGCCAGGCCGTCCTCGCGGCCGGCGACCTGTTCGCGAGCCCGGCGAGCCTGGACGCAGTGGCCGAGCTGGCCGGAACCCTGGCCAGCCTGCGACAGGCCCAGACGGCCTCCCGCCCCCACTGGCCCAACCAGGAGCAGCGGGCCCTGGGGGTGGTCCGGGCGGCCGAGGCCACCCTGGAGCGACTGAAGGATGAGCGGCTGGCGTGGCAGAGCGCCACCGAGCTCCTGCCCAAGGTCCAGACGAGCCTCGTCGAGGTCCGGACCCTGCTCGAGTCCTCCGAGGACGACCGCCCGCCCGCCAACGCCCGCCTGGCGGACGCCAGCCGCAGCCTGGCAGAGGCCGAGGAGCTGATCGCCCAGCCCCGGAGCGACTGGCGCGAGGTCCTCGCCTTGCTGCGAGCCGGGAGCCTCGCGCTGGACGAGGCCCGGATGCTGGCCCAGGCCGACCAGGACGCAGCCCGGGCGATCCGCGAGGCCGTCGCCAAGGCCACCGCCGCCATCGCGAGCGCCGACCGGACCTACGCCGCGGGGATCACCGCCGACCTGAGCCGGGCCCGGGCCGCCCTGCAGAGCGCCGGCCAGTCCCTCGCCACCCGTGACTACGAAGCCGCGCAACGCCAGGCCGACAGCGCCCGCCACGAGGCCGAGTCGGCGGAGAAGGCCGCCCGGCAGCGCCTGCACGAGGAGATCACTGCCGTGATCCACCGGGCCAGCAGCTCCTCCTCCAGCTCCTCCTGGAGCTCCCGCCGCTCCAGCTCCAGCTTCGGCTCCCGCTCCAGCAGCAGCTCCCGCTCCAGCAGCAGCTCCCGCTCCAGCTCAGGCAGCAGCTCCCGCTCCAGTTCGGGCGGGTCGAGCTTCCGCTCCAGCTCGGGCGGGTCGAGCTACAAGAGCTCCTCGGGGGGCAGCAAGTGGTAGCCCCGGTGCGCGTGCCCGGAGGGCGCCCGGCCCCCCCTCAGCGATCCTCCCGCTGCAGCTCCCGCAGCGTGAACAGCCCCTCCCGCAGGGGGACGTTGGCCTCCCAGGAGCGGAACTGGATGTAGGTGCGGCGCGGGCGCTGCTCCTCCCGCATCACCACCCGGTAGGGGCGGAAGATCGGCCCGACGGGACGCCAGTCGGTGTTCTCCTGGGTCTTCACCAGCCGACCGGCCGCGTCGTAGAACTCGATCTTCAGCTCGACCCAGCGCTCCGCATCCACGCTGATCACCCGCCGGGCATAGCCGCGGATCGCGCGCGGCCGGTCCGGACGGGGCAGGGCCTCGACCCGGTAGGCCGGACGACGCTGGAGCTGGACCAGCCCGAGCAGCCGATACTGGTGGGAGTCGAGGTTCTCGGCCCGCAGGTCCTCGAAGCAGAAGCTCGTCCCCGCGAAGTCCGCGGTCGACTGGGCGCGGGGGACCCGCTTCACCCGCCTGCCCTCGGGCAAATACGACCACTGGTCGTCGTGCTCTCCGGGGTGCTCCACCGTCAGGGCCGCGAGCCCACGGTGAGACGGCGGCTCCGTGAAGCGCAGCAGGGAACGCTCGAGCCCGCCCGTGCGCTGGATCGTGCGGGAGAGGCGGCGCCGGTGATCGGGGGAGCCCTTCTCCCGGATCAGCACGTCGAGGTCCGCGGTCTCGCTCGCGGCCAGAGTGGTCGCCGCGCGACGCTGCATCACCTCCAGCCCGGAGGGCAGGGGCGTGGGCGGGGTGAAGGCCGGGGGCGGAGACGGGGCCGGGGGCGTGCTCGGCGATGTGCTCGTGCTCGTGCTCGGGCTCGGCGGTGTGCTCGTGCTCGTGCTCGTGGGCGTGCTCGTGGGCGTGCTCGTGGGCGTGCTCGTGGGCGTGCTCGGCGGTGGTGTCGGGACCCCGGAGGTGGACTCGGGCTCGGGCTCCGGTGCGGGCTCAGGCTCGGCCAGGGCCGCCGCGGGGATCCCGAGGGAGCCGGCGGCGAAGAGCAGGACGGCCAGCGAGCGGGCCCTCAGGCAAGGACCCATGACTTTAGTCCGTTTTCGGCGCCACATGATCTCCATCCCAATCCTTTAGAACTAAAAAGTAACCCGTAGCTGCCC
>JAVEVO010000268.1:0-5845 GCA_034005005.1 Myxococcota bacterium
CTGCTCTCCTACGTCGAGACCGCGTACGGCGGGATGTCCGTCTACATCACCGGCGCCACCGGGGAGGAGTCCTTCGACGACATCGGTCCGCACTTCCTCCTGGTGACGGGGGACTCGCAGAACCCCGGGAACTTTCAAGGCTCTTTCTTCACCTGGTCAAGGTAGCCCAGAGAGTGCCCGGGTGTCGCGCGGCTGGCGTGGCGTGGTTGGCCTGGCTGGCGTGATGTTGGCGGTCCGGGGTTGACGTGGCGGTCCAGGGTTGGCGTGAGGCGTGCTCGGCATCCATCCGCAGCCCCCAGGAGCCATCGGCGGGAGCCGTCGGCGAGCGGTGAGCGCTGGCAGGGGCAGTGGTCGCGGAATCGCCGCTTCTCGGTCGGCTTTTCGGCCGTGGATGCGGAGATCGCGAGGCTGGGGGCGAGGTCGCACCGCGCCGGCGAGCACGTGCGGTGGCGTCTGAGCGGGGATGACGGCCGGGTGGTCCTCGACCTGGAGTGGAGCGAGGAGTTGCGTCGCAGCCAGGGCTTCGGCGTCAGCACCCCGATCGCCTCGCTGGAGGCCCGCTACAACCTGGGCCAGACCCTCGCGCGGTTCCGCCAGGTCGTGCTCCGGGCGCGCTGGGGCTATGGTCTCGAAGTCACTCACTTTTTGGCTGATTCCTACTCGTTTCACCTGGAGGGGCACCGGCAGCTGGTGACCGTCGGGGAGGTGGGGCTCGGCCTACCCCTCGCGGGCACGAGCCGCCTCGAGCTCGCCTGGCGGCTGCTCAACGACCGGCTGCTCCTCGCGGGGCAGCCGGGCCGGGCGCCCTACCACGCGGGCTTCTCCTTTCAGCTCGGCGGCCCGATGGACCTGTTGCTCTCCCTCAACCTGGGGATGGGGTTCGACGGATGGCTCGGCCTGGCCTACCGCTACTACTGACCGGCGCGCCCGCGGCGCTGGTCGTCGGGTCGGCCCTGCTGCTGGGCCTGTCCGGCGCCGGCTGCCGGGCCGATCCCGAGAGCCGCTCGGTGGCCAACGAGGAGCTGGGTACCGTCGCCGTGAGCGACACCCTGACCCTGAAGGTCTACCCCGCAGCCGTGGCGACCGTCACCGCGGCGCAGGTGACCCTGCACGCCAGCGGCGCCCGGTTGGCCTTGTGTGCGTCCAACACGGCACGGCAGGCGGCTCCCCTGGTGGTGAAGCTGGAGAACCTCCCCCCCGATTTGGTCCTGGGCTGCGTCGCGGCCCAGGGCTCTGTCTGCACGGTTGCGGGCCGGCTGGTCGAGGGCGAGGACGGCACGGGGGCGGTCTACAACACGGAGGTCCCCTCCGGTCAGAGCTGCCCCGACGGCCTCGCCGGTCCTCCGACCCTCGTGTTCCGGGCCGCAAACGGCGCCGCGGCCGGGCCGTACACCTTCGCCGTGGCCGGCGATCTCCTCGGGGACGGTGACCTCGTCTACCGGCTCGTGGAGGAGGTCAGCCTGACCGCCAGCGAGTTCCTCGTCCTGCTCGGCAACCTCAGCGCCGGCGAGGAGCCCCGGGACGACCTCGCCCGGGTCGCCCGCATCCTCGCCACCCTGCCGATCCCGGTCTATGCCACCGTCGGGTACGAGGACATCTCCGATGGCGGCGACCGGGTCTTCCGGGAGCTGTTCGGGCCCACCGATGTGGCCTTCCTGCACAAGCAGGTCCGCTTCCTGCTCCTCGACTCGGCCGACGCGGTCCTCGTGACCACGCAGTTCGACTGGATCGCGGCGCAGCTGGGCCAGGAGCAGGCCGGGAGCCTCCTGTTCACCAGCACTCCGCCCTTCGACCCGGCCGGCCTGCGGGATCGGGGCTTCGTCAGCCATCGGGAGGCGAGCCGGCTGGTCGCCGCGCTCCTCCGGGGCGGGGTCGGCGCCCTGTTCGCCGGTCGGCTGCTCTCCTACGTCGAGACCGCGTACGGCGGGATGTCCGTCTACATCACCGGCGCCACCGGGGAGGAGTCCTTCGACGACATCGGTCCGCACTTCCTCCTGGTGACGGGGGACTCGCAGAACCCCGCAGCGGGAGTCACGGTGGAGCGGGTGTCGCTGCGCTGAGCGGGTGCTCCTTCGGACCTGCACCTCGTCGTGACTGGAAGTCCGAACCGAACCGTCGGGATCGTGGCGGGCGAGCGTGCGCGTGCTCGTGGGATCGGGGGTCGGGAGCACGTGGGGCGTCGAGGCGTGGACCTCGTCCCCGGGGCGGCGGGCACGGGAAATGTGCGAGGGGATACCCTGGTCTGCCCCCGGTGCTCGAGCACCTCCAGAACTCCCCGCGTCGCGCTGGCGGCCCGGCAGAAGCCTCCCTGGGCCCGAACGCGACGCTCGTCGCGCTCACTGCGGCCCCCACCTCTGGACAGCAGTTCACCTCGGCCGACACGCGACGGCCCGCCTGGTCAGCAAACAGGATAATCTAGAGATCACGAGGAGTTGGACTGATCGTCGACCTCGATTTCGCCGGGCAGGGGGAAGACGGCGAGATGAGTTACCCGGTGGCAGAGCCTTTCATGCGACACTCTGCGCTCCCGGCGCATGGCCAGCTCACTACATGCATCTACAAAAATACAAAACGCCGGGCATCACTACGCAAAAGCAGTCATTGGATCTACAGTCTTCATTAATATTACAAATTGCATTTGATGGACAGAGAGAACAGGTATTACTTCCACAGTCGACATCGATCTCGTTACCATTGAGGATGCCATCTCCACAATATGGTCCGAAAGACATGCACCCGGGCAAGCAGCTAGGATTGTTCGGGTCTGAACTGTAGGAGCCATTATTGACTCCATTATCACAAATTTCCGCGTCGTTGACCTGGGAATCACCACAATAAGGTGCCTTTCTCATGCATCCGGGTTCGCATCCTCCATAGAGACCATCATTGACGCCATCATCGCAGACCTCATTTCCGGTAATCCGGCTATTTCCACAGGTGGTCGGTCCCCATTCCATACAGCCGGGCATGCAACCTTCGACTCTACCGTCGTTGATCCCGTCGTCACAGACCTCCGCACCGGCTGTCCGGCCGTCACCACAGTAGCCCGTGCGTACCCACACCTGATGGTGGGTACTCTGGGAGTAGCCGTTGGCGGGATCGCCGAGGTCGTTTCGCAGCCACTCGTCGACCTCCCAGCGTCCGTCGTGCGGTGCCGGCGGGTTGATGTTCCAGTGGTTGACGCCGGGCAGGAACAGGGGGTGGCTGATGAAGCCATTGGACCCGAGCTCGCCCGCGAAGGCGGTCGCCGCGGCCGGCAGATGGCCCGTATGGCCAGCGAGCAGGACGTGGTGCGTCTGGATGCCGTCGAAGCTGCCTTGCCCCGTCGTCGCGTAGGCGAGCGCGGTGGCCAGGCTCGTCCGGAAGTGCACGACCCGGTTGTGGGCCGTCGTCCGGCCGAACCAGCGCAGCTCGTCGGGGTGGAGCGCGGCGATCAGGGCCGGCGCCGCATGGCCCCAATGCGCCGTGCCGCTCTCGTCGGCGCCCAGCACCTCGGAGTCGAGCAGCGGCAGCGCGGCGGTGTGCAGCCGCAGCTCCGGGTTGGTGCCCGCCGCGTGGAGGTAGTTGAGCACCAGGGTCCAGCCCCCGCCGTCGGTGGTCATGTCGCAGGTGGCCAGCATGGCCGGCAGCGGCCCCGCGGCGTCGGGATCGAGGAGGTAGTCGCCGTCCTCGCTGTCCGGGGCCGCGCGGAGGATGGCCGCGCAGGTCGGGTGCGCCGTGCAGGTGCCTTCCAGGCACGGGACGTCGGCGCAGTCCGCGTCGCGCAGGCAGGCGCTGCCCAGGGGGCAGGGCGTGCACGCGGGACCGCCGCAGTCGAGTCCGGTCTCCTCGCCGTTTTTCACCCCATCGCCGCAGCGGGGCGCGCGCTGCAGACAGCCGGGCATGCAGCCCCCGTACGCACCGTCGTTGATCCGGTCATCGCAGACCTCGAGCCCGCCCACCTCCCCATCACCGCAAAAGGTCGGACCCCACCCCAGACAGCCCGGCAGGCAGCCGTTGGTGGCCCCGTCGTTGACGCCGTCGTCGCAGACCTCGTCGCCGGTCACCCGTGCGTCCCCGCAGCGAGCTTCCCGCACCCACACCCGATGGTGGGTGCTCTGGGAGTACCCGTTGGCGGGATCTCCGAGATGGACCTGCAGCCACTCGTCCACCTCCCACCGCCCCGTGGCCGGCGCCGGGGGATTGATGTTCCAGTGGTAGTGTCCGGATCGGTACAGGGGATGGTGGGTCAAGGCGGCGCTTCCCTGGTCGCTGAAGAAGGAGTCGGCCTCGGCCGGCAGATGGGCCGTGTGCCCCGCGAGCAGCGTGTGCTCCGTCTGGATCCCGGCGAGGCTGCCCTGGCCGGTGGCGGCGTAGGCGACGGCCCCCCGATGGCGGGTCTTGAAGTGCACGACCCGCTCGTGGGCCGTGGTCCGGCCGTGCAGGCGCAGCTCCGCGGGGTGGAGCGCGGCGACCAGGACGGGCGTCGCCTGGCCCCAGTGCTCCGTGCCGCTCTCGTCGGTGCCCAGCACCTCGGAGCCGAGCACCGGCAGCGCCTCGTTACGCAGCAGCAGGTCCGGGTTGGTGCCCGCCGCGTGGAGGTAGTTCAGCACCAGCGTCCAGCCCCCGCCGTCGGTGGTCATGTCGCAGGTGGCCAGCATCGTCGGCAGCGGACCCGCACCGTCGGGATCGATGAGGTAGTCCCCGTCCGCGCTCCCCGGGTGGGCGAGGAGGAGGGCCGCGCAGCTCGGGCGTGGCGTGCAGCTGCCGGCGAGGCACAGGGCGTCGTCGCAGTCCGCGTCGCGCAGGCACGCGCGGCCCAGGGGGCAGGGCGTGCACGCGGGGCCGCCGCAGTCGAGTCCGGTCTCCTCGCCGTTCTCCAGGCCGTCGCCGCAGCGGGGAGCCCGGGCCAGACAGCCGGGCAGGCAGCCCCCGTACGCGCCGTCGTTGACCCCGTCGTCGCAGACCTCGTCGTCCGTGGTCGCCAGGTCGCCGCAGTGGGGAGCCCGGGCCAGGCAGCCGGGCAGGCAGCCCCCGTAAGTGCCGTCGTTGACCCCGTCGTCGCAGACCTCGTCGTCCGTGGTCGCGAGGTCGCCGCACTGGGGAGCCCGAGCCAGACAGCCGGGCAGGCAGCCTCCGTACGCGCCGTCGTTGACCCCGTCATCGCAGACCTCGTCGTCCGTGGTCTCCAGGTCGCCGCAGTGGGGAGCCCGAACCAGGCAGCCGGGTAGGCATCCTGCGTAGGCGCCGTCGTTGACCCCGTCGTCGCAGACCTCGCCATCCGTGGTCACCCGGTCGCCGCAGTGGGGAGCCAGGGCCAGGCAACCAGGCATGCAGCCTTCGTAGGAGCCGTCGTTGACCCCGTCGTCGCAGACCTCGAACCCCTCGAGGTCGCTGTTGCCGCAGGTGGGCGAGGCACAGTGCCCCTCGTGGCAGAAGCCGCTCGCGCAGTCCGAATCCTGGGTGCAGTTCTCGTTCGCACAGAAGCACTCGGTCCAGCTCCCGGATTGGAGGCAGAAGCGTTGCCCCGTCGCTCCTTGGGGGCAGGGGCACTCCTCGAGGGTGCCGACGACGCACTCGCCCTCGCCCTCGCCTTCGCCCTCGCCCTCGGCGCCTTCGCCCTCGCCCTCGGCGCCCTCGCCTTCGCCCTCGGTGCCTTCGCCCTCGCCCTCGGCGCCCTCGCCTTCGCCCTCCCCTTCGCCCTCCCCTTCGCCCTCGGCGCCTTCGCCCTCGCCTTCGCCCTCGCCTTCGCCCTCGGCGCCCTCGCCTTCGCCTTCGGCGCCCTCGCCTTCGCCCTCGCCCTCCCCTTCGCCCTCGCACTCGCCTTCGCCTTCGCCCTCGCCTTCGCCCTCGCCCTCGGCGCCTT
>JAVEVO010000084.1:0-28007 GCA_034005005.1 Myxococcota bacterium
CCCACCGCCACGGTGGGCCGCCCCCCGGGCAGGCTCCTGCTGGCCTTGCTGCTGCTCGGGCAAGCCCTCCCGGTCGGGGCCGCGCCCCCCCCGACCACCGCACCCACACCACCGGCCGCAGCGCTGAGGCTGGTGCTCGCCACGTGCCGCTACCCCTCGGCCCAGCAGTCCCTGGCCGTCGAGGTGGAGTGCGCCATCCGTCGCATCGCGGACGAGCTGGCGGCTGCGGGCGAGTTCCAACTCGTGGAGGTGGACGAGGAGACCTTGCTGTCGCGCCAGGGCGCCTGCGGCGAAGGCACCTCGGGGATGCGCTGCTGGGGCGAACTCGTCCGCAAAGCGCGCGCCGACTATGCCCTCCTCTCGACGTTGCGCCGCCGACGCAACGATTGCTGGCTCGATCTGCGCTTGCTGCACGGCCCCACCTCGACGATCGCCCGCGAGATCTCCCGGCCGCTGCCGGCCTGCGCCGGCAAGAAGCCGCTCACCGAGCAGGTCGGCCCGCAGGTCGTGGCCGAGGTCCAGGCGGGGCGGGCGGCCGAGGAGGGGCTGGAGTGGCTGCTGCAACGCGAGCCGGGTGACCACGACGAAGCGCCGCGCCCTCCCGATCCGCAGAGCCTCGCCGGCATGGTGCGGATCCCGGGGGGGCGCTTCCAGTTGGGCAGCACCCCGGAAGAGGGGGAGGCCGACGAGCGGCCGGCCCGCCAGATCGAGCTCGCCACCTACTGGATCGACCGGACGGAGGTTTCCCAGGCGGCTTACCGCACCTGCGTCCTGCGGGGCGAGTGCGTGCGTCCCGGCCTGCCGATCCGCCTGGTGCCCGCCAGCCGCTGCACCTGGGGCAAGGACGAGCTGGCGCAACACCCGATGACCTGTGTCACCTGGGAACAGGCCCGGGCCTATTGCCGGGCGCTGGGGAAGACCCTCCCCTCCGAGGCCCGCTGGGAGCGAGCCGCGCGGGGAACCGCCGGGCGCCGCTTTCCCTGGGGCGGGAGCTGGCCACCACCGCCCGACGGGCCCAACCTCGCCGACCGAGCGGCGCGCGACCTGCTCGCGGGGTGGCCCTTGGTCCAACAGTACGACGACGGCTACCCGCTGACCGCGCCCACCGATCGCATCACCACCGACCAAACTCCCGAGGGGGCCGTGGATCTCGGCGGGAACGTCGCCGAGTGGACCCTCGACTGCTACGACGAGCTGAGCTACCTCACCCTCCCCGAGCAGGATCCCCTGCGCAAAGGAGGGGGGAACTGCCGCCACCGGGTCGCCCGGGGCGGCTCCTGGTTCCAGGAACACCCCAGCTACCTGCGCGCGGCCAATCGCCAGCCGGCGCTGCCGGGGAGCATCTCGCCCATGGTCGGCTTCCGCTGCGTCTGCCCGGAGCGCGGCCTCTGAAGCCGAAAAGCGGCGCCCCCGAGGGAGCGTGCTATCTTGACCGCAGCGGTCCACCGCGGAGGTCCAGGATGTCCCCTTCTCCACCCGGGCAGCAAGAATCACTCTTGCATGACGAAAGTCACCATTCCGATCAGCGCCGAGTACGAAAGTTTTACCCCTACTCCCCGACTGCCCCTCAGCAGGCCCCACGACGCGGCCGCGCCCGTCGCGGGGTGCGGCTGCTCCTTCTCTGGCCCCTGCTCGCCGGCTGCACCGCCGAGCCGCAAACCGACCCCGACGGCCTCGAGGGCTGCTGGTGCCGCCTGATCGACGCCACCACGGGCGCACCGGTGGTCATCGGCTGTGGCAGCCAGCGCTGCCTCGGCGGGCAGGTCTACGCCTGCGTCGAGGGGCTGGTGGAGGTCCGGGGAGCCTGCCACGCGGGCGATGCCGGCGGGGAAGGCGAGGGGGAGGCCCGGGATCTCGGGCCGGAGGACGGGGGCGGCCCGGCCGATCTCGGCGACGCCGCCCGCTGCCCACCTGGCGGCGGGCGCTGCGACAACAACGTCTTCATCCCCTGCGACGCGAACGCACCGCGCCTGCCCTGCCGTGCGGATCTGTGCGTCGCCAGCGGCGAGGGCCCGGTGGCCGGGTGCCTCGCCCGGGAAGGCAGCTCCTGCCTGAACAAGGTCTGCGCGCCCGGACTCGTCTGCACCGCGGAGGGGATCTGCGGCGTGCCCGCGGGCTGCGGGGAGGAAGACTGCGTCACCGAGGGGGAACGGGGCTGTGCGGGCCCCTCGCGACCGGCCGTCTGCCACCGCGACCCGCAGACGGCCTGCCTGCGCTGGGTCGCGACGGACCCCTGCCCGATTGGCGAGCGCTGTCACGACGGAGAGTGCGTCCCCTACTGCAGCCTGCCCACGAGCGGCTGCGCCCGAGGCGAGGTCTGCTCCGACCGGTACGAAGGTTGCATCTCCGACGGCTCCACGGGCTTCTCGCCCGCCACGGGCTTCTGCCAGGCGACCGCGGACTGCCTCACCCCCGGGGCCGTGTGCCTCGACGCGGGCTGCGCGCCGCCCTGTCGCGAGGTGGAGGACTGCCTCGTGCTGGGAGCCGCCACGGCCTGCTGCGTGACCGTGGGGACCTACGGGATCTGCCGCGTGACCGGGATGGCCTGCCGCTAGAGCGCCGATCAACAACCGGCTCGCCGAGGCGCCCCGGAGGGGCGGCAAGAGCCCTAGCCCCGGGCTTCAGCCCGGGGAAAAGGCAACAATTCTTCGACGAGCCCCGGAGGGGCGGCACGGATGGTGGAGGTTTCTGTTCGGTGCTCTAGTCCACCAGGGGGGTTCAGGTCAGCGCGGGCGGCGGGGCGGGCTCGTCGGGGTTCCCGGCCTTGCTCAGGGGGCGCAGGGTCAGGTAGGCGGCCAGGCCGATCAGCACGGGAATGGCCAGCCAGGGGGCGATCCCGGCCAGACCGGGGATGGTGAAGAACGAGCCGTCGTTCTTGAACGCCACCACGCCAGCGACCAGCAACCCCATCAGCGCCTCGCCCGCGATCAGGCCCGAGGCGACCAGGACCCCGGTGTTCTCGACCCGCCCCTTCTGGGCCGGGTTGAAGCCCTTCTTGCCCGCGAGCTTGTCGACCAGCCCCTTCACCAGCCCGCCGACGAAGATCGCCGCGGTGGTCTCGAGGGGAAGGTACATCCCGACGGAGAAAAGCATCGGGCTGCGCACCCGGATCAGGATCAGGGAGATGCCCATGGCGATCCCGACGATCACCAGGGGCCAGGCCATCTCGCCGCCGACGATCCCCTGAGACAGCGCCGCCATCAAGCCGGCCTGGGGCGCCGGGAGGTTTTTGCCGCCGAAGCCGCCCGCTGAATCGGTGGTGTGCAGCAGGTACAGGGGGAAGAACATGATCAGCCCGGCGACCAGCACCCCGAGGAGATCCCCGACCTGCATCTTCCAGGGGGTGCCCCCGAGGAGGTGCCCGACCTTGAGGTCCTGGAGCATCTCGCCCGCGACCGCCGAGGAGACACAGACGACCGCGGCGACCCCGAGCACCGCAGCCACGCCGGCCGGCCCGTGCACGCCGACGATGACCATGACCAGGGCGGCCACGATGGTGGTCGCCAGGGTCAGGCCGGAGATGGGGTTGTTGGAGGAGCCGATCATCCCGACCAGGTTCCCCGAGACCGCTGCAAAGAAGAAGCCGGTGATCAGCATCACCACCGCGGCGAGCAGGGCGCCGATCCAGAGCTTGGTGAAGTAGAAGTAAAGCCCGACCATCAAGGCGAAGACGAGCAAAATGCCGAGGCCCACGAACTTGAAGCTCAGGTCCCGCTCGGTGCGCTCGCTGGCCACCTCCGAGCCCGCGGACTTGCGGACGTCGGCGATGCCCCGCTGGATACCGACGAGGAGGTTCTTGCGCATCTTCCAGAGGGTGAAGGTGGCGCCGACGAGCATCCCGCCGACCGCGATGGGGCGGACGATGTAGCGATAGATGTGGTCCGCCAGGGAGGCCCAGTCTTGCACACCTTGGGCGTCGGTGTACTTGCCGATGAGCACGGGCCCGAGGAAGAACACCAGCAGCGGCACCAGCAGGCCCCAGGCCAGCAGCCCGCCGGCGAAGTTCAGGGCGCCGAGCTCCGGCCCGATGATGAAACCGACGCCGAGGTACGCGGGGGTGGCCGCGGGCGCCTCGATGGTGGTGGTGCCGCCCGCGTCGATCTTGGACGCGTCGTCCTTCAGCCCGAGACGGACAAAGGTGTCGCCGAGGGGCAGGTGGAAGCTGTTGGAGGCCTTGAAGATGCCGAGGTCGCCGACGAGCTTGACGACCGCGCCCAGCCCCATGGCCTTGAAGAGCTGCGCGGCCGCGCCGCTGCCGGTCTGGCGGCCGGCCTTGTGGATCTCACCGGCGGCCTGGGACTCAGGGAAAGGCAGGGTGTGGTCATCGACCATGACGCGGCGCAGGATCGTGACGAAGAGGATGCCCAAGATGCCGCCGAGGATCATCATCGCGGCCGCGGTGAGGTACTCTTGGACGAGGTTCTCGGGGTTGAAGCTCCAGATCTGCAGGATCACGAACGCGGGGATGGTGAAGATCGCACCGGCGGCCACCGACTCGCCGATGGAGCCGATGGTCCGGGCCATGTTCTCTTCGAGGAGCGAACCCTTGCGCAGCCGCAACACGGCCATGCCGATGACCGCGGCCGGGTAGGTCGCTGCGATGGTCATGCCGGCACGCAACCCGAGGTAGGCGTTGGCCGCGCCGAGCACGACACACATCACCAGACCGGTGAGGACGGCGCGAACGGTGAACTCCCGCATGTTGGTCTCCGCGGGGACCAGCGGGGTGTGACGAGGCGGGGCTTCCTGGGGCGTGTCCATCGTTCCTCCTGGGCTGGCCGACTGTTCGGCGGCGAATGTAGCCTGCACCCTGGCGGGTGGCGAGACTGAACAGACTTCCAGCCAGGGGGAACGACCGGTCGCCGCGTCCGGTCGTCGCGAACGGCGGACCGGAGGCCGGGCGCTGACCGCGGCCCGTGGCGAGGGCAGGACGCCGCGGCGGTGTGCGGGGGGTGGACGAAAAATCTCCCGGGACGGTCGCCGCGCCTCGTGCTACTCTCGGCAGCCGGTGGGGGGGAGGCGCCGCCGGCAGCGGGGCCGGGCGAGCGCGGCGGGAGGAGAGCATGGTGGCAGGGAGCAAGCGGATCCTCGTGACGGGGGCCCTCGGCCAGATCGGCACGGTGCTCACCCTGGAGCTACGCCGGCGGTACGGCGACGATCGGGTGGTCGCCTCGGACAAGCGCAGCCAGGTCCCCCCCGAGCTGGTCGGTGGTCCTTTCGTCCCTCTGGACGTGCTGGATCGGCCAGCCCTCGAGGAGGCGATCCGGGATCAGGACATCGGCACGGTCTACCACCTGGCCGCCCTGCTCTCCGCGGTCGGCGAGCAGCACCCCCAGCTCTGCTGGCGAGTCAACGTCGATGGGCTGTACAACGTCCTGGAGATCGCGCGCCAGCACGACCTGCGCCTGTTCTGCCCCAGCTCCATCGCGGTGTTCGGTCCGGAGACCCCCCGGGAGCAGACGCCTCAGGAGACCATCCTGCGGCCCACCTCCATGTATGGTGTGACCAAAGTAACAGGCGAGCGGCTCTGCGAGTACTATGCGACCCGCTACGGCGTCGACGTCCGGGGCATCCGCTACCCCGGGCTGATCTCCTCGGAGACCCCACCCGGTGGCGGGACCACGGACTACGCGGTGGAGATCTTCTACGAGGCGGTCCGCTGCGGCCGGTACACCTGCTTCGTGCGCGCCGACACGGTGCTCCCGATGATGTACATGCCCGACGCGATCCGGGCCACACTCCAGCTCATGGCCGCGCCACGCTCCGAGCTGCGCCATCACGCCGATTTCAACCTCGCGGCGCTGAGCTTCTCCGCAGGGGAGCTGGCCGCCGAGATCCGCAAGCACCTCCCCGGGTTCGAGTGCACCTTCGTCCCCGACTACCACCAGGCGATCGCGGACTCCTGGCCGTGCTCCATCGACGACACGGCGGCGCGCGCGGAGTGGGGGTGGCGCCCCGAGTACGACCTCGCGACGATGACCACGGACATGCTCGCCAAGCTCGCGGAGCGCCAGCGACGCGGCACCCTCTGAGCCTCCGCCGATGAGATGATCCCCCGAGCAGGCCGGGGCGGGGCGCGGGCTCAGATCCCGAGGAAGAGGCGCTTGCCGAAGTTGGGCGCGAGCTGCAACTGGAAGACCTGCCGGGCGGCTTGCTCCACGGGGTACAGGACACGGCGGAACTCGAAGCGGCGGGTCTCGGTGTCGAAGATCCCGTAACAGGCGCGGGCGTCGTAGTCCCGGGGCTGGCCGACGCTGCCCACGGTGATGACGTACTTGCGCCCCTGCTCGAGGTCGAACTCCCGCTCCTCGATCTCGGTCGCCCGGTCCTTGTCCAGCACGAAGCACTTGGTGAGGTGGGAGTGGCCGATGAAGGTCACCTGGGGGAGCTCGTTGTAGTGGGGCAGAAGCCCGCGCGCCTGCTCGAGGATGAAGACGTAGTCGAAGTCCTCCTCGCAGATCGGCGAGCCGTGGCTGAAGCCGAGATCCTGCTCGGGGATCCGGTGGCTGTACGGCAGCGAGGCGAGCCAGTCGACGCTCTCGGGGGTCAGCAGGGCGAGGTGGCGGTCGAGGGCCTCGCGCGCGGCGTCGTAGTAGTACGAATAGTTCATCCGCCCGCTGACCGCGGCGTCGTGGTTGCCCAGCATGGTGATCCAGGCGAGCTTGCGGACGATCTCGCAGCAGGCCTGCGGATCGGCGCCGTAGCCGACCACGTCGCCGAGGCAGACCACCTTGTCGGGCCGCTCCTCGTCGAGGCTCTTGACCACGGCCTCGAGTGCATGTCGGTTCGCATGGACGTCGGAGATGATCCCGTAGCGCATCGCCCGCCTTATCTGCCCTTCGCCTCGGCATCCTCGAGGATGTCGGCGTCTTCGATCGGGATCTCACCGGAATCGGAGGCGCTGGTCAGCGGTGTCGTCCGCGCTCGCAGCTCTTCTCCGAGCAGCGCCTCGAGATCGCCGCTGACCTTTCCGGGGGGGTGCGGCCGGGGAGGCGTCGGGGTGGCCGCTCGACCGGCCGGACCCTTGCTCCGGGAGGATCCGGCGGCGGGGCTGGCGACCGGCTGGCGGGCGAGCAGGTCCTGCGCCCGTTTGACCACGTCCTTCAGCTTGCGCCCTTGCCGCTTCTCCGCCTCCAGCCCCTCGGCGCCGAGGGTCTGCGCCACGCTGAGCAGACAGCGGTCGATGAGCTCCTCCGGTCGGCGGCGCTTGCGCAGCTCCTCGGCCAGCAAGGCCAGCGCGGGAGGACCAAGGCGCCCGAAGGCCGTCAGCAGACGGGGGCGCACCGGCGCCTCCGCCTCGACGGCCCGGAGCTGCTTCCAGAGCTCCTCCGCCGCGGGGCGGCCGAGCAGCACCAGCGCCGCGGTGGCATCCTCGGCGAGCGCGTCGTCCGCGAGCAGCGGCACCAGCGCGGCGGCGTCGGGGGGCGGCTCCACCGCGGCGGCGGCCGGGGCGGAGGCGGCCCGGGGGAGCGGGGAGGGAGCCGGCGGCGGCAGCGGCGGCGGGCCGGGGGGCGGCGGGCCGGGCGTCGGGGTGACGACGCTGTCGAGGCGCGTCACCACGGTCGGCTCGTCGGCGAGCCCGGCAGCCTCCCTCGGATCGACGGCCGAGCTGATGACGTCTCCCCGTCGGTCGCTCATGGCCTGGGCCAGCAACTGCACCCGCTGCATCGAGCTCTCGGCGAGCCGGATGATCTCGGGGTCCACGTCGATCCCCAGCTCGTCGGCCCGGGAGAGGAGCAGCTCCCAGTTGTCCCACTCGCCGAAGTCATCGAGATCGTAGGGTTTGATGTGCAGGCAGACCTCGGCAAAGCTCGCCAGGGTCCGACCGAGCAGGTCCAGCGGATCCCGGGCGAGCCCGAAGGAGACCGCCTCCTTCACCAGGGGCTCGGGGAGCGCGATCCCGAACTCGATCGCTCCCCGCAGGATCCGGCGGGTGATCGAGGCCAGCTCCTCGAGTGGGAACCCCTTGATGAGCGTCAGGTAATCGCGGTTCTCCGGCTCCAGCCAGTACCCGAGCACACCCAGCGCGAAGCGGGCCTGCCCCGGCGACTCGATGCGGCTGAAGGCCTCCTGGTGGAAGGGGTGCTGCTTGCGTCCGAGCAGGTCGTGGTCGGGCGCCGCGAGGCTGCGACGTGCCGCCGGGGGGTCGACCTGCACGTCGGCGTCCCAGCGGTTGGCGCGGAAGAGCACCTCGGAGACGTTCGCCTCGAGCGGTCGCTCGAAGCGAAGCTGGCGGCGCGGCGCCCCCTCCCCGTCGAAGAGGACGACGCTCGGCCGGAAGGAGAAGGAGAGCGCGGCGAGCGCGTCCTGGCCCTCGCGCGACCGGTGGTCGATGCACCAGCCGGGCAGGCCGGGGAGGGCGGCCTCGGCCTCGCCCTTCTTGGCGAGCAGCGTGAGCAGCACCACGGCGCCCGCGGGCAGCCGGTGGAGCTGGACGATCAGGTCGAGGGGCTGCTCGAGGAGCCTCCCGAGGAGCTCTCCCGGGCAACGACAGCAGAGGTAGACCTCTCCCTCCCGCAGGATCACCTGGCGGTCGTCCTCGCCGAAGAGAGGGGCTTCCCAGCGCTCGAAGGGGCCGACGGGGAGGCTGCGCTGGTTGCGCGCCCGGAGGTCACCCTCGTCGTCCCGGGCCGGAGTGCCGGCGAGCTCGGCGAAGCGGACCCGGCGAGTGGTCTCGCGGTCGGTCGCCGGCTTGCGCAGCTCCTGGCTGGCCGTCGGCGAGGCCGCGGCCGCCGGGGGGCTGGGGGAAGCCGAAGACACCGGGGCCGGGGTCGAGGGCACGGGGGGGGCGCCGCCGCCGGGCGCGGGAGGAGCGGCCGCGACCGGCGGGACCGCACGGTCTGGTGTCGGGGGCGCAGCCGGCTCGGCTGCGATCCGGGGGATGGTGACGGCCCGCTGCGCGACCGGCATCTCCATGTCCCAGGCGCGGTCCAGCTCCTTGGTCCAGCCCTCGTCGTCGAGGAACTGCTCTTCCCCGGGCCCGCGCTCCGTGGACGCCGCCCCGCCCGTCGTCGTGGGCAAGGGAGAGCGCCCGCGCTCGGCGGCGGTGGCCGCGCCCCGCACCGGCAGGCTCGCTTCCGGGGTCGGTGTCCGGTCCCCGGGGACCTCCTCGAGGTGGACCAGGTCGATGGGCGACAGGGCCGTCTGCTCGCTGACCCGCTCGGGCAGGCCGGCAGCCAGCCCGTCGAGACCGGCGGCCTGGAGCAGCCCCCCCGCGAGGGGAGCGGTCGCGACCCGGGAGGCCTTCGCCAGTCGGGGCAGCGTCGCCGGCGAGGGGACTGGCGCTGGGCCATCGAAAGGAAGTCCGGGCATCAGCTCGATGTCGAGGGCCGGGGCGGGGCCTTCCGTGCCGGCGGCCGACCGCAGCAGGTGAGCGCGCTGTTGCTCCTCGGCGCGCCGGAGATCGCTCCAGGACGACCGCAGCTCGGCGGCGGAGCTCTGCAGCTCCGCCTCGGTGCGCTGCAGCGCCTCCCGGGAACGCTGCAGCTCGTCCCGGGAACGTCGGAGCTCCTCCTCGGCCTGCGCGAGCCGCTGCTCGCGCTCGGTGAGCTCCTGCTCCAGGGTGCGCAGCAGGGCCTCCTGCTCGTCGAGCTTGCCCTCCCGGGCGCCGGCCGCGGCCGTCCCGGTGGCGAGGGCGAGGCGCCCGGCCTCGAGCTTGCGCTCCTCCGCGGCGAGGCCGGCCAGCCGGGCGGCGAGCCGGGCGGACTGCTGCTCGAGGTCGGCGACCCGCTCCTCGTCTTGCTGGCGGCGGTGGCCGAGCTCCTGCGCGGTCTGCGCGGTCGCGGCCTGCTGCGCGGCGAGCGCCTGCTGCTGTTGATCTTGCTCGGCGGTCCGGGCCTCGACCTGCCGGACGAGCGCGTCGAGCTGCGCGGCGCGCTGGGTGAGGGCTGCCGCCTGCTGCGTCAGCTCGGCCTCACGCGTCGCGAGCTGGGCGCGCTCCTCCTCGAGCAGGCGCCGCTCTTCCTGGAGCTGAGCTGCGAGCTGCTCTCGCTGCAGCGCGGCCGTCCGCGTGTCCAGCAGCCGCTGGAGCCCCACGGGCCCCACGACCACGACCGGCGCCAGCAGGTGCCCAGGCAGGGGGTCGCCGGGAGACGGGAGCCGCTCGGCGAGCCGCGCCAGGTATGCGGTGAGCTCCTGGAGGATGCCGGTCCGCCTCCCGGCCGGAAGCACGAGCGCGGTCACCTCGAGGGGGTCGTGCACCACGGCGACCGCGAGGTCGCATCCGACTTCAGCACCACATTTGGGGCAGGATGCTACGGCGAAAGTACCAGCGAGCAACTGGGTCAGCAGCTCGGGCTGAGCCTGCGCATCGATCCAGCGCGGGGCCGCGCCGACGACCAGGGAACCGCAGTCGCAACGACCGATGAATCGCTCTTCGGTGCTCCCCGTCGGCAACGCTCGACGTCCTCCGGTCACTCCCATGGGACCTCCGCATCGTTCACGCCCGACCTGGCCCCGCACACCGAGCCCTCCCGGGGCCGGCCCCCTTGCATCCGGTGGTGGCCCGCCGGCGAGCGAAACAGACCCGTGCTGGCCGCTCTCGATCCGTCGAGTCCTAACATGAGGGCTCCTGGGTGTAAAGCCGGGGTACGCCAGAGCCCCATGTCGAGCCGGTGCGGCAGGCCCCGTCGAGCGGCGTGCGCTCAGGCGGGCTGCAGGCGAGGGGGCGGGATGCGGGGCGGCAGGTCCGCGAGGCGGGCGAGCCGGCAACGCGCCCGGTCCGCGAGCGAGGCCTCGAGGGCCGACGAGTCCAGGAGCCGATGGTACTCGGCGGTCGCCTCGCGGTCCCGCCCGCCCTCCTCGAGGAGGCAGGCCAGGTCGAAGCGGGCCCGGTGGTAGCTCGGGTCTGCGCGCAGGCAGTGCCGGAGCGCCTGCTCGGCCTGGGCCCCCTCGCCGGCGAGGGCCAGCGCGCGGCCGAGCGCATGATGGGCGGGGAGGTAGGCGGGATCATCGATCGTGGCGCGGGTCAACTCCGCGATGGCGCGCCGGTACTCGCGGGCCACCAGCCAGCTCAGGCCGAGGTTGAAGCGGGCGCGGGGATAGCTCGGCTCGCGG
Source organism: Myxococcota bacterium (assembly GCA_034005005.1). Classification (GTDB taxonomy): domain Bacteria; phylum Myxococcota_A; class JAVEVO01; order JAVEVO01; family JAVEVO01; genus JAVEVO01. The sequence continues at coordinate 11,056 of JAVEVO010000084.1, forward strand.
CGGAGCAGACGCTCGTAGGTGGCGGCCGCCTCCCGCGGACGACCGGCGAGCTGCAGGGCGTAGGCCAACAAGAAGGAGGCCTGCCGGAGGGCCGGCTGCAGCTCGACGGCCAGGGTCAGGACGCTGGCGGCTGCCCCGTGGCGCTGGGCCGCGAGCAGCGCCTGGCCCAGCAGCAGCACCCCCTCGCGATGGCGCGGGTGCTGCGCCAGGAGGACCTCCAGGTCCCGCACGGCGGCCGCGGCGTGCCCCTGCTCCAGCCGGAGTCGGGCCAGCAGCAAGCGCGGCGCGGTCCGGCGCGGGGCACGCTGGACCGCTCGCCGGAGGCACTCCCGGGCCGCGTCCTTCTCGCCCAGGACCAGCAGCACCTCCCCGCGCAGGGCCGGGCCGCGCGGGTCGCCGGGGTGCCGCTGCTCCAGGAGGGTCGCCTCCCGCAGGGCGCGATCGAGCTGCCCGCCCCCGAGCAGACCCCGGACCTGAGCAGCCTGGGCCCAGGCCCAGCCGGGAAAGAGGAGGTGGAGGAAGCCGGACGCGGCCATGTCCCTACCTGGAGTCGGCGGCGGTGGTCCCCGGGCGGCGACGGCGCCGGCGCGACCACCAGCGTTCGCGCGGTTGTGTCACGCGCCCGCGCATCCGGCAAGGGCCGCGCCGGCGACGCACGCGGGCGGACCGGGGCAGGAGGATCGGCCAGCCGTCAGGAACGTGGCGAAAGTCCCAGGAAATTCTCCTGCGAATCGCGTGCGGGGCTCGGTACAATGAGCGCGTGCAGGCGGCGGGGTGAGAAGGAGCGTGATGCGGCCGGGTGAGGATTTCTGGGTCCAGCTAGATGGGTTGCAGCTCCTGTCCACTCCGCGGACAGTCCTCGCCGGGCTGAGGCGGCTCACGCCGGGCCCGCGACCGGATCTGGTCAGCCTCACCCGGACCTTCGGGCTCGATCCCTCGCTCTGCGCCAGCTTGCTGCGGGACGCGAGCCGGCGGGGGACACCGGCCGTGGCGAGCCTGCCGACCATCGAGGCGGCCGCGGGGCTGGTCGGCGCCGCCCGGATGGCCGAGCTGCTGAGCCTGGCGACTGCGGGTGGGTCGTCGGGCACCTTGGACACCGTGGGCACGGAGTCGTCGCCCGCGGGGAGCCTCGATACCACCCATCGGATCGAGGAGACCCGCCCCGACTGCTGGCTCTGGGGCCACTCCCTGGGCACTGCGCTGGCCTGCCGACTCCTCGCGGAGCGGATCGGCCACCCGAACCCCGCGGCCGGCTATCTGGCCGGCTTGCTCCACGACCTGGGCAAGATCGCGCTCTGGCAGCTCGACCGGACGAAGCTCCGCCAGATCCGGCACCTGGCGCTGAAGGAGCGGGTCTGCTTCGCCGAGGCCGAGCGCCGGGCGAGCGTTCCGGGCCACACGGAGGTCGGTCGACGGCTCGCACGGAGCTGGGGGCTTCATCCGGCGCTCCAGGACGTCATCTGCTACCACCACGAGGCGACCTCGGTGCTGCACGGCTACAACGGCGAGGTGGCCCGCCTTGCGGACCTCGTGGTGGTCGGCGACGGCATGGCGCGCCGCCACGCCCTGGGCAGCGGACTCGATGGGACCGGCTCGCCCGCCTGGGGCGCCTTGACGCGGGAGCGCCTCGGCCTGCGGCAGGCCGACCTGCAGGAGCTGGGGACGGAGCTGAAGCGAAGGTACCAGCAGGCCGTCGGCCTCGTGCTGGAGAACCCGCCCTCCCTGACCACGGGAGCCGGTACCGGCCGCGGCTCGCCGGTCCCCGGCCTCACCGCTGCCGGCCGCGGCTGAGCGGCGGCCCTTCCCCCCGCGTTCAGAGGCCCAGGGGCAGCTCGGCGACGACCGGTCGATGGTCCGAGGCCACGGCCGGGATCACCCGGCAGCAGCCGCTTCCATCCCAGGGCCCGCCGAGCAGGATGTAGTCGAGTCGCTGCAGGGGGTTGCGGGCCGGGAAGGAGGGCTCCGCCTCTCGCCCGGCCTCCCCGGCAGGGCGCAGCCCGGCCTCCTGGAGCACGCGCAGGGTGGGCGAGTCCGGCGTGTCGTTGAGGTCGCCGAGGAGCAGCCAGGGACCAGGGCTCAGGGCCCTCACCAGGTGGCCCACGGCCTCGGCCTGCCGCAGGCGCTCCCGCGCGCTGGTCGAGAGGTGGGTCACCCCCACCCGCAAGGCGCCCGCGGGGGTCGCGACCCGGGCCGCGAGCAGCACCCGCTGCTCGTCCTCTCCTCGCGGCAAGGGGAACGTCGTGATCTCCGTCACCGGCCAGCGCGAGAGCAGCGCCACCCCGAAGCGCGCGGGCGTGGGGCCCACTGGTCGCACGAGGGGGCCGGGGGTCGCGAGGAACCCCAGGGAGCGGCGTGGCAGCCCCGTGTCCTCCGGGGTCCAGGGGCGACGGGTGGGCGACAGCCGGAGGGCCGGTCCGAACAGGTGATGCGGTAGGCCGACGCCCTGGGCGAGGATCGCCGCCTGGTCCCCGGCCGGTCCCATCACCCAGCCGGCGCCGACCTCCTGGAGCCCGACCAGGTCGGGCGCCAGGGAGGTCAGCAGGCGACCGACGGCCCCGAGACTCGACTCCAGGCCGAGCCGGATGTTGTAGGTGATCGCGTTCATGGCGTCTCTCCGCCGCCGGCCAGGGGCAGGCGCAGCAGAAACTCGGTGCCGACGCCCGGGGTGGAGCGACACTCGATGGTCCCGTGGTGGGCCTCGACCACGGCGCGCGCCAGGGCCAGCCCGAGCCCGGTCCCTCCCTCCTTGGTCGAGAAGAACGGCTCGTAGATGTTCGGCAAGGCCGGACCGGGGATCCCCCCTCCGGTGTCGGCCACCCCGATCCGCACGTGGTCACCTTCCCGGGCGGTGCTCACGCGCAGCTCACCACCGCCGTCCATCGCCTCCCGGCTGTTCCGGACCAGGTTGAGCAGGGCCTGGCGGAGCTGGTGCTCGTCCGCGAGGACCGCGGGCAGCCCGGGCGCGAGCTCCGTGCGCAGGACGATGCCGGCGTGGTCGAGCTCACCGGAGAGGAACTCGAGCAGCCGCAGCACCACCTCGTTGACGTCCTCGGGCTGCAGGTCGGGGCTGGGCAGCCGGGCCAGGCGCAGGTAGTCCTCGGTGACCCCCGTCAGCCGCTCCACCTCTTCCTGGATCGAGCGCAGCAGCTCGAGGGCCTCGGGGTGCTCCGCCGCATCCGGGCGAGCCGCGAGCTCCTCCTCGAGCAGCTCGCTGTTCAGGCCGATGCTCTGCAGCGGGTTGCGCACCTCATGGGCGACCTGGGCGCTCATCCGACCGATGGTGGCGAGGCGCTCGCTGCGGCGCAGCTCCGCATCCCGCTGGCGCAGGGCCTCGACCATGCGGTTGAACTCGGCGGCGAGCAGGGAGAGCTCGTCGTTGCCGCGGATCTCGACCCGGCCGAGCTCGCCGCCCGCGGAGACCCGCTTCACCGCGTCGGTGAGCCGCCGGATCGGCTCCAGGGCCATGCCGGCAAAGAACGTCACCACGACGGACAGCAGCACGGCGATGATGGAGAGCGCGACCACCACCCAGAAGGAGCTCGTCTCGGCTCGTTCGGCCCGGAGCACGGAGTCGTCGATCGCGCTGCGCAGGGCGAGCATCAGCCGCTTGACCTCGCGGCGCAGGGAGCGGCTCTCGCTCTTCAGGCGGCGCTGCACGTCGGCCGCCCGCTCGAAATCCCGCTCGGTGACCGCGAGGGAGAGCTCACCGGACAGGGCCTCGACCCCATCCATGCGGGCGATCAGGGTCGCGAGCTGGCGCTGGAGCTCGACCAGCCCGACCTGCTCGGCCGGCTCGATCCGTTCGGACTGGGCCGCGCCACGCGCGACCCGACTCGCCTCGCCGAGGTGGCGCCGGATCAGGGCCGGGAACGGGTGCAGCACGCTGGTGAGCCGGATGGAGCGGGTCAGCAGATCCGGGTCCCGCTCGTCGAGTACCACATCGTAGCTGCGCAGCTCGGAGTCCACCTCCGTCAAGGTCAGCACGAGCCGGACGTAGCCGGATTTGATCAGGCCGAGGTTCCCGTGGATGCGATGGATTTTGAACACCGAGTAGATCGAGACGAGGCAGAAGATGACGATCACCAGCGAGAACGCCAAGAAGATCCGCGTGGAGATGGATGCGCGCATGCTCCCTCTGGGGCCGGCGGCCGGCGGCCCGGGGAGCGGAGCCGATGGCGGCCCTGGTGCGTGGCCGCGCCGCTCCCCCATTCCCGGAGCCCACGCCGGGGCGACGAGGGGCGGGGAGGATCAAGCTAGCCCAGGCGAGGCGGTTTGTCGATCCGACACCGGTCGCCCGGTCCGTGGGGCCGTCCAGCGGCAGCAGCCCTTCCCGCGGCCGGACGCGAGGATCGGTTTGACCAGGCGGGGTCTGCCTGATACCCTTTTGCCCCCGTCAGGGTGGTTGCGCCGGGAGTGGCGCCAGGCCGAGAGAGCCCCCGGGGCGGGCAACGCGGGAGGCGCGGGTATGATCGACGGAGAGAGGTGCCGGTTCTCCGGCGGGCACGTTCACCACGACGGCTCCGCCAGGAGACGGTGGCTCGAGGTTCGGGAAGGGCGGCGGGTGCACTGGCTGCTCCCGGGGCTCTTGCTCGCGACGCTCCTCCCCGGTGGCGTGACGCTGGCGCAGACGGGCAGCCCGCGGGTCTTCCTCGTGCCCTTCACGGCCCCCGGAGCCGGCGGCTCCGACCTGGTCACCGGACGGCTCACGGAGCAGCTCCGGGGTGACCTCGAGGGTCGCAACGGCTCCATCCGCCTGCTCGTCGACCCGGTCGCCCCTGGCCCCGAGGGCGGGCTCGTCGCCGACGGCACCGGCTCGACCCAGGAGGGCGTGCTGGCGCCAGCGCGTCGCCACTACGCGATCGGGGTGGGCCTCATCGGGATGGAGCGCTTCGAGGAGGCGATCGTCGAGCTGAAGGAGGCGATCCGGCTGTTCGAGGGCAACCTCGCCCGCCTCAAGCCCGAGGCCATCGGCGAGGTGATCCAGACCTACGTCCAGCTCTCGGTGGCGCAGATGCGCGCCGGCTACGAGGACGACGCGGAGGAGGCCATCGCCCACGTGATCCGGATCGACCCGCAGTTCAATCCGGCCGGCAAGGGGCTGCCGCCCGTCTACCAGAAGATCGTCGCCCGGCACCGGCGCAAGATCGAGAAGCAGGGCAGCGGCGTGCTCGAGATCATCAGCAACCCGCCGACCGCCAAGGTCTTCGTCGATGGCAAGGACGTGGGGGAGACCCCGGTCATCGTCAAGAAGGTGAGCGCCGGGCAGCACTACGTCCAGCTCGCCCGGCCCCTGGCCGGCCTCTGGGCCGAGCGCGTCGAGTTCCCCGGCGCGGCCAAGAAGGACAAGCGGATCATCGATCTCCCCCCCATCGGCGGCGAGGTGGAGGTCAACGAGGTCAAAGAGCAGTCCGATCTGGGAGCCCGCAGTACCCTGGAGGCGGTGCAGGGCATCCTGCGCACCGGCCTGGCCGACATCAAGCTCAAGCAGCGGGCCTACGAGCTCGCCTTGCGGACCGGGGCCGACTACGTCGTCCTCGGCCACGTCAACACCCTCCCCTCCGGCTACCGGCTGCGGCCGATGATCCTCCAGTCCGCGGGCGTGCTGCTGGCCGACCTCGGCCGGGTGCAGCTCGATTTCGAGCTGATGGGGAGCGCGGTCCAGATGAAGGAGGTCGGTGACAAGGTCATGGCGGCGCTCGGCAGCTTCCCCGAGACCCTCGTGCCGGACCAGGCGCCCGAGGGGATGGTCGCCGCGGCCCAGCTCGTCGCGGCGGCTGCCGAGGCCGCGCCCGAGGTGGTCGCGGGGGGGCTGCAGCCCAGCCCCTGGCCCGTGAACTTGCCCCCGCGTCCCGCCCCCCCGGGGCCGACCCTGGCGGCACCGCCGGCACGGCCGCCGGTCGTGCAGCCCCCGGTCATGATCCCACCGGGCAAGCCGTCCCTCCCGCCGTCGGTGGTCAGCGCGCCGGTGGTCGCGCCGCCGGTCGCACCGCCGGTCGTCACGCCGCCCGCCAGGCCCCCGGTCATGGCCGCGCCGGTCGTCCCGCCGCCGGTGGTCAGCGCGCCGGTCGTCCCGCCGCCGGTGGTCAGCGCGCCGGTCGTCCCGCCGCCGGTGGTCAGCGCGCCGGTCGTCTCGCCGCCGGCCAAGCCCCCGGTCATGGCCGCGCCGGTCGTCCCGCCACCGGCCAGGCCCCCGGTCATGGCCGCGCCGGTGGTCACGCCGCCGGTGGTCACGACGCCGGTGGTCACGACGCCGGTGGTCACGACGCCGGTCGCCACCCTCCCGCTGGTCCAGCCGCCCCAGGTCGGTCGGCCCGTCCTCCAGTCCCCGCCGCCCCCGGCGGGCCCGGTCGTCCAGCCGCCCCCGGTCAGCCGGCCGGTCATCGAGTCGCCGCCGCTGGCCGTGGGCGCTCCCGTGGTCGGGGGTCCGGCGGTCACCCGGCCGGTCCTCCAGTCCCCGCCACCGCCGGCGATCGCGCTCGCCACGCCCCCCCCGGCCCAGCCGGCGATCCCGCCCAGCGCCCCGGCCTCGCTCCCCCAGTGGTCTGCCGGGGCCGGCCCGGCCCTGGGCTCGATCCCGGCCGCGCCGATCACACCTCCGCCCAGCGAGCCCCCGGTGTGGGCTGCGGCGCCGGGGACGCCCGGGGTGCGACCCACTCCATCCGATCCAAAGGACCAGGATGAGCATCGCAAGTGGTACGAAAAGCCCTGGGCCTGGGGCGCCACCGCGGTCGTCGTCGGCGGCGGCGCGGCCGCGCTGGTGTTGCTCCTCGGCGAGCAGGAGCAGGAGCGCCCCGCCCGGGGCGTGATCCCGGAGGTGAGCATCCGATGAAGCGCTGCCCAGCCGCTCGCTCGATCGTCTCTTCTCCCGGCCTGCTCCGCCGTGGCCTGCTGCTCGCCGCCCTGCTGGCCGCAGGGTGCGACGGCGATCCGGGGACCGCGGCGCCCCCGACGCTCCCCATCGACCTGACCTTCCCCGCCGGCGAGGACTTCGCGTCCCTCGACGTCCGCCTGGTCAAGGTGTCCATCCAGGGCGAGGATCTGAAGACCGCGATCGCGGCGGAGTTCCCCGTCGACGACACCAACCGGCTGCTGGGGCAGCTCCCCATCGTCCCCTTCAGCTCCCTCTTCCCCCGGACCGTGGTGGTGGAAGGCTACGATGCGGACGGTGAGCTGGTCGCCCGGGGCAGCTCCCTGCCCACCTTGACCTCCAGCAAGGAGGAGGTGCCGACCTTGCACGTGCTGCTGGCACCGGTCGATCGCTTCTTGCCCACGACCGCGCTGACCGATGCCCAGGCCGGCAGCCCGACGATGCACGTGCCCCGCGTCGGGCACTCGGTCACGCTCTTGCTGGATGGACGGATCATGGTCGCGGGCGGCTTGCACCTGGAGCCTGGCGAGCAGGGCATCGAGGAGGGCGAGCTGCTCGATTCCATCGAGGTCTTCGAGCCGCGCACCGGGCTGTGGTACCTGGCCGAAGCCCGGCTGGCGATCCCGCGCGCCTACCACACGGCCACGCTGCTCCGGGGCAAGAACGGCAAGGTGATCCTGCTCGGCGGCTACGGCCGGATCAACCAGGAGCTGGTCACCCTGGCCCCCGGGGAGTGGTTGACCCCGTCGAAGCTGCCCGACGACGAGAACGCCATCGGCGCGCTCGAGACCCGGATGATCGTCCCACGGGCCCGGCACACCGCGACCGCGGTCGACGACTGGGTGCTCATCGCCGGCGGCGAGCGGCTCAAGGCCGACGGGACGCGCTCCCTCGTCGCGGAGCTGGAGCTCTTCTTCGCGAGCCCCCCGCCCCTGCTGGCCGATCACGGCTTCTGCCCTTCGGGCAAGGTCTGGACCTTCTGCAACACCTCCGAGATGCTCCTCCAGCACGGCCGGATCCTGCACGGTGCGACCCGGGTCGGGGATCAGGTCCTGATCTTCGGCGGCAGCGACGGCAGCGTCCCCCTCGCCTCCTCCGAGTACTTCGCCTACGACCGGGATGGTGCCTCCCTGCCGGGTCGGACCAGCCGTGGCCCGTCCCTGCAAGTCGCCCGCCAGGGGATGGCCTGGGTCAACCTCGGTGACCTGACCACCAGCTCCACGGGGAGCGGCACGGTCGATGGCGAGGCGAGCCACCTCTACCTCTTCGGTGGCGAGGGGCTCAGCGGCGACACCTTGCGGGCCTTGGACAGCATCGAGTGGTACAGCCCGGTGCGCGACCTCACGGTGCAGTTCCAGCTCCTGGACGCCTCCATCGGCCGGCGGACCGAGGCGGCCGCGGCCCTCGTCGGCCAGCGGGGCTGGATCCTCGTCGCCGGCGGGCGGTCCGATACCGACACGCCCCTCGCCACGGCGAAGCTGCTCCAGGTAGGCTCCACCGGCCTGGTCGCGAGCCCGGTGGACGCTGGCCGCCTGCTGACCGCACGCTACGCGCACCAGCTCTCCCCCCTCGCCAACGGCCAGGTCCTCGTCTCGGGTGGAGCCGGCTGCGACGAGGGCCTGTGCAGCTCCCTGGCGGACAGCGAGCTGTACAACCCCGGCCCCGAGGCGCTGGAATAGCTGCCAGCGCTCCCCTCCTCCTCCTCCAGACGATTGCCCGCCGGATCCGAGCTTGCTAGAGTCGCCCACGCGCCCCCTGTGTGCGGTCCCGGAGCGAGCCCAGATGAGATCCGCCGTCGACCAGCCTCTCCCGGATCGGTTCTACCCTCGCCTCGGCGCGCTGCTCGGCGGTCTCCTGAGCCTGCTGGCCCCCCCCACCGCCCTGGGCGCGGATCTGCTCCGCGGCCTGCGGGCGAGCCGGGCCAGCGTCGATCCCGGGGTGCCCTTGAGCTGGACCCTCACCCTGACCAACACCTCCGGGGTGGACGAGATCGGCCCCCTCGACCCACCCACGGGGAGGAGCCCGGGGAGCGCCCAGCAACGACTCGGCGGGATCACCCTCCAGGTCTCCCTGCCCCCGGGCGTCAAGGTCTTGCCGCGCACCGTCGGGGCCTACCGACGCGACTCGCTGCTGCCCCAAGACCTTCGTCCCATCGAGGACTTCGGGGTCAGCGGGGGGACCCTCCTGCGCTTCGCTCGCCAGGCCGACGGGTCCCCCATCCCCTCGAGCCTGCTCCACGGCGAAACCCTGGTGGTCGATTTCCAGGTGGTCGTCGGGCTGCAGGCCCCCCCGGGCACGACCCTGGCCTTCCATGCCCAGCCGCTGGGCGCCGGCGATGAGCCTCGCGGCCCGGTCGTCGAGCACCGGGTGCGCGTGGCGACGGATCCGCTCTTCGACCAGGGGCTGCTGCTGGCCAAGGTCTTCGTCGACGAGGACGCGGACGGCCGGCAGGGGCCCGGGGAGGAAGGGCTCCCCGGAGTGTGGATCGGACTCGACACCGGGGCCGCGGCCACCACCGATCCGCGTGGCCTGGCCAGCTTCGCGGCGATCTCGCCGGGCACTCACCTGGTGAAGGTCGACGCGGCGACGTTGCCGCCCGGCTGTACCCTGCGGGAGCGGGCCGGACGCCAGATCGTCTTCAGCCGTGGCCTGCCCCAGGACGTCGCCTGGGGGGCCGCGTGCGAGCGGGCCGTGCTCTTCGCCCCCCCCGTCGAGCTGATCTCCGGGGCGCCGCCGGTCCCCCGCCCGTCCCTGCCCGAGCCGAGCCCGCCGCCGCCCAGCGCGCCGCCCGAAGCTCCCGCGTTCTCGCCCCCGCCCGCCTCGCCCTCGCCCTCGCCCCGGCCCCTGGCGACCGGGGGCGAGCTCCCGCCTCCCCCGGAGGAGCCCCCCCGCTCGGCGGAAGAGATCCTGCGCGGGGAGCTCTTCGTCGCCGAGGGGGTGGAGCCGACTCCGCTGCTCCTCGACGAGCTGACCCGGATCGGTGTCCACCTGGGCGCAGGGCTCCTCCAGCTCGAGGTGACGGTCCACGAGGACGATCGGGGCGATCCCGAAGACCTGCGGCGCCTCAGCGTGGCGCGCGCCCAGCGGCTGGCGCTGCTGCTGGCCGAGGGCCTCGGCCTCCCCGCGGAGCGCATCGCGGCCCGGGGAGCTGGGGCGGACCAGCCGCTCGTCCCCAACGTGGGCAGCCTCAATCGCTGGAAGAACCGCCGGGTGGTGATCCGCTGGACCTCCCCGCCGGCCGGGGAGGCCGCTCCCCTCCCCACTCCACCACCGTCCCCCGCCTCGGGCCCGGCCTCCCCCGTCCCGGCCCAGGCTGCGCCGTCCTGGCCACCCGAGGCCCCGCCAGCGCCCGAGGCGCCCCCCGCGCCCTCCTCGCCCCTCCCCCCCCCCCGCTGCCCCCCGGCTCACCGGGTGAGGCGGCCCTCGCGGTCCGCCAGAGGCCGGACGGGACCACGGCAGATCAGCTCCACGTGATCCTGCCTCGCCCCGGGACACGACTGCCGGGCAACCGGCTGCGGGTACGGGGCGAGACCCACCCGGCCAACCGGATCGAGGTCAACGGACGCCCGGTCACGGTGGCGGACGGGGTGTTCGACATCTTCGTCCCCTTGCCGGCAGGCCAGAGCACGGTCACCGTCGAGGCCTTCGACCCGCAGGGCAACGTCGGTCGCGCGCGGACCTCGGTGCTGGTGCCCGCGACCCAGCATTTCTTGCTCGCGGTCGCCGAGGCGGCCGCCGGGGAGGTGCATGCTCGGCTGGATCTGGAGCGAAAGTCTCCAATTCTCGAGGGTGATCGCATCTTTGGTACTGGACGGGCGGCGGTGTTCTACCAGGGGCGCATCGAGGGACGCTTCCTCGCGGAGAGGATGTTCGTCACCGCCAGCCTCGACACGGACCGGGGCCAGCGCCATGCTGCGCTCGTGCGGGAGGTCATCGACCCGCAGCGCTCGTACGCAGTCTACGGCGACGATTCCGGGGAGCAGGTCCTCGCGCCGACCCGGCGGATGCTGTACGTCCTGGTCGAGGCCGACGAGAGCCGGGCGGTGCTCGGCGCCTTCCGGACCGGCGTCGCCGGGATCAGCCTCTTCCGCTTCGACCGCACCCTGGACGGGGAGCTGGCCGAGGTGCGCCGGGAATGGCGCGCCGGCTGGGCCACGGCCGCCACGGCCTTCGCCTCCCGGGCCGACACTCCGGGCGGGCACGGGCACGACGTGCTGCGGGGCACGGGCGGCTCCCTGTACTACCTGCGGCAGCGTCCCCTGCTCGAAGGCAGTGAGCAGGTGCGGATCCAGGTGCGCGACCGGGACCGCGACCTGGTGCTGCTGGAGCAACCCCTCACCCGCGGCCGCGACTACGAGATCCGTCCCGTCGCCGGCCGGCTGCTGCTCCGTCGACCGCTGCCCTCGGTGGCCGAGCCGGGCTCCCTGCCGCTTCCCGCCGGCCCGCAGGCCACCCTGCTCGTCGGCCACCCCGTCTACCTGGTGGTCGACTACGAGCACGAGGCCAGCACCCTCGCGTGGAGCCGTGGGGTCCAGGCCCGCCAGGAGATCGCCGGGATCGTCGAGGTGACCGGGACCCTGCTGGACGAGCGCCAGGACGATGCCGACTATGCGCTGCGGAGCGCCGGGGTGGTCCTCACCCCCGTGGCCGGACTGCGCCTGGAGCTGGAGCGGGCGACGAGCGAGGGCACGGAGAGCAGCATCGGCACCTCGGCGGACGGCGGCCTGACCTTCTCCGGCCTCGGCGGCCTCGGCGGCCTCGGCGGCCTGGCCCTGGGCCGCGAGCCGTCCACGGCCCGCCGCGAGCTCGCCGACCTCGGGGCGCTCGGCCTGTCCCTCCTCCCCCTGTCCCTCGGCGCCGACTCGCTCACGGGGCTGGGGAGTCTGGCCCCGAGCTCCGGCACGGCAAGCTGGGCCCGCCTGCAGGGTGATCTCGGCCAGATCCTCGACGTCGCGGATCGACTGCCCCGGGTGGACCTGTACTACCGGGCAGTGGACGCGGGCTTCTCCAGCACCCTGAGCCAGGCCGATCGGGGGCGGACCCGCTACGGCTTCTCCCTGCTCCAGCCCCTCGGGCCTGCGGACCGGTTGCTATTCAGCCACGACCACCTCGCCCAGGAGAGCGTCCTGGGGAGCCTCGGCCTGGTCGGTGCGGGAGCCGAGGCGGTGGCGAGCGGCTCGATCGCCAGCCGCGCCGGGCCGCAGCTCGACCGGACCAGCTTCCAGTATCGCCACACGACCGCCCGCTGGAACGCGCTGTTCCAGCTCGACCACCTCCGCCAGGAGACGGCCTCGGGCTTGGTGGACCCCGACGCGACCACCCTGACCACGACCACCGGCCTGGCCGCGGGGATCACCCGCCGGGTCACGCCGTGGCTCGACCTGTTCTTGGCCCAGCAGCTCGTCCAGGGAGGCGAGGAGGGGCTCTACCCCGGGCTGGCCGAGCGGCTGGCGAGCACCGTCGGTGTCACCCTCGCGCTCGGGCCGGACCTGCGGCTGAGCCTGGCCGAGCGGTTCCGCTTCAGCGGGGGCACGAGCACGCAGCTCGGGCTGATGACGCGGCTCGACGATGGCAGCGACGTCTACGTGCAGCAGCGATACTCGGCCACGTCTTCCCTGGACGGCTTCGGCACGGCTCTGCTGCTCGGAGCGCAACGCGCCGACACCGACGGCGGCCGGAGCTGGTCGGAGCTGCAGGTCGCCAATGGCGAGGGGCTGCCGCGGGCGCGGTCCCTCGTCGGGCTGGGCCGGCGCTGGCCGGTCACCTCCTGGCTGGCGCTGGACGGCGGCTTCGAGCACGGCCAGGTCAGCAGCCTGGAGTTCGGTGAGGAGACGAGCGATGCCCTGTCCCTGGGGGCGGACGTCCGCTGGGGCAAGCTGCTCGCCACCGCTCGCTACGAGGCTCGCCTGCTGGACCGGGAGGGTGCCGCCGGCGGCCAGGACCAGCGGCAGCTCCTCGCGTTCCACCGGCTGCAGCTCCCCCTCGGCCCGGCCGCGACCCTCCACCTGCGCGGCGACCTCTCCGAGACCCGCACCCCGGGAGAGGGGGTGATCACCGCCCGCCTGGCCGAGCTGGTGACCGGGGTCGCCTATCGCCCCGCCGCGCAGGACTGGTTCTCCCTGCTCCTGCAATACGCCCACCTGACGGAGCGCACGCCCATCACCCTGCGGGGAGGGGAGGTCGAGGAGACGGACGCCGACGTGATCTCGCTGGTGCCGGTGATCCGCACGCCCTGGCGGCTGACGCTGATCGAGAAGCTGGCCTATCGCCACGCGCGGGAGCGGAGCCGGACCTTGCCCGAGAGCTCGACCGACTTGCTGTTGTTGATCTTGCGGGGCAACCTGAGGCTGGTCGCCGATCTGGAGGTCGCCGGCGAATGGCGGCTACGCTCGTTGCCGCGCGCCAAGGAGCAGGAGCGCGGCTACCTCGCCGAGGTGGCCTACGTGGTCGCCCAGCGGGTCCGGATCGCCGCGGGGTACAACTTCACGTCCTTCGGGGACGACGAGCTGCGCTGGCGCGACCAGGAGGCGGGGGGCTTCTTCTGCCGCCTCGGCGCCCAGCTCTGAGCTCGTCCGCCACGGACGAGTCCAGGCTCCGGCCCCAGGAGCCTCGCCGGGTTCAGTCCTCCAGGGGCAGATCCCCGGGATCCAGGGAGCCTGCTTCGAGGTCCTCCGGCGAGGCGTCGAGGGCCAGGCCGGTGAGCTCATCGAGGCAGCTCCCGCAACACCAGCCGCCCTCATAAGGCCTCAGATCCATTGATGATTCGCAGACGAAGCAGACCTCCAGCTCCCGGGAGAACCAGAGGCGCGCATCGAGGTACTGATGCCGCTCGGGGAGGCTCATCTCCGGGACGGGGCAGTGGGGCTCGGGGAGACGCGACAAGGCTCAGACCCCGGGACGGCCCTCGCCGCCACCGCCACCGCCACCTCCCCCACGCCCGCCGCGACGGCGACGACGTCGACGGGAGGAGGAGGACGGGGCCTCTGGCGGGAGGCCGTCCGGGCCAGGGGTCGGCAGGACCTCGGCAGGGAAGAGCGAGCCCTGCGCGCTCCTCTCCGGTCCCGCGGTGCGAGCGGGGTGGCGGTGCTCCTGGGGCCCGCCGGGGGCCGACGCTCCCGTGGCGTCGGCTGCTGGCGCAGCACGCTCCTCCCCGGTGGCCAGCCGCTGCTCCGTCATCGGCGGACGGGATCGGCGGCGACGGGGAGACACGGCCGGGTCCGCCGGGAGCTCGCCGGCTCCCGGCGATGCGCCCGGGGGCTGGCGCTCGCCGGACCGTCGGTGCTCGGCCCGCTCGGCCCGTTGCGCTTCCTGGCTGGCCTGGCGCTCTGCCCGGCGCTGGGAGTTCTCGAGGGTGCGATCGAGGGCGCGCTTGCGCGAGCGCTCCCGCTTGTCACGGATCTCGGTCTGGAGCACCTCGACGACCGCGGGGCCGGTGACCTGGGTCTGGCAGGCCAGCCGCTCCTTGGTGATGAAGTAGGTGTTGCCGAGCCGGTCCTTCTCCCGGAAGGTGATCGGGGTGAGGTTCTCCTCCCCCGCGACGATCCGGATCCGACAGCCGGCGCAGGCGCCGAGGCCCCCGCAGACCGTGGCGATGGGCACGCCGGCGGCCGTGGCCGCCTGGAAGAGGTTTTCGCCGGGCCCGACCTCGACCTCGACATTTGCAGGCAGGAACCGAACCTGGGCCATCCCCTGTCGCCTTTCCGTGGGAGGAGCGCCTGTTGCCCTCGGCCGGCCCACCCTGGCCCGGCCGGTCCTCGCTCCCGCCCGCGTCACCCTGTCCCGCGGCCCGCGACGGGCCGCCACCTCCCCGCTCGTGGTGGCCGAGCAGGGCCCCACCCCGGCTCGAGAGCCCGGAGCGGCGGCGAGTGAAGAATAGGGGGGCGTGGTACCAAGGGTCAAGGAGAGAGCGGCGCGGCGCAGACGAAGCGAAGCGGGACGGCTCAGGATGAGGCTGTCCGCCGGATCTCGGGATGCGCCCGAGACAGGATCGGTCGCAGGGCGCAGGTGGCCCGCGGTCTCGTCCGCCGCGGCAGACTACCCGAGCGGCCAAGCGGCCAAAAAGAATACCCCTGTTTTTCTGGGTAGTTATGCACAGAGCAGCGAACCGCCCGCGTCGTGGCCCCTCAGCGCAGGGGGTGCAGGTGGAGCCAGTGGCTGAGGCCGTCCTGCAGCGATCCCCGGATGGCGGGCGGCAGCGAGGCGTGGAGGTTGACCATCTCCCCGGGATCCCCCTGCAGATCGTAGATCTCCCAGGTGCGGTCCTGGCGATTGAAGATCGTCTTGTACGGCCAGGTGATCCGGGCGATCCGCCGCTTGCGGTAGACAGCGAAGGGCCAGGTCTCGGCGACGACCGCCGCCGGTCGCTCCCCGCCCTGGAGCAGGGGCAGCAGGTTGGCTCCCTGGTAGCGGGACCAGCCCTCTTTGACCCCGGTGAGGTTGGCCAGGGTCGGCGCCAGGTCGATCAGGGAGACGGGCGCCGCGTGGGTGCCCGGGGTCAGCCCAGGCAGACAGAGCAGCAGCGGGACGTGCACCTCCTCGTCGTACACGAAGCGCCCGTGCCCTCGCCGGTCCCGCTCACCGAACTGATCTCCGTGATCCGCGGTGATCACCACCAGGGTCCGGGATGCCGCGGGGCGCCGGCGCAGGTCGTCGAGGAGGCGCCTCACCTCCTGCAGGGTGGACAGGATCTCCGCATCGTAGCGATCGACCTCCTGCCGTCCGAAGGGGAGCGGACCCGTCTCCGCGTAGGGGGCGTGGATGTCCATGTAGTGGAGATAGATGAAGAAATCCCGACCGAGGGCCTCCGCCTCGGCGAGCAGCTCGCGGCCGGCCGCGGTCACCTGGTCGCTGGTGCGCCCCTCGATGCTCCGCTCCGAGGAGAAGCGGACACGCTCGGTGTCGTAGCTGGTGAAGCCAACGGCGAGGCCGAACGCCGGCCGGAACAGATCGTACGAGGAGACGACCGCGGCGGTGTGGTAGCCCGCCCGCTGGAGCCGCTGCTGCAGCCAGAGGTTCTTGCCCGGCGCGGGGACCAGGCTGCGCCCCTGACGACGCCAGGCCAAGGCGCTCGGGTGTCGGCCGGCGAGCAGGGCTGGCAAGGAGAAGCGGGTGGTCGCCGACGGACTGTAAGCTCTCGTGAATACGACGCATTCCTTTGCCAGCGCGTCGATGGGGGCGCTCGTCGGCCGCGGGTAGCCGAGCAGGCCGAGGTGGTCGGCGCGCAGGGCGTCGAGGACGAGCAGCAGCACCGAGATCCGCTCCGTGGGCAGGCCGGCGGGCAGGGAGGACCAGCGTGGCGTGGGGAGGGGCGGAGGTAGCTGGTCGGACCCGGTGCAGCTCTCATCGAGGCCGTTGCCGGGGACCTCGACGGCCTCGGGGTGGCGTCGGGGGTCGAGGGGGGCGCAGTCGCCGCCCCCGAGGAAGCTGGCGAAACCGTCGCGGTCGAGATCCCCGAGGGTGCGCAAGAGGCTCCAGCAGGGGCCCGCGACGACGCTCCGCTCGCCGACGACCCGCCGGGTCTCGGAGCGGGCCCCGGCGACGAGCACGGCGGCGAGGGCCAGCAGGACGCCTCCGGCGAGCAGCGAGGTGCCGACGCGACCGCCCAGGCGGGCGGCCCCGGCGCGCAGCACCCGGCCGCGGGGCGCAGGGGCGGCCAGCCGCACACGCACGAGGAGGAGCAGCAGCAGGACCAGGACTGGCGAGCAGGGCTTCGCCTCGCCCAGCCGATCGAGGCCGACCCAGGAGGAGAAGGCCAGCCCCAGACCGGCCAGGGTCGCCGGGAGCGCGGCAAGGAGCGCTTGGCGCCCCGGGTGCTCGACCACGGCCCGGGGCAACCACCTGGCGAGCAACCGCCCACCGGGCACGGCCAGCCCCCCGCCGAGCCCGAGGGCCAGCAGCCCCCCGCCGAGCCACAGCAGGGCGCCGAGCTGGGGGTCGTGCAGGTTGGTCTGGATCCAGACACCGAGCCGGAGCAGGCCGTACCCGAAAAGGGGGAGCAGCAAGCCCGCGGCGAGCAAGCGCGCGGCCGGGCCACGGCAGCGGGCGAGGTCCGCCGCGGCGGGGGCGCCGGCGCCCGGCGAGCAGG
>JAVEVO010000269.1:0-5728 GCA_034005005.1 Myxococcota bacterium
GCCCCGGGACCTGCACGGTCCCCTCGGTGGCGGACTGGGATGGGGGGGGCTGGGGGGTGAACCGGAGCCCGGATCGCCGCGACCACCCGCAAAACGGCCTGACCTGGGAGCAGGCGCGGGCCTACTGCGCCTGGACCGGGGCCCGGCTGCCGAGCGAGGCAGAGTGGGAGTACGCGGCGAAGGGGCCGGTGCACCGGGTCTACCCCTGGGGCGACACGCCCGCGCCGACCTGCGCGAACGAGACCGCGGTGTTCGACGAGGCGGGGACGGTGGCGGGCTACGGCTGCGGCACCGGGGGCACCTGGCCGGTGGGGTCGAAGGCCGCGGGGGCCGCCTGGTCGGGCGCACTGGACCTGGGCGGCAACCTCTGGGAATGGGTGGAGGACTGCTGGCACACGGACTACACCGGGGCGCCGGGGGATGGGGCGGCGTGGACCGAGGGGTGCACCTTGTCCGCTCGCGTCATCCGGGGCGGCGCCTTCCACAACGGCGCCCACGCCCTGCGGTCTGCCTACCGCAACGGCCCCACCCCGTCGGCCCGCAACGCGAGCCACGGCGCCCGCTGTCTGAGGCCGTTGCCTTGAGGTTTCTTTCCCTCGTTCCCTCGGCTGCGAGAGCAGCTTCGGGTGTGCGGGGGCCCCGCCGGCTGGAGGCTGCGGGCCCGGGAGCAACGAGCGGAGCTTGCGTAGCTCGTGCCCCGGCCCGGCAGCCGGAGGCCGGTGGGGTGGGTCCAGGGCAAAGCCCGGGTCGCGGAGCGTGGTGAATTGTCTACTGTAGAGCTGCACATTTTGACGTTGCCCTACGATGCGCAGCTCGGGGGCTTCGCCACCGAGCTGTTGCGGGATTTTTTGGCGGAGCGGGAGCTGCTGGAGGCGAAGCCGGAGTTCTTCATCTACCAGGGGCGGCCACAATGGACCGTGGCGGTGTGGAGCCGGCGGCTGCGTGGGGCGGAGCTCCTGCCAGACGAACCGTGTGCCAAGGATGGCGCGGCCTCGCCCAAGCAGGTGGAGGCCCAGCGGCAGGCCTTTCGGCAACTGCTCACGGAGCTCGATGAGCGCGAGCGCGTCGTGTACGAGCGCCTGGTGACCTGGCGCCGGGCGACTGCCCACGCGGCGGGGGTGCCCCCCTACACGATCTTCACCGATCGCACCGCGCTCGAGCTGGTGCGGACCCGGCCCCGCAGTCACCAGGGCCTGCTCGCGATCCACGGTCTGGGAGAGAAGAAGGTCGCGAAGTATGGCGAGGCGATCCTCGAGGAGATCCATGGAAGCGCCCGACCGACTGGACTCGCAAGACGAGCCGTATCTGCCCATCGTGACCCGCTGGCTGGACTTCAGCACCTGGCTGCTGCAGACGACGGGGGGCTTCCCGAAGCACCTGCGGCACAGCCTGGTACATCGCCTGGACTCGGAGGCGCTGGAGATCCTCAGCTTGCTGACGGACGCGTGCTACCGGCAGCGCAAGGCGGGCCTGCTGACCGCGGCCAACCAGAGCCTGAACCGGCTGCGGGTCCTGTTGGAGCTGAGCCACCGTTTGGGGGGGCTCTCCCACAACGCCCATGAGCACAGCCTCGTGGCGACCGCCGAGTTCGGGCGCATGCTTGGCGGCTGGCTGCGACACGCCCGAGGACGCGAAGCCGGGCGCCGTTCCCCTTCGACCAATGCCTGAACAGCCCCGGCCGCCGCTGGACCCCCGACCGCCGCCGCACGCTGGGACCCTCGTGGGCAGCGGTTTGCCGGCGCACGCGTTCCTCCCCCCGGCCCAGGTCTATGGTCCGGCCGCCCTGCACCGAGCTCTCCGGCGGGCCGCGCGCGGGCACCGAGACTGTCCGGACGTCGCCCGCTGGCTGCTGGAAGCCGGCCCCCGGCTCTGTGCGCTCTCGGCCGCGCTGCTCGGCGAACAATGGCGGCCCGGCCCATTGCGGCGCTTCGAGATCCGCGAACCCAAGCCCCGGGTGGTCGTGGAGGCGGCCTTCGAGGATCGCGTGGTGCACCACGCGCTGGTCGGGGAGCTCGAGCGCGTCCTCGATCCCACCCTCGATCCGCAATCCTATGCATGTCGACGCGGGCAAGGCCTGCACCGCTGCGTGCTCCAGGCCCAGCGCTGCGCGCGGGCGCACCCCTACGTGCTCGGGCTGGACATCCAGGGCTATTTCGCGCAGCTCGGGCATGACTTCTTGCTCTCCTTGCTGGCTGCCCGCGCGGTGCCTGAGGTTTCGCTCCGGCTCGTGGCCCGCATCTTGGCGGCGGGGGCGCCGGTCAGCGCCGTGGGGGAGGCGCGTGGGGTGCCCATCGGGTTGTTGACCAGCCAGTTTTTGGGCAACCTTGCCCTCGACCCGCTGGAGCGCCACTTGCGCCGCGAGCTGCCGCACCTCGACCACGTGCGCTACATGGACGACATCCTGCTCTTTGGCCCCAGCAAGCCCCTGTTGTGGCGTGCCCACGCCTGGTGTCGAGAACTGCTGGCAACTTGGGACCTGCGACTCAAAGAGCGCGCCACCCGGCTGCGCCCTTGTGCTGAAGGGATCGATTTTTTGGGCCTCCGGGTCTTCCCGGAGCTCATCCGTCCCGATCGCGCGGCGCGCCAGCGCTTCGTGCAGCGGGTGCGCCACCTTGCTGGCCGCCGGTGTTCCACGGACGCGGCGGAGGCCGCGCGCCAGGCAGGGCTCGAGACGCTGTTCGCCCACATGAGCTTTGGTGAGACCATTGGCCTACGGCGTAGCTTGGTCCTGGACTTGTGGCCTAGTGGCGGCTAGGGTCTTTCCCTGGGGCCGGGTCGGCACGGGTCCGATCGCGTCATCCGGGGCGGCGCCTTCAACAACAGCGCCAACAACCTGCGGTCTGCCAACCGCAACAACAACACCCCGTCGAACCGCAACGCGAACAACGGCGCCCGCTGTCTGAGCCCAGGAAGACGCCTGCTGCCCGTCCGATCACGGTCGGCGGGCCCGTGCCCAGGTCCTGGCCATGGACCCACGCTCCAGCGCCCGGCCCCCGCTCCCCCGAGCGGGGGCCGGGATGATCTCACCCGGGGAGGCGCCCGGGCCATGTCCGATCGCTGACCTCGAGTTTTGTTGGCTGGTGTACGCAATCCTCGGCCCAGTTCGCCGGATCCCTTGTGCGGGCAGCCGCACCCTCTCGCCCTTCTGCCGGTGGTCGCCTGCCTGGTCCGAGCCGCTCCCTTCTCTGGTGCCGGTCAGGAGGCAGGTCGACAGGGCCGAAGCAGGGGCGCCGCCACCTCGCCGGCCGCAGATTTTTTGTTGGATCGCTGCTAGACTTTCCCTCGAGGTGGTGACCGAGCGGTTCCTGGAGGAAGGTGGTGGCTCGGGAAGATGACGAACCAAGAGTGGAAGACAGCGGAGCCGCGCGGCCGTCGGCCCGTCAGGTTCGCTGCAAGACCTACCACCGGCCGCATGGCTCGCGGGATGCGGGGCTCGAGCGCACGAAGGGCGACCACAAGTCGCGCTGCCCGGGCTGGTTGAGCGATGCCCTGCTGCGCCAGCGCTTGCTGAGCGAGGCCCTGGAGGATCCCGAGGGCGGCACGGACATGAAGGGCCGGCCGAAGCGGCTCTGGAACGCGGTGGCTGGCTGGACCTTCGTCGGTGTTTCGAGCAACGAGCCCGTGCCTGCCTACAACTGTTATCCCGAGGTTCCCTTGACCGTCCTGGCCGAAGAGCTGGCGATCCGCGCCGAGCGTGGTCTCGAAGACCTCCGGGGCGACGAGGAGCAGCGATCTTGAGAGGGATCGAATTCGTCGTCGAGTGGCTGGAAGCGCCCCCAGAGGGCGAGGCCTTCGGCCCCGAGGCTGCGACCTGGGCGGCCCTAACCATCTGCCTCGATGGCTCACCGCTGACCATCCACCACAGCGCAGACCAGCCGACCTCGACCGAAGAGTCGGCAATCGTGGGTGGCCTGAGTGGCCTGGCCGAGTGGCTGGTGGAGTGCTGGGGGCACCTCCTTTGGGAAGTCCACACTCCCTTCCCCCGCGTGCCGACGCCGGGCGGAGCCATCGCTCGCATCCCCGGGCTGCGCGATGCCTTCAAGGGATGGCCCGACCTCGATCCCGAGCAGGTGCCACGGCCAGCGCTGGCGCGCTGGCAGCACCGTCACACCCTGGGCCACGCTTCTTCCTGTCTGGCCTTGCCCTCGCTCGTCTTCCTGCCGGAGGAGCGGCACATCGGCCTCGCGGTCGACCATCTGCCGCCGCAGCTCGATCCCGCAGTGCGGTTCACGGCGCCCGGTCGACCTTGGCCCGCGGAACCGATCTGGGTTGCTCGCGAAGACTTCGACCATGCGCTCGGATCGTTCCTGAACCAAGTGCTCGACCACGCCGAGGCGACGGACATGGGGCGAGAATGGGCGCAGTGGTTGAGAGGGCAGTGGGCCGCAGCCCTCGAACGGGTGGCTACCCCGGAAGCCCGGCGTTCCTTGATGTTCGGCGAAGCCGTAGCCCAGGCCTGGTCGAACCTGGCCGCGAGCCTGGGCGCGCGGCTGCCGGCCTTGCAGGGGATCCTCCTCGATGTGGCCCCACCAGCGGATCGAGGCGCGGTCGACCAGTTCGCTGAGCTGGTCAGGCATGAGACGTGGCCGCGCCGCGGTGAGATCCCGCGCGTGAGGTCGGTCGCGCCCCTCGAACTCCTGCCCTTCGAGCAGGGCTACCAACTTGCCCGAGCGCTGCGCCACGAGATCCGCGAGGTGAATGGCCCCTTCTACGACCTGTCCGACACCTTCTCTCGGCTGGGTATCGAGCTGCATCCGATCCAGGCGCGCCCCCCCGAGATGATCATCTCCTTCTGGCGGCCGTAGATCGTGACGTAGCCCGCCTCGTCCCGGGACGCGGCGTCCCCCGTGCGCAGCCAGCCGTCCACCATGACCTTCGCCGTCTCCTCGGGGCGATTCCAGTAGCCGGCCATGACGTTGGGACCACGCACCCAGAGCTCGCCCCGCGCTCCGGGGGGCACGTCCGCGCCCTGGTCGTCGACGATCCGCAGGCTGACGAAGTGCACGGCCTTGCCCACGGAGCCGGCGTGGGTGAAGCAGTCCTGGGGGTCCATGCCGGTGACGCCGGCGGCGGCCTCCGTGAGCCCGTAGCCTTGCCGGAAGAGGACCCCCCGCTGGCGGTAGACCTCGATGGTGTGCAGGGGCAAGGGCGCGCCCCCCGAGGTGAGGACCACCAGGGAGGAGAGGTCGGTCGCGGCGAAATCCGGGTGTGCGGCCAAGAACTGGTAGATCGCGGGCACCGCGACCATCCCCTGGACCTTGTGGGCCTGGATGAGCCGCAGGGTCTCGCCGGCGTCGAAGCGCGCCTGCAGCACCACGGTCCCGCCGATGAACAGCACCGGCAGCACCGAGCCGAGGAGCCCGCCGACGTGGAACAGGGGCAGCAGGGCCAGCCCCACCGTGCCGGGCAAGAGCCCGAGCGCCGTGGCGTTGAGGGTCTGCTGAGCAGGGACCCCAGCTTGAGCAGCTTGACCCCCACCAGCAGGTACTTCAGCTTGCCGAGCAGCAGCAGGACGCGGGCCGCTTCCGGCGCGGGACGCGAGGCAGGCCGAGCAGGCTCCATGCCAAGCCCCAAAAGGCATCAATTCCAGCAAGTTGACTGCTCCGGCCAGTATCGGGCGGGCCCGGCTGTCCGCCCTACCGGACGCGCTCGTCCGGGCCACCGGACAACGGGTCGCCGGGGCCAGCGCCGCCGAGCAGGCACGAAGGCACCTCACTGAGCGCAGCTG
>JAVEVO010000085.1:0-27729 GCA_034005005.1 Myxococcota bacterium
GCACCTAGGCGGCTCGCCTGGTAGGTGCCGGCCGACTGGTCGGCACCAGCCTCCCCATTGCTTATCCTGACTTGGTGAGTAAAGAAACAAAGCGACCGGCGCGGAGGCCGGTCGCCACCCGGCGGAGGCCGGTCGCCACCCGGGAAGGGCCGGTCGCCACCCGGCGGAGGCCGTTTCCCGGAGGAGCGCGGGCGCGGCTCCCCGGGTCAGCGCCGCCAGATCCCGACGAGCACCTGCCAGAAGCGGTCCAGGGCCAGGACTTTCGTCCCGGGCGCGGCGGTGCAGCCCACCGCGCGCCCGCCGATGACGTCCTCGCTGGCGGCCTCGCCCTCGCCCTCACCCTCGCCGCCCGCGCAGATGCAGACGCTCCAGGCCTGGCCGTCGTTGGCGCACTGCTTGGCGCCGAGGCTCCCGTCGAGGCAGATGCAGGCCACGGACCGGCCCGGTTCGCAGAGCCGCTCGCCCTCGCCCTCGCCCTCGCCGCCCTCGCCCTCGCCCTCGCTGCCCTCGCCCTCGCCCTCGCAGCCCTCGCCCTCGCCCTCGCTGCCCTCGCCCTCTCCCTCGCTGCCCTCGCCCTCGCCCTCGCCCTCGCTGCCCTCGCCCTCGCCCTCGCTGCCCTCGCCCTCGCCCTCGCTGCCCTCGCCCTCGCCCTCGCTGCCCTCGCCCTCGCCCTCGCTGCCCTCGCCCTCGCCCTCGCTGCCCTCGCCCTCGCCCTCGCCTGGGTCGACCCGGGTCATGCGCAGGGCGTCGGCCACGAGCTGGACGTCCAGGCTGCCCGGCTCGCCGGTGTTGTCGTCCAGCTCCACGGCCTGACCCGCTCCGCCGACGAAGTCGAAGGTCCCCAGGGGGTTCCAGCCGTGGACCGCGGTCTGGTCGAGCTGGATCCGGTCCTCCCGGCCCGCGTGGATCACCCGGTAGCCGGCCCGGGTCGACCGGGCGTAGGCCTCGTCGGTGTAGACCTCCAGCCGGTAGTTGCCCGCCACCGCGGGCTCGAGGGTCCAGGCCGCGTAGTTGACCCGGTCGTCGTGGTCCGTGGTGTGGGTCCAGAGCAGCCGGCCGCCGTACCCTGCGCCCGTGACCACCCGCCAGTACTGGGCGGGCCCTCCGGCCGCGAAGCAGAGGTCGGTCTCGTCGACGATCCGGCCGGCCGCGGGGATCGGCTCGCACACCGGGCAGTCGCCGGGGCAGGTTGCGTGGGTCTCGCCGCCGTTGCAGCGGCCGTCGCCACACTCGGCCCGGGCGCCGGTGAGGTCGAGCAGCGCCTCCTCGTCGCCGTTGAAGATGTCCGTGTCCACATCGCCGCCGATGCCCGCGACCCGGCCCGAGGAGCTGTTCTGCCAGAAGGTCCAGCGGGTCCACGGCGCCGGGGGCGTGGGGCATCCGTCGCGGTACTGCGCGAGCCACAGGGGGTAGTCGACGAAGGCCGCGGAGCCGACGTTGTCCTTCCAGAAGTACAGGCCGCTGTAGATGATCGGCGGCAGCCCGGTGCGGGCCTCGACGATCTCGATCCAGGTGGCGATCTTCGCGGCGATGGCCGCGCCCCCGAGGCCCCCCGTGTCCTCGACGTCGATCACCGGGGGCAGGTCGCCCTCCTCCAGGTCCCCCATGATCTCGAGGAAGAGCTCGGCCTGGGCCCGGGCGTCCTGGGCCGGCCGGAAGAACTGGTACGCGCCGCGCAGGATGCCGACCCGCTGGGCCTCTGCCCAGTTGTATGCGAACTCCCGGTCGCGGGTCCCCGTACCGTCGCTGACCCGGATGAATGCGTACACGATGCCCGCGCCCGCGACCTGCTCCCAGTCGATGTCGCCCTGCCAGTGGGAGACGTCGATCCCCGGCAAGGTGGGGCCGTCGGGGCAGACCTCCGCGGCCTGGTGCAGGGTCGCGAGGTCGTCCGGGGCGAGGGGCTCGGCTGCCCCGGCCCGGGCCGGCGAGTCGACGTCCCGGAACCAGTCGGGCTGGAGATCGGTGCAGCCGCTGGCCCCCAACACCAGCACGAGCAGCGTCAGGGGTAACTGGTTCGAAATGACTACGATTCTCGGCCAAACTCGGGGGAGACGTCGCTGCGGTCGCTTCACGACCATCCACCACCTCCAGCCCGTCTGGCGGGCCGCACGGGCCCCTCCAGGGTAGCGGAGAGTGGGTGGCCGGGCAAATCCGGCGCGGGCGGCTCCTCGCGGGCGAGGGTGCCCTTGTCTTTTTTTTCCATGGGGGGACGATTCGCCGCGCCCCGGCCGGCGGCCGTGCTATAGTTGTCGGGCAACAGAAAATCGCGGAACTACGGCATTTTCCAGGCAGTCAGGAGCATCGTGTCCACCCTGCCCTGCAGTCGCCAGTTCTTGGCACTCGGTCTGCTGGCCGTCTTCGGTGGTGGCGCGGGCTGCGCGCCGCGGGACGACCCCGTGGTCGACCCGGCCGACTGCCGCGGCGTCTCCTGCCCGCCCTCCGCGCCGCGCTGCTACTCCCCCTGCCGGGATCATCTGCTGCGCGCCGATGGGACCCTGGTCCGCTGCTCGGCCGAGGGGCTGCTCGAGGGCTGCCTGGGGGACAACGTCTGCGTTTCGGGCTCCTGCCGGCCGCCGCAGGGTCAGGGGGCGCTGACCGTGAGCGGCGTCGGGCAGGTCCTCCCCCGGGGTGACCCCCTCGCGGCCGGCCAGCCCGATCCGACCTATCCCGCCTGCCGCACCGACAGCCACTGCCCCGACTTCCAGACCTGCCTCGCGGGCCAGTGCTTCTCCAACTGCACCGACGACGCGGACTGCCCCGCGGCCACACGCTGCCACCGCCACGTCTGCCGGACCCCCTGTCACCTGGAGACGGCTCCCTGCCAGGCCGCGGACCAGGTCTGCCTGGCCGAGGACGGCGAGAACGGCTTCTGCATGCCGCAGAGTCCCGGGGCCGGCCCGGGGGAGGAGCTCTTCCCGCCGGGAGGCTTCACCCTCGATCGGCGGCTGCTGAGCTTCAGCGGGGTGCAGACCGCGGGTTCGTTCTTTTTGACCAATGAGTCGCCGACGACCGAGACCTTCGTCCTGCGCAAGGTCGAGCACACCGAGTACCCGGCGGCCGGCCCCCTGACGGTGCGGGAGCAGCCGCTGAGCTGGTTGCAGCTCGGCACCGCGGGGGAGCGGTCCCGGGCGACCGAGGTCTCCGTGACCCTTCCCCCCTGGTCGGAGCAGGAGCTGTTCGTCGCCGAGGCGGTGAACCCCGACAAGCCCCTGCCTCGCTGGGATGGCCTGCTCGAGGTGACCCACCCGCGCTTCGGCACCCACCGGCTCCGGCTGGCCTTCTCCGCGGCCGCCGCCGGCCGCTGGTCGGGGACCATGGTCCGCTTCGCGTCCTTCCGCGACGTCGGCCTCGACGAGTACCTGGCGACCGGCTCCGCCGACCGGGTGGAGAACGCCCTCCTCCAGTTCTGGGACGAGTTCAAGCGCGGGCAGCGGGGCTTCGAGCTGCTGCTGGGCGTCTTGCGCGCGACGGCGAGCGAGAGCTGGCGCGACCCCGCGCTGGCCGAGCTCGGCCCCTGCGGCGGGTCGTCCGTCGCGTGCATCCCCTGGGACAACGACGACGGCTACGTCGTCTACACCCAGGAGCTGGAGCACCGGCCGATCCCCACTGGCGGCGTGGAGATCCCCTTCGTCGTGCACCTCCGGGAGGAGGGCTCGCCGAGTACTTTGGTTGGGCGGATCCCGACTGATGAGGTCCTTCAGTACGGTGGTGACCCCGAGGTGCGGCTGGAGCTCGGTGCGGACCCGGCGAGCGCGGTCCCCAACGCCGCCGGGGTCGTGGTGACGCCGGTGATTCGCTTCGACAGCCGGGTCCTGGTGGGCGGGCGCTTCCTGCTGACGGGCCCCGACGACCCCCGCTGCGCAACCTACGCCGAGGGGAGCTACGGGGTCTTCGCCATCCCCTGGCTGGTGGAGGGCTTCCTCGGCAGCAGCCGGGAAGGGGAGGGCCAGCGCTATCGGGACGAGTGCCGGGACACCCGGCTGCCCCGCGATCCCGCGGGGGGCGGCGACGTGGCCGCGCTCAACGCGGGGGCCGCGGGGGCCAACCCCATCCCCGACGGCCGCACCCGGGTCCGGGAGCTGAGCCTGGTGGACGGCGCCCTGGTCAACCAGCAGACCCTGGTCCTGATCGTCCGGGAGCGCTTCCTCTCCTTTCTGGGCGCGGACGACGCGGCGGGTTTCTCGGCCTACTCGGTGCTGGTGCTGAACCGCAGCGAGGCCGAGCTGGAGGACGCGGACTACGTCGGCTCGCCCGGCATCGATGAGCGGCCCTTCGCGGACGACCTGCTGCTGACCGGCTGCGATGCGGCGCTGCTCGCGCGCCTCGACGAGGTCAGCGGCCGCGCGTTCGACCCCGACGACCCGTCCCAGGCCGACGATCTGGTGGGCCTGGTCCTCGACGGGGTCGCGGACCCGGCCGCCGCCGTACCCCTGGGACCGGCGGACGACCTGAGCGTCCACTGGTACTGCGAGGACACCGGCATCCTCGACGGCCTCGTCCGGCGGGGGGGACAGGACGTCGTGGTGCCCTGCCCCGAGTCGAGCCGGGTGCGCTACTTCCTCACCGACGGCACCGTGGGCCGCACCGGGCAGGGCCGGCACGGGGAGCCCGTCGCCGACGTCGACCACCCCTGCGAGGACCTCCTGGAGTTCGCCGACATCGGCGATCGGGTCGGCGAGGTCGGGGACGGCTTCGAGGACTCGGTGACGATCCAGGTGGCCGCCCGGGGCACGTGCTGGCAGACCCTCCAGGGCTGGCAGCAGGAGGGCCAGCACGGGATCCAGCTCGACCCGCGCTGGCGCTGCGCGGGCGAGCGGGAGGTCCGCTGCGACCGCGACCGCTTCGACCTGCGGACCGGCAAGCTCTTCTACCCGCGGGCCTGCCTCGACGAGGAGGGCTGCCTCCCGGGCTCGACCCCGGCCTTCGTCCCGGCCGCGTCCCTGCTGCAGGACGCGTTTCGCTACAAGACCCGGTTCCGCAGCCGGCGAGGGGAGAACCCCGGCTTCGTGCCGGCGATCTGCCCGCCGGGTTCCGACGCGGTGCCTTACTGCTACGACCCCGCGCAGATCGAAGAGCTCGCCTCCCGGGTGGACTGCCTGCTGTCCCTGTACACCCTGCACCGGGAGAGCCTCGCCGCCCCCCGGGCACGGGCCTTGCGCGAGTTCCTCGAGGCCACCTTCGCCACCACCGAGGTCACGGACGCGTTCAACCGCACCACGACGTACGACGGGTTCGAGCGGCTGTACGCGGAGCTGCTGATCCTGCTCGGCGACGAGGCCTACACCGCGGCCCTCGCGTCCCGCTTCGACCTCGCGGGGCAGGCCCAGCGCACCTTCCCGGGGGACCTCTGCGAGCCGCCGGACGGCCTGGTGCTGGCGGGCGGGGCCGGTCACGAGCTGAGCTCCCTGTACCGGGCGACCCAGCTCTACCAGCTCGCGCTGGACCGCTTCTACGCCCACGGACCGTTGCTCTGGCAGGAGCTGGCCCGCGCGGCGCGCGAGCCCGACCAGCCGAGCTTCGTCACCCTCGCAACGGTGACCAGCTACTTCGCCAAGTTGACCCGCGCCTCGACCCAGAAGGCCCGGGCCTGGTCGGAGATCGGTCGCCGTTACCAGGGGTTCCAGCGGGCCGATCTGGCCCGCCGGGTGGTCGCGCGGGCCTCGACCGCGACCTTCCTGGAGTCCGTGGTGCTCTCGCGGATGATGCTCGGCCTGCACTCCGTGGTCCGCCTGAGCGAGTGGCCGCAGGTGAGCCGCCAGCTCGAAGAGGCCCAGCTCGGCTACCGGGCCGCGCTCCTGGCGATGAGCGAGGTCCACCGCTCCTTCACCGACGAGCAGACGGTGTTCGGCTTCGCCCCCGATTTCGTTCCCTTCCCCGCGCTGGATCCGCTGGACGTCAACGCGGTGGAGAAGCTGCTGCGGCTGGCCCGGGACCGGGTGGCCACGGCCGCAGCCGCGGAGGCCCGGGCCCTGGCCGCGAGCCGGGAGTTCGAGACCGACGCGGCCGCGTTCCAGAGCCAGCTCGTCGCGATCCGCCAGGGCTACGAGGACCGCCTGGCCGGGCTCTGCGGGACCCTGCAGTCGCCGGATGGCAAGGTCTACCCGGCGATCCGCCGGTACGCGGCCCTGCACCCCGACCTGGCGCCCCTGGACGCCAGCCCCTGCGGCTTCCTGGAAGGCGGCGAGGTCCACGGGGCCCTGGCCGAGGTCGCGGCGGCCGGGCTCCGCCTGCTGCAGGTCCGCGACGACATCGCGTCCCTGCTCGCCGAGGTCGAGATCGAGCGGCAGCGGGTCGCGCGCCAGTGCGCGCTGATCCAGGAGCGGGCCGACTACGTCTACACCCGGGACGCCAGCCGCAGCGCCCTGCAGGCCACCCTCGACCTCGCGGACCGGTCCCTCGCCGCCCTGACCCGGGCCGAGAAGCACATCGAGGCCGTGCTCTCCCTGAGCAAGTGCACGATCCGGGCCTCCGTGGGCTACGTCGGTACCGGCTATGTCGGGACGGTCAGCTACTCGGTGAAGTCCAACTGCTTCAGCCAGCTCGCCCAGGGCCTGGCCCTGGGGGCGATCCTCGCGGGGGGGGAGCTGCAGCACGTCGGGCTGGAGGCGGTCCAGCTCGGCGCGCAGCAGGGGATCGCGGCCCTGGAGACCGAGAAGGCCCGCTGGCTCACCGAGCACGAGTGCGACGTCGCCCAGGTCGATGGGGACGCCACGACGCGCACCCTGCTGTTGAACCTGTCGCACCTCACCCTGGACGCGGCGCGCCTGGGCCAGCAGCTCGCGTTGGCCGAGGGTCGGGCGCGCAGCCTGCTCGACGAGGCGCAGCGACTGGAGCAGGAACAGCAGGAGACCGCGCGGCTGGCCATCGACGCGGCCGCGGCCCGCAGCGACCCCAATGTCCGGATCTACCGCAACGACGCGGTGCTCGCCGCGGACCGCACCTTCGCGGCCGCCCTGACGACCCTCTATCAGGCGACGCGGGTCTTCGAGTACCACACCGGCACCAGCTTCGCGGGCCGGCAGGGCCTCTTCACGGCCCGCATGGTCGCAGCGGGCGACAGCCCCCTGGAGGCCTACCTCGCCGGCCTCTCCCGCGCGTACCACGAGTTCGAGGAGCAGCACGGCAACCCCGACCTGCGAGTCGCCGTGCTCTCCCTGCGGGACGACCTGCTCGCCATCCCCCGGCTCGACGAGCAAGGCCTGCCGCTGACCGACCAGCAGCGTACCGCGCGGCTGCGGGCGAAGCTGACCGACGGCTCCCTGCTCGATGGCCGGGGCTACCTCGTGGTCCCCTTCGCCACCGACCTGGACTCCCTGTCTCCCTTGACCCGGCTGCACAAGGTCCACCACGTCGAGGCGCAGCTCCTCGGCGACGAGCAGGGCGACTCCCTGGCCCGGGTCTACTTGCGCCAGAACGGAACGGGCGTGCTGCGCGACCTCGACGGCGGCAAGCAGTACCCCCTGCTCCCGGAGCGCACCGCCGTGATCGACGTGATCGTCGGGGAGCAGCGCGTGTTCGACGGCAACCTCTTCGACGGCGACGTCTACCTCAACCGGCGGCTGCGGGACCGCCCCCTGGTCAACAAGGGCTGGGAGCTGGTGCTCAACCTCCGGGACGAAGCGGTCAACGCCGACCTTCGGCCGGGGGCGCTGGACGATCTCCGTCTGTATGTCTACTACACCGATTTTACGAGGCTTTGAGGGGATGAGTGGGCGCTCGGCAGCACCAGGTCCCGGGGGGAGAGCCGGCTCGCTCGGCTCGCTGCTCCTGCTGCTGGCAGTCTCGGGCGGGGTGCCGGGCTGCGCGGACGACGCCGCGCCAGCCGCCGCCGTCAGCGGCGACCCCCGGATCCCGGCCGCGCCGCGCTGCTACTCACCCTGCCGGGACCACCTGCTGCAGGCGGACGGTACCTTCCGGGCCTGCTCCGACGAGGGCCTGCTCCCCGGCTGCCTGGGTGACAACGTCTGCCAGGACGGCTCCTGCGTGCCGACCCTGGCGACCGCCCGCCAGGCCCTGGGCGATGGCGACGCCGGCGCGTCCGTCTACCCGGCCTGCCGGGAGGACGGCGACTGCCCCGACTTCCAGGCCTGCCTCGCCGGTCGCTGCTACTCGAGCTGCGAGCAGGACGGGGACTGCGAGTCCCCCGCGCGCTGTCACCGCCACGTCTGCCGCCGTCCCTGCCACACGGAGCAGGACCCTTGCCCCACGGCCGACACGGTCTGTTTCGCGCAGGACGGCACCAACGGCTTCTGCCTGCCCGCCACCTCGGCCAGCGGCGACGCCGCACCCCCACCGGTCGGGGGCTACGGCGTCAGCCGTCGCCTGCTGAGCTTCACCTCGGTGCGTCCCTCCGGATCGTTCTTTCTGACCAATGACTCGCCTCGAGCAGAGACCTTCGTCCTGCGAAAGGTCGAGCACACCGAGTACCCCCCCGAGGGCGCGCGGGTCGAGCGCGCCACCCCCCTGACCTGGCTCTGGCTCGGCACCGCGGGGGAGCGCTCCCGGAGCCCCGAGCTCCAGGTCACCGTCCCTCCCTGGTCCGAGACGGAGCTGTTCGTCACCGGGGCGCAGAATCCCGACCGCGCCTTGCCCCGCTGGGACGGCCTGCTGGAGGTGGTCCACCCCGAGCTGGGGAGCCACCAGGTCCGGCTGCGCTACTCCACCCGGGCCGACGGCCGCTGGTCGGGCACCCTGTACGGGTTCTCCTCCTTCCGGGATGTGGGCGTCGCCGAGTGGCTCGCCAGCGGGGACTCCCAGGAGGTGGAGAACGCCCTGCTCCGCTTCTGGGACGAGTTCGTGCGGGGGCAGCGGGGCTGGGATCCCTTCCTGGCGATGCTGCGCGCCACCGTCTCCGGGAGCTGGCAGAGCCCCGCCCTGGCCGGGCTGGGCGAGTGCGGCGAGGACAGCGTCGCCTGCTTCCCCTACGACAACGCGGAAGGCTTCCTGGTCTATACCCAGGAGCTGGCCCGACGGCCGATCCCCGCGGGCGAGGTACAGCTCCCCTTCGCGGTCGACCTGCGGGAGACGGGCTCGCCGACCGAGCTCGTCGGCCGCATCCCCTCCAGCGTCGTGCTGCACTACCCGGGGGATCCGGAGGTCCGGCTGACCTTCGCGGGGGACCCGGCCGCAGCCTTGCCCAACGAGGCCGGCGTCGTGCTGACCCGGGTCGCCGCCTTCGCGGCCCGGGCGCGGGTGGGCGGGCGCTTCCTGCTCGACGGTCCCGACGAGGCGTCCTGTCCGACTGGCGCGGGCGGCTGGCGGGTCACTCCCGTGCCCTGGCTCGTGGAGGGCTTCGCGTCGCGGTCTCGGGAGGAGGACGGCGGCCGCACCCGGTACGAGTGCCAGGACGCGCGGGGCGGGCCGGTCGGTGACGCGGACCCGGGCGGGGAGGCCCGGTGGGGAAGCCTCACCGGGGCCAACCCGGTCCCCGATGGCCGCGCCCGCGTGCGAGAGCTCAGCCTGGTCGACGGCGCCCTGGTCAACCAGGAGACCTTGGTCCTGATCGTCGAGGAGACGGTCGCGTCGGCGCTGGGCGATGACGACTTCGCGGGCAGCGCGAGCTACGGAGTGCTGCTGCTGACCCGCAGCGACACGGAGCTGCCTGCAGACGACCTCGCGGCCACGGCCGGCGAGGAGCCGGAGGATCCCGTGATCCCGCAGCCGGGCCCGGCCTGCACCGCGGAGCTGCTCGCGGCGGCCGGCGCGGCCGCGGGCACCGTCTTCGACCCCGCGCAGCCCGGGCAGGCCGACGCGCTGGTCGCGCTGGTCTTGGACGGCATCACGGAGGCCGCCGCGGTCCTCCCCCTCGGGCCCGACGACCCCTGGCAGGTCCACTGGTACTGCGAGGACACGGGGATCTTCGACGGGATCGTGCGCCGGGCCGGCGAGGACCGCCGGGTGCCCTGCCCCGAGTCGAGCCGGGTGCGCTACTTCCTCACCGACGCCAGCGTCGGCCGCACGGTGCCGCTCGGGGAGGACCGCACCGTGCTGGACATCGATCACCCCTGCGAGGCGGCCCTCGTCTTCGCCGGCCTGGGCGAGCGGGTCGGGGAGCAGGGGGACGGCTTCGCGGACTCGGTCTACGTCGACGTCCAGCAGCGGGGGAGCTGCTGGCAGACCCTCGAGGACTGGCAGCAGGGCTCGGCGCCCGCCTTGCAGCTCGACCCCCTCTGGCGGTGCGCGGGCGAGGAGGTCGTTCGCTGCGAGGGCGACCGCTTCGACCCCCGGCAGGGCAAGCTCTTCTATGCAGCCGCGCTCGGCCCGAGCTGCGCGGCCGGCGAGAGCTGCCCGGACGGCTTCACCTGCCGCAAGGGGAGCTGCCGGCAGCCCGCCCCCGCGTTCGTCCCGGCCGCCTCCTTGCTGCAGAGCGCCTTTCGCTACAAGACCCGCTTTCGCAGCCGCCGGGGGGAGAACCCCGGCTTCGTGCCGGAGATCTGCGTCCCCGGCTCCGACGCGGTGCCCTACTGCTATGACCCGCGGGAGATCGAGCAGCTCGGCGACCGGGTCGCATGCCTCCTGGACCTGTACGCCCGCCATGGCGACGGGCTCGAGCCGGCGCGGGCGGCCCGGCTGCGGGACTTCCTCACCGAGCAGCTCGGCTACCGTGAGGTCACCGACGAGCTCGAGCGCACCACGACCTTCGAGGGGTTCGAGCGCTTGCTCGCCGAGCTGTTGATCATGCTCGGCGACGAGGCCTACACCGCGGCCTTCGCCTCGCGCTTCGACCTCGCCGGGGGGGCGGTCGGCGCGTTCGCGGGGGACCGCTTCGAGCCCCCGGACGGGCTCCAGCTCTCGGGCGGCGCAGGCCGCGACCTCCACCTGCTCTATCAGGCGACCCAGTACTATGGTCTCGTGCTCGAGCGCTTCTTCACCCTCGGCCCCTCCCTGGGGCAGGAGCTGCAGCGCTGCGCGGCGGAGCCCGACCGCCCCTGCCTCGTCGGCCTGCCGACCGTGGAGGCCTGGTTCGACCGGCTGCTGCGGGCCTCGACCCAGAAGGCGCGGGCCTGGGCCGAGATCGGCCGCCGCTACCAGGGCTTCGACCGGGCCGATCTCGCCCGCCAGGTCGTCCAGCGCGCCTACGCGGCGACGATGACGGAGTCCGCCCTGCTCTCGCGCCTGATGCTGGGGCTGCGAGGCGTCGTCCGCCTCGCTCAGTGGCCGGGGATCAGCCGCCGGATCGAGCTCGCCGCGCACGGGTACCAGGCCGCCCTGCTGGCGATGCGGGAGGTCCACGGCTCCTTCACCGACGATCGGCTGCGCTTCGGCTACCCCGCAAACTACGTGCCCTTCCCCGCGCTCGACCCGCTCGACGTCAACGCGGTGGAGCAGCTCCTCGTCCGCGCCCGGGAGCAGGTCGCCACGGCCGCGGCCAAGGAGCGGCTCGCCCTGGCCCAGCGGCGGGAGTACGACACCGACGCGGCCGCGTTCGGCAGCGAGCTGCAGGCGGTCCGGGTCAACTACGAGACCCGGCTGGCCGCCTCGTGCGGCACGTTCGCGGCCGCAGACGGCAAGATCTACCCGGCGATCCGCAAGTACGCCGGGCTCCATCCCCAGCTCGGCCGGCTGGACATCGACCCCTGCGGTCTCGTCGGCACGGGCCAGCTCGATGCGGCCCGGGCCGAGACCACGGTGGCCGCCTTGCGGCTGGACCAGGCCCGCAAGGACATCGAGGCCCTGGTGGCCAAGGTGCGCACCGAGCAGACCCGCGTCAGCGAGCAGTGCGGGTTGATCGGGGAGCGGGCCGACTACGTCTACGCGCACGACGCCTCGGTGAGCGCCCTGGAGGCCACCATCGACCTGGCTCAGGGCCAGGTGGAGGCCATCGAGCGCGTCGAGCGCCAGGTCGAGACCCTCTGGGAGATGCAGAAGTGCAGCGCGGACATCACGGCCGGCTACCAGGGGGAGTCGCTCGGGTTGGCCTTCTCCACCGACTGCGTCTCCGCGGTGATCGCCACGGCCTCCCTGGGCCTGGTCTATGCGGCCAACGACGTGGTCTGGACGGGGCTGCAGGCGACCAAGCTCGCCGCGCAGGAGTCGATCCGCGGCCTGCAGACCGCGCAGACCCGGTGGCTGATCGAGCAGGAGTGCGAGGTCGCCGCGGTCGACTCCGACGCGGTCGTGCGCACCTTGCTGCTGGACCTGTCCCACCTCGAGTTCGACACGGCCCTGGCCGCGGACGCGTTTCAGCTCGCGCGGGAGCGGCAGCAGGGGCTGTTCGACGAGGCGCAGCGGCTGCAGCAGGAGCAGACCGAGACCGAGACCCTGGCCATCGACCTGGCCGCGGCCCACCAGGACCCCAACGTCCGGATCTATCGCAACGACGCGGTGCTCACCGCGGACCGCACCTTCGCGGAGGCCCGGCGGACCCTCTACCAGGCGACCCGGGTCTTCGAGTACCACGCCAGCCAGAGCTATCCCCACCTGGACGACCTGTTCTTGGTGCGGATGGCCGCGTCCGGCACGCCCAGCCTGGAGTCCTACCTCGCCGGATTGGAGAGCGACTACCGGGCCTTCGAGGAGCAGTACGGCAACCCGGACCTGCGGGTGCTGGTGCTCTCCTTGCGGGACGATCTGCTCGACATCCCCCGGCTGGACGACCGGGCTCTGCCCCTCGCCGATCGGCAGCGCACGCAGCGGCTGCGGGACGCGCTCGCGGATCCGACCCGGCTCGACGGCCAGGGCTACCTGGTGATCCCCTTCGCCACCCGGCTCGACGAGCTCTCCCCCCTGACCCACGTGCACAAGATCCACCACATCGAGGTCCAGCTCCTCGGCCGTGAGCTGGGCGATCCGGTGGCGCGGGTCTACCTGCGGCAGCGGGGCACCGGGCTGGTGCGCGACCTGCAGGGGCAGACGCAGACCTACCTGCTCCCCGAGCGGACCGCGGTGCTCAACGCCATCGTCGGGCCCACGCGGGTCTTCCGGGGCAACGCCTTCGACGGCGACGTCTACCGCAACCGGCGGCTGCGGGACCGCCCCCTGGTCAACACCGGCTGGGACCTGGTGATCAACCGGCGGGACGAGGCGGTCAACCAGGATCTCGACCTGCAGACCCTCGACGATCTCCGGCTGTACATCTACTACACCGATTTCACGGAGCTTTTGTGATGACGATCTTGTCCGCTCGCCCTCCCCGGCCCCTGGCTGGCCGCCTGTCGTGGCTGCTCCTGCTGGCCGGGGCCCTCGGGGCTTGCTCCGGCGACGACCCGGCCGGGAAGCCGGGGGACGGTGGGGCCGACGGGGGGACGGAGGACGGGGGCGGGGCCGATGGGGGGCTCCCGACCTGCGCCTCCCTGGGCTGCGCGGCCCTGCAGCGGGTCTGCGAGGAGGGGGCCGGGGGGGCGGCCTGCGGCGCCTGCCTGGAGGGCCTCGTCGAGGACCCCGTGGGCGGTCACTGCCGGCTGCCGAAGACCTGCGACGAGCTGCAGTGCCCCGCGGGCCAGGTCTGCTGGCGGCCGGCCAACGAGGACGCCCGCTGCGACACCGGCTGCGTCGCGGCCAACGGCCGCCCGGGGATCCCCGACGGCGCGGGCGGCTGCGTCGGCTGCCCGGAGACCTGCGACGGCGATCCCGCGGGCCAGGACGGCCCCTACCTCGAGGCCGCGACCCGGGAGCGGCAGTGCATCTGCCGCACCAAGGAGGGCTACTACTGGTCGGTCTCGCCCCAGGGCGTCTACCCCTGCGACGCGGACGGCGACGGCTGGGTCCGCATCGGCGCGCAGCTCTCGATCCACCACAACGACCCGGTGATCCAGGCCAACGCCCGCTGCGAGCTGAGGAAGATCAAGGACATCGTGCTGCACAACGAGGCCGGCCAGCTCTTCGTCGAGGAGCTCGCGGTCGAGGCCCTGCCCCTGTACGAGAGCCGCCGCAACGACGACCAGGCCGAGCTCGACGCGGGCAGCACCACCCCCGCCTACGGCGAGCGGCGGCTGCAGGCCGCGGAGCTGAACTGCCTCACCCGGGCCTGCGTCGGCGCGAACGCGGACTACAACGACAACGAGGTCGAGGACGTCGACGAGTGGCAAGAGATGGACCTGCCGCCGGCCACCCCCGGGCACGACACCTGCCGCCCCTTCGTGCCCTACTCCTACTTCGTCGAGCTGCACCGCGGCTGGTACGAGCACGGCGCGGTCACCGACGCCCCCTGCCTGCGGGCCGCGGACTGCGCGGAGCCCCTCGTCTGCGACCTGGGCGAGCACCGCTGCCGCCACCCCGGCCGCTACCACATCGCGGAGAAGAGCCGCCAGGAGAATTTTCCTTTGCGGCTGCACACCGCGGAGGCAGTGGTCGACACCCTGCCCGCCGGCTGCGCGGACGGCACCCGGGAGGGCTTCGTCTCCAAGGTCGACCACCCGCTCATCGCCGGCTGCGCGGGGGGTTGGGAGGTGCTCGGCGTGCGCTCGGAGAGCTCCCGGGAGCCGACCTGCGCGCGGGAGGGCGGCAACGACGGGCCCCGGCCCGGGGGCAGCGGCTGCAGCGTCGCGGACCTCTGCGCGGAGGGCTGGCACGTCTGCGAGGGGCCGGCCGACGTGGCCGCGAGCAGCCCCCGGGGCTGCCGGGGAGCCCTCCCCGACGACAGCCCGCCCCAGTTCTTCGCGACCCGGGCCAGCGGTCCGGGCTACCACCGTTGCGACGAGGACGGGGCCAATGACGTCCTCGGCTGCGGCAACTACGGCCGGGAGGGCTGGAGCCCGAGCTGCGGGCCCTTGACCCGGCAGACCGGGGACCTCTGTACCAGCTTGCACGCGCCCTGGGACTGCGGCGAGGACGGCACGCAGGAGGCGCAGCACCTGGTCAAGAGCGGTCCCGAGGGCGGGGGCGTGCTCTGCTGCCAGGACGCGGTGGTCGGCTGCGCGGACGGCCAGCGGGAGGGCTTCCTCTCCCTCGCCCGGCACCCGTCGATCGCCGGCTGCGCCGGGGCCTGGAAGGTCGCCGGGGTGAGGTCCGGGGCCTCCCGTGTCCCGCAGTGCGGGCGGCGGGGCGGGGACGACGGTGACCATGCGGACGGCGAGGGCTGCAGCGTCGCGGACCTGTGCGCGGCGGGCTGGCACGTCTGCGAGAAGGCGGCCGAGGTCGCCGCGGTGAGCCTCGGCGGCTGCGCGGGTGCGATCCCGGAGGACCCCCCGGCCGAGGAGGACGGGAGTGGCTGCGGGCCCGACCTCCCCTGCTTCTTCGCCACGCGCCAGAGCGGGAGCAGCCCGGCGGGGGATCGCTGTGGCAACGAGGGGACCAGCGGGGTCTTCGGCTGCGGCGACTTGGGCAAGGAGGGCTTGGACACCGGCTGCCGGCCCCTGGATCGAGCGACTGGTACCAAGGTCTCTGGCGACGGGCTGCATCAATGCCAGGGATTTGCCGATGCCCAGCACTGGAGCTGCGGCCAGCAGTCCGGTGCGGAGGCGGAGAACCTGGTCAAGTTCGACGCGACGCAGGGCGGGGCGCTCTGCTGCCGGGACCGCTCCCTCGACCTGCTCGGGGACTCCTGGCGCACCTGCCCCCGCCGCCGTGACGCGGAGTACGCGTCGGCGACGAAGAAGCCGGGCTTCGACTTCGCCCGCTTCTCCTCCGGGGATTTCAGCGGGATGAACCACCACAGCCAGTTCCGCTGCCTCAAGCTCCTCGGCCCCCAGGATGGGGTCGCGGACCAGCCCAACGAGGGCACCGCGGCTGCGCTCGGGGACGCGGGGTACCTGCTCGACGAGTGCCGGGCCGAGGGGAGCCTCACCCCCGCGGGGCAGCCCGCCGATCCGCAGGTGCGCTGCTCCGTGCTGGAGCCGCTCCCCGAGCGGGGCGTGTTCTGGGGGGTGACCCGCTTCCTCGACTACCCGGTGGCGGGCCGCGCCGACTACCTGCGCGGCTGCGTCAACGAGTGCACCGAGCGCTTCGCCACCTGCCCCGCGTGCGCGCAGACCGGCGAGAGCTGCCCGGTGCTGCCCCTGGCACCGGCCGCCCTGCAGTGCGTCGGCGACCCGCGGGACTTCGGCAAGCTGCAGTGCGGCTGCACCGCGGGCTTCGGCGGCAGCGGCTGCGAGGTGGCCTGCCCCAGCTCCGACCTGCTGCTCTCCGCGACCTTCGCCCCCTCGCCGCGGCGCGGCTACTGGCTCTGTGGCCGGGTCTCGACCACCACCTACCCCGACGGCGGCCCTCCCCTGCTCGTTGGCGGCCCGGAGGGCGGCCAGTTCCGCCTGCGCGGTGAGGTCGCGCCCGGCGGCGCGAGCGGGGCCCTGCTCCAGGGCACCACCGCCGAAGAAGGGCTGAAGTTCACGATCACGCCCCTCGGCGGCGGCTACGAGCTGCAGCCATGAGGTCCTTGTCACCGCGGCCGGTGGGCCGGATACTGGTGGGTGCCGGCCGACCCACCGGCACCGGACCGGGACCAACACAAAAGCCAATCCCCACCCGGCCGGTCGGCCTCGAGGCGAGCACGAGCACGAGCACGAGCACGAGCACGAGCACGAGCATGAGCACGAGCACGAGCACGAGCACGAGCACGACCGCATCCCGAAGGCCAAATCCGCCGGGTGCAGATCATCCCAGTGAGCGAGCAGCGAGGCCTTGGCACAACTCTCCGCACGAAAAGAATTTTCTCGCAGAGCCGCAGAGCCGCAGAGGGCTCAGCCAGAGTGAGCACTTTTCTCTGCGGACTCTGCGGCTCTGCGAGAGATTCTGCCGCTCGAGCCGGGTACGGGAGGAGATTGGCAAGGAAGCCGCCCACTCGGACCGGCTGCACCCAAATCCGCCAACGTACCGCCATTACCTGGTCTTCGTCTCAGCAAGGAGATCGAGATGAGCCGACCGAACCGCAGCTTCTTCACCGGCGCCCTGGTGGCCTCGGGCCTCTTCGGCATCTTCGGCGGGGGCCTGCTCGTCGGCGCGCAGCAGGCCGGCTCGGGCGCGCCCTACCTCCTCCCCTACCAGGGGGTGCTGGAGCTGGAGGGCGAGCTGGTGGACACCCAGGGCCAGGCGCAGGGGGTGACCTTCTCCGTCCGGATCGAGGACGGGGCCGGGGTCAAGGTGTGGCCCGACGGGGACTGGGAGGTGCACGAGGGGGTCCCGGTCCACGCGGGCCGCTTCTCCCTGATGCTCGGAGCGATCACCACCCTGCCCGAAGCGCTCTTCGACGGCGGTCCGCGCTTCGCGCACCTGCAGGTGGAGTACGCGGGCTCGGGCACCGTGGACATGGGCCGCCAGGAGCTGCTCGCGGCACCCCACGCCCTGCGGGCCCGGCGCGCGACGGTCGCGGAGACCGCGGAGAAGCTCGGGACCACGACGATGACCGTGCACACCTACGCCGAAGTCTGCTCCGAGGACAAGTCGCAGGACGACGGCGAGGTCGTGACCAAACTGTCCCTGCTCTCCAAGGAGGAGGGCGTCCGGGGGATCTGCTTCTTGACC
This sequence comes from Myxococcota bacterium, assembly GCA_034005005.1. Lineage (GTDB taxonomy): Bacteria > Myxococcota_A > JAVEVO01 > JAVEVO01 > JAVEVO01 > JAVEVO01. The sequence goes on from JAVEVO010000085.1 coordinate 17,398, forward strand.
AAGTCCTTCCAGAAGCTCAACCACCTGGACTGGGGAGACGACGGCGATTGGGTGCCCGAGACGAGCTGTGATGTCTTCCAGGAGGAGGACAACGCCTGGACGCTCAGAGCGCGCGCGCTGGCCATCTGCAACACGAATACCTGCAGCCACAACACCGGCCTGAAGATATGCTGCATGGCCAAGTGTCTCACGTGGAAATGACGGTTTCCTTTTGGAGGAGGCGTGCTTTTGCTGTTGATTTTTGGCGCTGGAGAATTTTTTCTGAGTTTTTTTCATTGTAGAGGCGATCTTTGAGCCAGTCATCGGATTGTTTTCTGGGAATTTGGGTTAAGGGATAGAGAATGACTACCAATCGACGGATCCTGTTCTTCGGCAGCCTCGCGGTCTCGGCCCTGGTCGTCGCGTTCGGCGGCGGCCTGCTCGTCGCCGCGCAGGGGGCCGGCTCGGGCGCGCCCTACCTCCTCCCCTACCAGGGGGTGCTGGAGCTGGAGGGCGAGCTGGTGGACACCCAGGGCCAGGCGCAGGGGGTGACCTTCTCCGTCCGGATCGAGGACGGGGCCGGGGTCAAGGTGTGGCCCGACGGGGACTGGGAGGTGCACGAGGGGGTCCCGGTCCACGCGGGCCGCTTCGCCCTGATGCTCGGAGCGATCACCACCCTGCCCGAAGCGCTCTTCGACGGCGGTCCGCGCTTCGCGCACCTGCAGGTGGAGTACGCCGGGTCGGGCACCGTGGACATGGGCCGCCAGGAGCTGCTCGCCGCGCCCCACGCCCTGCGGGCCCGGCGCGCGACGATCGCCGAGACCGCGGAGAAGGTAGGGCCCGCGGCGCTGAGCGTGAAAACGTTCCCCGAGCGACAGATCGTGGACACCGACCGCGGCGGCGGGCCCGCGGTCCGGACCGACCTGCTCATCGGCGGGGACGATGCGGCCAAGGCGATCTGCTTCTTGACGAAGGCCGAGGGACAGAGCGCGCAGAAGGACTGGGGCGACGAGTCCCAGATGACGTTCAACTCGAGCTGCGAGGTGATCAAGGACGCGGAGGGCTGGAAGCTGCGCACCTCCGCACTCAAGGAGTGTGACGGCGGCAGCAACGGCTGGTCCTTCGTCTGCGACTGGGGCGAGACCCATGCCTACTGCAATGCCATGTGCCTGACCTGGAAGTAGCCCGGGGACGAGGGGATCGCCGGCGATCCCCGGAGACGAGCGGACGATGACGAGTCGGGACCACCTCTCACTGCTGCTGGCCGCGGCCTGGCTGCTGCCCGCGTGCGCCGGGGACGAGGAGGGGACCTGTCCTGCCGGCACGGCCGGCTGCATCTGCCTGGCCGGAGAGGTCTGCGCGGAGCCGGGGACCGTCTGCCGCTGGGGGGGGTGCTTCCGCGACCCCCGCGTGCCCGAGGCGCCCGTCTGCTACTCCCCCTGCCAGGCGGGGCTGACCCGGGCCGATGGGACCAAAGTCATGTGCTCGTCCGCGGGGCTGCTCGAAGGCTGCCTCGGGGCCAACACCTGCGAGCACGGCTCCTGCGTCCCGGCCGGCGCGGGGACCGAGGAGCTGGCGCAAGCGCTGGCCGCCGGTGACGAACCGCCCGTCTACCCCGCGTGCGAGCGCGAGTCGCATTGCCCCGACTACCAGACTTGCCTGGCTGGTCGCTGCTACTCCGACTGCCAGGCCGATGGGGACTGCGCGTCGCCTCGCCGGTGCCACCGCCACGTCTGTCGGCTGCCCTGCGCGGCCGGGGGGGAGGCCTGCCCCGCGGGGCTGCTCTGCCAGGTCACCGACGGCCGTAGCGGTCTGTGCCTGCCCCGGGCCTCCTTCGCCGGGGAGGAGCAGCCGGCCTCCCTGGGCACCTTCTCCCTGAGCGAGACCTTGCTGAAGCTGGGGCCGCAGCAGCGCCGGGCCGGGGTCGTCCTCACCAACAGCTCCCCCCGGCCCGAGACCTTCACCCTGCGCAAGGTGCGGCACACCGTCTACCCCGCCACGGGGGCCGTCACGGTCACCGACCAGCCCCTCTCCTGGCTCTTGCTGGGCACCGTCTCCAGCCCGCCGGCGCCAACCGACGAGCTGACCCTGGAGGTACCCCCGCGCTCGCGCGTGGAGCTCCGGCTGGAGACCGCGTCCGCGGCCGACGGCACTCCCCCGCGCTGGGACGGTGAGCTGGCGCTGAGCAGCCCGCGGCTGGGCGACCAGCGCCTGCGGCTGCGCTACGCCAGCGGCGCCGCGGGCCAGTGGCAGGGCACCAGCTACACCTTCGCGGGCTTCCGGGACCAGGGGATCGACCGCTGGCGAGCGACCGGCGACACCGCGGAGCTGGAGAACGCGTTCCTCGTCTTCTGGGACGAGTTCCGCCGCGGCAAGCGGGACCTCGACGTCTTCTTGGCGATGCTCGGCGCCACGGTCCACGGGACCTGGCAGGACGCCCGGGGGGAAGAGCTGGGCGACTGCAGCCAGCAGCAGAATGCCTGTTTTTTGTACGGAAACGAGGACGGCTTCGTCACCTACAGCCAGGATATCGGGCACCAGCCGATCCCCGGCGCCGCGGTGGAGCTCCCCTTCGCCCTGCAGCTCGCCCAGGGGGGCTCCCCGACGACCCTGACCGGCCGCATCCCGACCAGCGTCGCCCTGCACCTCGCCGGAGACCCCGCGGTCCGGCTGGAGCTGGCCGAGGACCCGGCCGAGAGCCTCCCGAACGAGGCCGGAGTCGTGCTGACGCGGGTGACCGCGTTCTCGGCGCAGGCGACCGTCGGCGGGCGCTATCTCCTCGCGGGGCCCACCGACCCTCGCTGCCCCGCCGGCGAGGCCGGCGGCTTCGCCCCCTTCGCGGTGCCCTGGCTGGTGGAGGGCTTCGCGGCCGGCACCACGGACGAGGGCGGCCAGCGCTACCGCTGGGAGTGCCGCGACCAGGGTCAGCCCGTGGGCGAGTCGGCCGGCGACCCGGCTGGAGCCTTGCTCCGGCAGGTCGCCGCGGGCGCCAACCCGATCCCCGACGGTCGCGCCCGGGTGCGGCAGCTCGAGCTCGTGGACGGCGCCTTGGTCAACGGCACCACCTTGCTGCTGCTGGTCCGGGAGCGCTTCGTCTCCTTCCTCGGCGAGGACGACACCGCGGGGTTCTCCGCCTACGGGGTGCTGGTGCTGCAGCGGGGCGCGGCCGAGCTGCAGGAAGCCGACACCCGGGAAAGCGACCCGGTGGAAGCAGCGGCCGTGGCCGAGGCCCTGCCGGTGCTCGGTTGCGACGCCAGCCTGCTGGACGCGATCGCGGCCGCGACCGGCCGGCGCTACGACCCAACGCGGCCCGAGGACGCCCTGCCCCTGGCCCGCCTGGTGGTCCAGGGCACCGCGGAGGATCCCGTGGCCTTGGAACCAGATGACCCCACCGAACAGGTCCATTGGTACTGCGAGGACACCGGGCTGATCGACGGCCGGGCCTTCTTGCAGGGCGGGTTCGTCCGCGTCCCTTGCCCCGAGAGCAGCGCGGTGCGCTACTTCACGACCCGGCCTCTGGAGGCGGACACCCACCTGCCCTGCCAGGAGGAGTTCGCGTACACCGACATCTCGGCCCTGGCCGGGGGGCTCGGCCAGGGCTTCACCGACTCGGTGGTGGTCGACGTGGTCACCCGGGCGAGCTGCTGGGAGACCCTGCAGGGCTGGGTCCGCGCCGGTACGCACGGCATCCGGCTCGACCCCTTGTGGCGCTGCGCCGGCGACCAGCCCGAGTGCGACAGGGACCGCTACGACCTGCGGGCCGGCAAGGAGTTCTTCCCCGGGGACGGCAACGGCCCGGCCTGCGACAAGGAGAATCCGTGCGACCCGGGCTGGAGCTGCCGGGAGGACGGCTATTGCCACCCCCGGGTGCCGGTCTTCGTGCCCGCCTCGGCCCTGCTCGAGACGGCGTTTCGCTACAAGACCCGCTTTCGCAGCCGCCGGGGCGAAAACCCCGGCTTTGCGCCCGAGCTGTGCGTCGCGGGGTCCGACGCGGTCCCCTATTGCTACGATCCGGCCGGCATCGAGCAGCTCGCGTCCCGCAGCGGCTGTCTCTTGCGGCTGTTTTCCGATCATCCCGACACCGTGGGCGAGGACCGGGCCTCGCGGGAGTTCTTGCAGCTCCAGTTCGCCCTGGAGACCGGGCGGGACTCGGAGAACCGGCAGGTCGTCGTGCGGGAGGGCTTCGAGCGCCTGTTCGCGGAGCTGCTGATCACCCTGGGAGACGAGGCCTACACCCGGGCGTTCGCGTCCCGCTTCGACCTGGCCGGGGCCGCGGTCCGGTCCTTCGAGGGCTCCCGCTTCGAGCCGCCGGACGGCCCCGACCTCGCGGGCGGGGCCGGTTACGAACTGGTGGAGCTGTACCGGGCCGGGCAGCTCTACCAGCTCGGCCTGGACCGCTTCTACTCTCTCGCCCCGCTCCTCTGGCGCGAGCTCGCCCGGACGGAGGCGGACCCCGACCGGCCGAGCTACCTCGGCCAGACCACCGTGACCGCCTACTTCGAGCGGTTGGTGCGCCTCTCGACCCAGAAGGCCCGGGCCGCGGCGGAGATCGCCCAGCGCTACCAGCGGCTCAACCGGCCCGACCTGGCCCGGCGGGTGGCCCAGCGGGCCTACACCGCCACCTACCTGGAGTCGGTGGTGCTCGCGCGGCTGATGCTGCAGTTGCAGCACCTGGTCCCCCTGGCCGCCTGGCCCCAGGTGCTGCAGGAGCTGGAGGCCGCGCAGCGGGGCGCCCGCGCGGCCCTGCTCGCGATGCGCGAGGTCCACGACGGGGTCAGCGACGAGCAGCTCCGCTTCGGCTTCCCCCCTGAGTACATCCCCTTCCCCGCGCTCGACCCCCGGGGGCCGGACGCCTGCGCGGCCCTGCTCGACCTGGCCCACGAGCACGTCGCGGTGGCCGCGCTCGAGGAGGACGAGGCCCTGGCCGCCGGGCGCCAGTTCGACACCGACGCCGCGCGCTTCCAGAGCGAGCTGGTGGGGGTCCGGCAGAGCTACGAGACCCGCCTGGCCGAGCTCTGCGGGACCTTCGTCGACCCCGCGGGGATCGTCCGCCCGGCGATCTCCCGGTACGCCAACCTGCACCCGGTCTTGCGGCTGCTCCACGGGGATCCGTGCGGGCTGGTGGGCACCGGCGAGGTCTACGCGGCCCACCTCGAGGCCAGCCGGCGGCGGATCGAGCTGAAGCAGGCCGGAGACGACATCGACAGCCTGGTCGCGGCGGTGAACATCGAGCGGCAGCGGGTGATCGACCAGTGCGACCTGATCCAGGAGGAGGCCGACTTCGTCTACGCGATGGACGTCTCGAAGAGCGTGCTGGCCGCGGTCTCCGACCTGGCGCGACTCAACCTCGAGACGATCGCCCGGGCGGAGCAGCACGTCGACAGCCTGAGCAACCTGGCCCGGTGCTCCTTGACCGACGCCTCCTTGCAGGCGAGCTTCGGGGAGGTGGTGTATTCCCAGACCCTCCCCGTGGAGTGCCTCATCGCGGCCCAGGCCCTCGAGGTGACCTCGGTGGTCTACGCGGCGAACGACCCGGTCTGGGCCGCGGCCAAGACTGTCCAGCTCGCGGCCCGGGAGACGATCCGCGGGCTGCAGACCGAGCAGACTCGCTGGCTGAAGGAGCAGGAGTGCGAGGTGGCCCAGGTCGACTCGGCCGCGCGCACCCGCACCCTGCTGCTCGACCTCGCGCACCTGGAGCTGGACGCGGCCCTGGCCGCGGAGCGCTTGCGCCTCGCGGGCGCGGGGGTCGCCACTTTGGTCCACGAGGCCCGGCGGCTGCAGCAGGAGCAGCGGGAGACCGAGGGGCTCCTCATCGACGAGGCGGCCGCCCGCAACGACCCCAACGTGCGCATCTACCGCAACGAGGCGGTGCTGGCCGCGGACCGCACCTTCGAGCTGGCCCGGCGCACGGTCTACCAGGCCACCCGGGTCTGCGAGTACTTCACGGCCACGAGCTACGCCCACCAGGACGACCTCTTCCTGGTGCGGATGGTGGCCCGGGGGGACCTCAGCCTCGAGTCCTACCTGGCCCGGCTCGACGGGGAGGTCCAGGCCTTCCGGGAGCGGTACGGCAAGGCCGACCTGCGGGTGGCCGTGGTCTCCCTGAAGGACGACGTCCTCGCGATCCCCCGGCTCGACGCCGGGAGCCGCCCCTTCACGGAAGAGCAGCGCACCCGGCAGCTCCGCGATCGGCTGGCGGACCCGAGCCGGCGCGACGCCCGGGGGCACCTGGTCTTCCCCTTCGCGATTCGCCTGGAGGAGCTGTCACCCCAGACCGCCAACCACAAGGTCCACCACGTGGAGGCCCAGATCCTCGGCTCCGACCTGGGGGACACCCTGGCCCGCCTCTACCTGAGCCAGGGCGGCCTCGGGGTGCTCCGGGACCTGCAGGGTGAGACGCACACCACCGTCCTGCCCCGGATCACCGCGGTGCTCGACGCGATCGTCGGCGAGCACCGGGCCTTTGCGGGGGACCTCTTCGACGGCGATGTCTACCTCAGCCGCCGGCTGCGGGACCGCCCGCTGGCGAGCGCCGGCTGGGAGCTGGTGCTCGACCTGCACGACGAGCCGGTCAACCGGGACCTGAACCCGCAGTCCTTCGACGACGTGCGGTTGTACATCTACTACACTGATTTCACGACGCTTTAGGCGCTTGCTGTGAGGGGTTTCGCGATGACCAGCGGTCGCCCGCGAAGGGCCGGGGAGGCACGGGGAGCCGGTGGTCCCGGGTGGGGCGCGGCCCTGCTGGGCGGGCTTTTCCTGCTGGCGGCCGGCTGTGGTGACGGGGCGGGGGAGGAGGGCTCCCCGGCCCCCGCGTGCACCGGCCCGCAGTGCCCGCCCGCGGATCCGGTCTGCTACTCCCCCTGCCGGGACCACCTGCCCCGGCCGGACGGCACCCTGGCCGTGTGCTCCTCGGAGGGGCTGCTGCCGGGCTGCCTCGGCGGGAACGTCTGCGTCGCGGGCTCCTGCCAGCCACCCGGCTCGGACGGCCAGATCGCCGCCGCGCTCGCGGCCGACCCGATCTACCCCGCGTGCCTCGAGGACGGCCAGTGCCCCGACTTCCAGCGCTGCCTCGGGGGGCGGTGCTACTCCGACTGCCAGCAGGACGGCGACTGCGCGTCCCCCTCGCGCTGCCGGCGCCACGTCTGCCGGCGCCCCTGCAACACCGAGACGGACCCCTGCCCCGAGGCCGAGGAGCTGTGCCTGGCCGGGGACGGCCAGAACGGCTTCTGCCTCCCCCGGGGCCCCCGCTCCCTGGCCGGGCCGCCCGCGGTGGCCGGCGGCTTCACGGTCAGCGAGCGGCTGCTCGCCTTCTCCAACGTCCGGCCGGGCGGCTTCTTCTGGATCGGCAACGAGTCCGCGGCCGAGGTGGCCTTCACCGTGCGCAAGCTGCGCCACACCGAGCACGGGGACGACGGCGAGACCGTGATCGCCGCGCACCCCCTGAGCTGGCTGCAGCTCGGGCCGGTGGGCGAGCTGTCCCAGCAGGAGGCCGTGACCTTCGTCCTGGGTCCCTGGGAGGAGCGGGAGCTCCAGGTGGCCGGCGCGGTCAACCCCGACCGGGCGCTGGACCGCTGGGAGGGGGTGCTGCAGATCGACGGCGGCCTCCTGGGCCAGCGGGAACTCGCGCTGACCTACACCAGCCGGGCCGATGGGCAGTGGCTCGGTTCGATGTACTACTTCGGCAGCTTCCGGGACGAGGGGCTCGACGCATGGCTGGCAGATGGCGACCGCAGCCACCTGCAAAATGCCCTGCTCTCCTTCTGGGACGAGTTCAAGAAGGGCCAGCGGGACCTCGGCACCTTCCGGGCGATGGTGGACGCGACGATCCAGGAGACCTGGCGGCTGCCCCAGCTCGAGGAGGAGGAGGAGTGTGCGGAGTCGGCCACGGTCTGCTTCCCCGACGACAACGCGGCGGGCTACACGGTCTTCACCCAGGACGTGCGCCACAACCCCATCCCCACCGGGGTCGTGGAGTTCCCCTTCGCCTTGAACCTGCGGCAGGACGGCTCGCCGACCCAGCTCACCGGCCGCATCCCCACCGACCTGGTGCTGCACTACGCCGGCGATCCGGCCGTCTCCCTGGAGCTGGGTGAGGACCCGGCCACGGCCGCGCCCAACGACGCGGGGGTGGTCCTCGTGCCGGTGACCGGGCTTGCGGCCACGGTCCTGGTGGGGGGGCGCTACCTGCCGGCCGACCCCACCGACGGTCGCTGCGAAGCCTACGCCGACGGCAGCTACGCACTCCACCCGGTCCCCTGGCTGGTGGAGGGCTTCCTCGGGGGCACCGTGGAGCGGGATGGCCGGCGCTACCGGGACGAGTGCCGGGACACGCGGTTGCCGGCCGGCGCGACGGCGGCCCAGAGCCAGAGCCAGGCCGCGGCCAACCCCATCCCCGACGGGCGCACCCGGGAGCGCCACCTCGAGCTGGTGGACGGCGCCCTGGTGAACCAGGACACCCTGCTGCTGCTCGTGCGGGAGCGCTTCGTCTCCTTCCTCGGCGTGGACGACACGGCGGGGTTTGCGGCGTACGCCCTGCTCCTGCTGGAGCGGGGGCCCACGGACCTGGAGGAGGAGGCCTACCGGGGCGCCGCCGCGGTCGAGGAGCGGACCTTCGACGACGGGCTGCTCCACGTGGGCTGCAGCGCCGTGCTGCTCGACGAGGTCGAGCAGGTCACCGGCCGGCGGCTCGACCCGGACGACCTGGCCGACGCGCTCGTCCTGGCGCAGCTCGTCACCGAGGGCCGGGACAGCACCCCGGTGGCCGCGCTCGGCGCCGACGGCGACGAGGAGGTCCACTGGTACTGCGAGGACACCGGCGTGTTCGACGGCCTGGTCCTGCGGGGCGGCCTGCCCGTGCTGGTGCCCTGCCCCGAGTCGAGCCGCGTGCGCTACTTCGCCACGACGAAGAGCGGGGTCGAGGTCGAGGCGCCGCCGGGGGTGCTGACGCTGGACATCGACGACGCGTGCGAGGACTCCCTCGTCCTGGGGGAGGTCGCCAGCCTCGACCCGGCCGTGGCGGACGCCCTCGCGGACACGGTCCGGGTCGTGGTCGAGCAACGGGGCGAGTGCTGGAGCACCCTCGAGAACTGGGTCCGCACCGGGGGGCGGGGGGTCCGGCTGGATCCCCTCTGGAGCTGCGTCGGGGAAGCGCTGACCTGCGATGGGGACCGTCTCGACCCCCGGCGGGGCAAGCTCTTCTACGCCGCGCCCACGCAGGTCGCGGACTGCGACGAGACCTGCTGCGCCGAGCTGGGCCAGACCTGGGTCGACGGCGCCTGCCGCGCCCCGGGGCCGGCCTACCTGCCGGCCGCGGCCCAGCTCCAGAGCGCGTTCCGCTACAAGACCCGGTTCCGCAGCCGCCGGGGCGAGAACCCCGGCTTCGTCCCGGAGATCTGCCAGCCCGGCTCCGACGCCATCCCCTACTGCTACGACCCGGGGGAGATCGAGTCGTTGGCCCGCCGGGTGGACTGCGCCCTGTATCTACGCGGCACCCTGCAGGGGCGCGCTCCCGCCGCGGCGGCCGAGCTGCGAGACTTCTTGCGGCTGCAGTTCGCCTACGCCGAGACCACCGACGAGTACAACCGGGTCACGGTCCACGACGGCTTCGAGCGCCTGTACGCGGAGCTGCTGATCATGCTCGGGGACGAGGCCTACACCGCGGCCTTCGCGTCCCGCTTCGACCTCGCGGGGTCGGCCGTCCGCTCCTTCGAGGGCGAGCTGTTCGAGCCCACCGGGGGGATCACCCTGGCCGGCGGCGCGGGCCACGAGATGGTCATGCTGTACCAGGCCACTCAGTATTACGGCCTGGCCCTGGACCGCTTCTACACCCTGAGCCCGCTCGTCTGGCAGGAGCTGGCCGCGGCCGCGGCGGACCCGGCGCAGGGCAGCTACATCACCCTGGCCACGGTGACCGCCTACTTCGACCGCCTGATCCGGGCCTCGACCCAGAAGGCCCGGGCCTGGTCGGAGATCGGGACCCGCTATGCGGGCTTCGGCCGTGCGGACCTGGCCCGACAGGTCGTGGCCCGGGCCTACACCGCCACCTACCTCGAGTCGGTGGTGCTCTCCCGGATGATGCTGCGCATGCAGCAGGTCGTCACCCTCGGCGACTGGCCCCAGATCAGCCAGCGGGTGGAGCTGGCCCAACTCGGCTACCGGTCGGCCCTGCTGGCGATGCGCGAGGTCTACGACGGGATCCAGGACGAAAGGACCTATTTCGGTTTCCCGCCCGACCACGTGCCCTTCCCCGCGCTCGACCCCCTGGACGTCAACGCCTTCGAGAAGATGCTCGCCCTGGCCCGGGAGCAGACCGCCACCGCCGCGGCCAAGGAGGAGCTGGCCCTGGCCTCC
>JAVEVO010000270.1:0-5715 GCA_034005005.1 Myxococcota bacterium
AACGCGAGGGCGACGGCGAGGGTGCGGGCGAGGGTGCGGGCGAGGGCGAGGGCGAGGGCGAGGGCGAGGGCGAGGGCGAGGGCGAGGGCGAGGGCGAGGGCGATGGCGAGGGCGCTGGAGAGGGCGAAGGCGAGGGCGAAGGTGAGGGCGAAGGTGAGGGCGAAGGCGAGGGCGAGGGCGAGGGCGAAGGTGAGGGCGAGGGCGAAGGCGAGGGCGAGGGCGCCGGTGCGGCGATCACGGGGATCGAAGGTGATCTGGAGGAGGTGGACCCGATCGTGGACCTGGACGGAGTCCTGGTGGGGATCGAGGGTCGAAGCGAAGCGCAGCACCGCTTCCAGCGGAGCTGGTGGGTGAGTGGCCGCGGGCTTCTCGGGGTGACGAGCGCAGAGCTCCGGGGGGGGGACGGGAACGAGGCCGCGGGCGTCTTCGACGGGGAGGACGGGCTCGCGTTCGAGGCGGGAGGGACGGACGAGCGGCGGCGGCTCCTGCTGCCCGCGGGGTTGAACGTGGCCGGCGCGTACACGCTGACGCTCTTCCACGAGCTGGGCGACGCCACGGCCCAGCTCTTTCTCCTGCAAGGCGAGGCGGGACCGGAGGGCGCCCAGGGCGCGGCGGGCGCTAGCTGCTACGACGGGCTGGAGGACGCGCATGGCGACCCGATCGTCGACGTCGCCGCCTGCCGCGGCGCGGCAGGCCTCCAGGGCGAGCGAGGCCAGCCCTGGCCCGCGTGGCTCGCGGCGGAGGACTTCCCCGACCTGGACGGAGAGCTCTGGTGCTTCCTGGAGTGCCCGCCGACCCGCGCGGGGGATTGCCGCGTGCACGAGTGCGACCCGGCAGCCCGGACCTGCGCGGTCGCCGGCTCCCGGGCCGGCGCCTGCGCCGCGGACCAGGACTGCGACCCGTGGAACGGGAACTGCGGGGCGCCGCCGGTCCAGTGCGCCGCCGAGTGCCCCCGCCACCCCCTGGGCTGGGCCGCGACCTGCAACGGGCAGAATTTCTGCGAGTACCGCCCGCCGCCGCGCTGGGAGCCGACCATCGGTGTGCACGTCGACGAGGAGCTGTCCGCGCTGGCCGCGGAGATCTACGTGCCCGCGGGGAGCTTCCCCATGGGCTCGCCGAGCGGCGAGGCCGGACGCGGCGGGGACGAGGGGCCCGTGCGCGAGGTCACCTTCGCCCGGGGCTTCTTCGTCGGCAGGTTCGAGGTCACCGTGGCCTGGTACGCGCGCTGCCCGCCGGAGATCGGCTGTACCGCGCCCTCGGTGGCCGACTGGGATCTGGGCACCGACCCGCAGGGGCTCAACACGCTCGAGAACGGTCGCGGCGGCCACCCCCAGAACGGCCTCACCTGGGCCCAGGCACGGGACTTCTGCGGCTGGATCCGCGGCCGCCTGCCCACCGAGGCGGAGTGGGAGTACGCCGCGGTCGGACCGGCCCACCGCAAGCACCCCTGGGGCGACGCGCCGCCCCCCGACTGCGACCGGGCCATCGCCAGCTACGGCGGCGGGGACGGCTGCGGCCGGGGCGGCACCTGGCCCGTGCGCCCGGTGCGGGCTGCCAGCGCGTCCTGGTGCGGCGCGCTGGACATGGCCGGCAACGTCTGGGAGTGGGTCTTCGACGTCTACCACGGCAGCTATGACGGCGCGCCGGAGGACGGCACCGCGTGGACGGCCCCGGACGGCGCAGATCGTGTCCAGCGTGGCGGGGGCTTCACGGACATTGCCGCCACCCTGCGCTCGGCCGAGCGAAACGCCGGTGTGGTGTCGAACCGCGGCACGCTCACCGGCGCCCGCTGCATGAGGCCGCTGCCATGAGCCGCCGCCGTCGACCTCCGTCTCCGCCCGCGCTCCGGCTGCCGGGAGCCGCTCGGCATATCGACCAGGAAAGCCCTGGATTCATTAAACTTTCCCCCTCGCCGACGCGACGATCCGCGCTCGGCCGCGCGCAGACGAGCTCCCGGCGGGGAGCACCAGGAGGTACGGAGATGCGCGGGAGCCTGCTGCTGGCCGGCCTGACGGTGGCCGGCACCTGCGCCCTGGCGCTCTTCCTCCTGCCGGGCGGAGCGTCGGCCCAGGGCACCCTCCTGCAGGGAACGGCGGGCGAGGCGGGGCGGCAGGGCGATCCGGGCGTGCGCTGCACCGAAGGGCTGGTGGACGTCAACGGCGACCAGACCGTCGACGTGCTCGACTGCCGGGGTGCGCCGGGCCTCCGGGGCGACCCGGGGATCGACTGGCCCGCGGCGATCACCGAGGAGGATGTCCTCGCGCTGGAGGGTCAGCTCTGGTGCTTCCGGGAGTGCCCCCAGGCCTTCTCGGGGGACTGCCGGGTGCACGCGTGCGACCCGGAGGCTTCTGCGTGCGCGCCGGTCGGGTCCCGGGCCGGCGCCTGCCTCCCGGACGAGCAGTGCGATCCGGAAACCGGGGAGTGCGGGCAGGCACCGGTCGACTGCGCGGGAGCCCGGTGCCCCCGCCACCCCCTGGGCTGGACCGCGACCTGCAACGAGCAGGGCTTCTGCGAGTACCGGCCGCAGCGAGGGACCGAGGCGGTCACCGGGGTGGAGATGGACGGGCTGCTGGCCGAGCTGCGCGCGGAGATCTTCGTGCCCGCGGGGAGCTTCCCGATGGGCACACTGGAAGGAAGCGAGTACGGCCGGCGGGAGCGGGAGGGGCCGCAGCACGAGGTGACCTTCGCCCGGGGCTTCTTCGTGGCCAGGTACGAGATCACCGTGCTCTGGTACGACAGGTGCCAGCAGCAGGAGATCTGCGGCGAGCCCTCGGTGGCCCACTGGGACGGGGGCGGCATGGGGGTCAACACGCGGGCCAACGGCCGCGGGCTGCACCCGCAGAACGGGCTGAACTGGGAGCAGGCCGGGGACTACTGCGCGTGGATCGGCGGCCGGCTGCCCTCGGAGGCGGAGTGGGAGTACGCCGCGGTGGGACCGGCCCACCGGGTCTACCCCTGGGGTGACGCACCCGCGCCCGGCTGCGACCGGGCGATCGGCGCCTACGGCCAGGCCAGCGGCTGCGGGCAGAAGGGGACCTGGCCCGTGCTGCGCCCCGCGCGCACGCCGGGCGCCTCGTTCCACGGCGCGCTGGACATGGTCGGCAACGTCGGGGAGTGGGTCCTCGACGGGTACCACGACACCTACATCGGCGCACCCACCGACGGCTCCGCCTGGCCCGCGGCGGGCGACCAGCGGGTTCACCGGGGGCCGGGCTGGGGCAACCCCCCCGAGGACCTGCGCACGGGGCACCGGGAGGCCACGGCGTGGTGGGGCCAGATGGCGAGCATCGGCGCGCGCTGCGTGAGGCCGCTGCCATGAGCCAGGCACAACAATCTCGTGGAGGCACGGAGATGCGACGGAGGCTCCGCCTGATGGCTTACCCGGTCCTGGCCGGCGCCTGGGCCCTGCTCCTCTGCGAGTTGCCGGGCGCCGCGTCGGCCCAGGTCTTCGTCCTGCAGGGCCAGGCCGGCCCGGAAGGCGCGCCGGGCGCTGTCGGGGTCCCCTGCCACGACGGGCTCGGAGACGTCAACGGCGACCAGACCGTCGACGTGCTCGACTGCCGGGGTGCGCAAGGCCCCCCGGGCGAGACCGGGCTCGGCTGGCCGCCAGGGATCGCCGAGGAGGATATCCGCAGTCTGGACGGGGAGTTCTGGTGCTTCCGGGAGTGCCCGGCGGCCGTCGCGGGGGATTGCCGGGTGTACGCGTGCGACCCGGTGGCCTACACGTGCGAGCCGGTCGGCTCCCAGGATGGCGCCTGCCCCGCGGACCAGGAGTGCGACCCGGAGATCGGGTCCTGCGTGCTCGCTCCGGTCGACTGTGCGGGGCAGTGCCCCGCGCACCCGCGGGGCTGGGCCGCGGCCTGCAACGCGCGCCGGGCCTGCGAGTACCGGCCGCCGCTCGGGCTCGAGGCGCAGACCGGCGTGGACGTCGACGCGGACCTCGCGGAGCTGCGCGCGGAGATCTTCATCCCCGCGGGGAGCTTCTGGATGGGCCAGCCGGGCAGGGAGGTCGAGGTCGGGGACGACAACGAGGCGCCGCAGCACCGGGTCACCTTCGGCCAGGGCTTCTTCGTCGCGAAGTACGAGATCGCGGTGGCCTGGTACGACGCGTGCCAGACCGGGGAGGTCTGCAGCGCGCCCTCGGTGATCCACTGGGACTCCGACGTCAACCCGCAGGGGCTCAACACGACCGCCAACGGCCGCGGCCTGCACCCGCAGAACGGGATCAACTGGTTCCAGGCAGGGGAATACTGCGCCTGGATCGGCGGCCGGCTGCCCGCGGAGGCGGAGTGGGAGTACGCCGCGGTCGGACCGGTCCACCGGCTCTTCCCCTGGGGCGAACAGCCCCCCGGCTGCGACCGGGCGGTCGGGGATCTCACCGGCGGCAAGGGCTGCGGGAGCGGCGGGACCCGACCCGTGCTGCGCCCCGCACGCGCCAGGGGTGCGTCGCACTTCGGCGCGCTGGACATGGTCGGCAACCTCGCGGAGTGGGTCCTCGACGGATACCACGCCAGCTACGACGGCGCGCCCGCGGACGGCTCCGCCTGGGCCCCGGCGGATCCGGGGGACAACAAGCGGGTCTTGCGGGGCGCGAGCTGGTGGGACCCGGCCGCCGAGCTGCGGTCGGCGCAGCGCACCTTCGGTTTCACGACCGGCTGGCACGCGGGCGTCGGTGCCCGCTGCGTGAGGCCGCTCCCTTGAGCCGACGAGCCTCCCGCGACCGCTCCAGCTCCAGTGACCGGCGGCCGCTGAATGACCAGAAACAGCCAAAGAAACGGGTAGTTGCATGAGAGAGAGGCCGTGACGACGACGCTGATCTGCCCCCGCTGCCGCCACCAGGAGGAGGCCGCGACCCTCGGGGTTCGCTGCCCGCGCTGCCCGGACCACGCGGTCGCGCTGGTGCCCCCCGCGGAGGCGCAAGGCAACAGGGACGACCCGCTGCTCGGCCGGGTCCTGGGCGGCAAGTACCCGCTGGTCGGCACCATCGGGCGAGGCGGGATGGGTGCGGTCTACCTGGCGATCCAGGAGCCGATCGGCCGGCAGGTCGCGATCAAGGTGATCCGCAGCGGGGTGGGCGCGGCCGCAGGCGAGTCGCTGCGGGCCCGCTTCTTCCGCGAGGCGCGCGCCGTGGCCAGCCTCTCCCACCCGTCAATCGTCACTCTGCACGACTACGGCCAGGAGGAGGACGGCACCCTCTACATGGTGCTCGAGCTGCTGCGCGGCCGTGACCTGAGCCGGATCGTCAAGGAGGAAGGGGCCCTACCCGCCGAGCGGGCCGTCGCCATCACGTGCCAGGTGCTCGGCGCGCTGCAGGAAGCCCACGCGGCCGGCCTGGTCCACCGGGACCTGAAGCCCCAGAACATCATGCTGCTCCCGGCGCCGGGAGGAGGGGACCAGAAGGGAGCGCCGTGGGAGGGGGAGCAGGCCAAGGTCCTCGACTTCGGCATCGCCAAGCTGCTGCGTTCCTCGGACGAGGGAGCGCGGGAGACCTTCGAGACGCGGCAGGGCATCGTGGTCGGCACGCCGCACTACATGGCGCCCGAGCAGGCGACCGGCCGCACCCTGGGGCCGGCCACCGACCTCTATGCGCTGGGCGTGGTCCTCTACGAGCTGCTGGCCGGCAGCGCCCCCTTCAACGGCACCACCCCGCTGGAGGTGCTGATGGCCCACCAGCTACACCCGGTGCCGCCGCTGCCCGAGGCGCTGGGGCTGCCG
>JAVEVO010000086.1:0-27598 GCA_034005005.1 Myxococcota bacterium
GGGGAAACTACCTTTCAAACCTGATTCTATTCAAATTTGCGACTATTTGTTCAGTAGTTAGCCCGGAGAATGTCCAGCAGTCTGATGGATTAGATGGCCGCCGGGGGGGAGGATGAATAGTCCGGGTCTACTTCTGGCGGACGTCTTCCGGCGTGGAGGTGGACCTCGTCGTCGACACGGGCACCGTGCTGGTGCCGATCGAGGTGAAGTCCTCCGCGACTCCCCGTCCGGCGATGGGTGATTCCATCCGGACCTTTCGCGCGGACCTGGGCCGCCGCGCGGCCGAGGGCTACGTCCTCCACGCAGGCGACATGCGGCTGCCGCTCGGCCCGGGAGTCCAGGCGCTGCCCTTCGCCGAGCTCTGATCGCGCTCGAGCCACCCTGCCGCGCAGGGTCTTCGTCGGCGAGGCGCGGACCTACTCCATCCCGACCTTCCTGGCGAGGCCGCGCTCAAGGCGGGGCGGTCTCGATCTCGGCTACCTCGATGATCGTGCGGACCATCTCGGGGGGGACGCCGAGGAGCCTGGCCGCGCGGTCGACGTCGCCACCGGTCTCGTGCAGCGCCGCCTGGACGAGCAGGGAGAGCCCCACGGCCTCCCCGGCCAGGGTCGTCTTCACCGTCCGCAACCCGGCCACCTTGGGCGCTTCCGTCCAGTCCTGCTCAGGCTCGGCGAGGTCCGTGTAGAGGAAGACCGTGGCGCCGACGCGCAGCTCGTCTCCCGGCAATGAGCCAGCTCGACCTCGGCACCGGCTCTCCTCCACGCGGTGCGGGAGCGTCGGCCGCGGCCGCCGCGGTCCTCCCGGGGTAGCACCGGCGACGCAAGACGAGCGAGGCCAGGGCCAGCGCCAAGAGGACGAGGACGACGAGCACGACGAGGATCAGGGAGCTCACGATCTCCGACCTCCAGGCTCGTGGGCGAGCGCCGCGGGGTGTCCGGACCGCCGGCTGGTCGCGCGGTGCCGTCGCGTTCGCAACTGCCTGAGCTGCTCCTCCGATTCGACCTCGTTCGGATCACTCTTCTCGGCTCGAACGATGCTCATACCGGTACATCATGATCCTGTACTGTATGGATTTCCAGAAGTCCTTCCAGGGGTTGGCGAGCTGCCTCAGGAAGCACAACGTCAACGGGACCTCGAGTCGGGCCAGGCGGTCCCCCGGTCCGGTGAGGGGCGCGGCGCCGAGCCAGGAGGCCCAGTCGAGGAGCTCGGGCTCGCAGTCTCTCAACCAGCAGGCGGTGTCGCCCTCGGGCAACGGGTATGAGTGGCCGGGGTCGTAGGGCTGCTGGGCCGCCTCCCGGGCTTCCTCGTGGCGGCCCGCCAGCCGCAAGAGCTCGGCCAGGTCGTCCTTCGCGAGGTGGGGGAACCAGCCCCGGTGGATGGCGCACTCGTAGTACCAGATCCGTGTCTGGATCAGGGCCGGGAAGTGGGCGGTCCGGTCGACCAGGGCCTTGCCGTCGAAGGCGTAGACGTCCGGCACGGCCATCATGCCGCCGGTCTCGTGGTGCTCGCAGATCAGCTCCAGGGTGCCGTCGTCGTCCAGATCCCGGGGGATCGCCTCCGTGCACTCCTTGCCATCGAGCAGCAGCTCCAGCCGGTGTCGCGGCTGCGACCAGCTCAAGACGAAGCTGGCCGAGGAGCGGGAGCTCGTCGCGAGGGCGAGCCAGAGGTCCTTGGAGCCCGGCTCCCGGTAGGCCCCCTCACCACCCCCGGCGAATTCGGACATGGTGTCGGGTTCGATCTTCAGGAGCAGCTCCGGCTCCCCCTCCGCCGGGCAGGTCAGCACGGCCAGGCGGTAGATGTCGTCGCCTTCGGCATAGTCCTCCTCGATCCGTTCCAGGCATTCGTAGAAGTAGACGATCTCGTCCCGACCATCTCCGTCGAAGTCGTGAGGGAAGCTGGCGAAGGCCGAGGGCGGCTTGCCTCCCGGGCACTTCCGGGCGAGGACCTCCCGGGCGGGCAGATCGCAGGCTTCCCAGGGTGCCGGCGCGCTCGCGCAGCCCGGGGTAAGGCCCGCGAGGGCCAGCACGAGCAGGCCGATCCCGCCGGCCCGGGGGGATGCTGGTCGTCCGTCCATCGGTTCCTCCATGCGGCTGCACGACGAGAGGATCGCAGGTCGGGTGGCGGTTGACGATCCCTGGCGCAGCACCCCGAAGTCCTGGGCCGGGCTGCTCGCCGCGGCGGCCGCCGCGCGCGGGGCCGGCGCGCGACCAGAGCCGGGCTGGAGGGTGTCCCGGCCGGGCCGAGGCCGGCCGGTCGCGCCCCTCGCCGTGGCCGATCGTGAGTCACCAGGCGGGTCAGCGCGCCACGCCCTCCCGGGGCCTCGTGAGCAGGTACTCGTCGTCGATCCGGCCGTCCGGGTGCAGGTTGAGGCAGCGCAGGTCGGTGGTCGCGAACCGCCACTCCGTGACCTCCAGTGTGCCGAGCCGGTACACGGGGTTGCGCCCGAACCAGCCCACCGGCGTCGCGCCGGGAAGCAGGGAGGCCGGCAGCGGCTCGTCCAGGGCCCGCCGCAGCACGGCCCGACGCACTCCCAGGGCCTGCAGCCCGTCCAGGGTCGCCCCCACCGCGGAGAGGTTGCGGCGGGTCACCAGCACCGAGACCTTCAGGGGGATCCGGCAGACCGCCAGCAACCCGGCCAGGTCGAGCAGCCGTCCGCCTCCGGTCATCTGCGCATAGGTGGCCGGATCGAGCGACGGGACGCTCACCGTCACGCGGTCGTGGAGGTGGACCGCGGCGAGCCGCGTCCACGCGAGCTGGCCGTTGGTATGCAGGGACAGCCGCACGCCGGGCACCTGCTCCCGGAGCCGCTGGACCAGGGCCGGGAGGTGCCGGTACAGCAGGGGATCCGTGTCCCGGCCGGTGAGGGACACCTCCCGCACATCCTCGGCCCGGAGCCGGCGGCAGAACGCGTCCAGCCCGGGCAAGGGGAACGTGTCCAGGGTGGACGGCGGCGGCGGTCCCAGCCGACGCCCGAGGCAGTCCGGGCAGCGCAGGTTGCAGGGGCCGGAGAGCAGGAGGTTGGCGAAGGCCGGGGGCCGGTCGTCCAGGACGGGAGGCCCGGGGGGCCCGCCGGCGGCCGGGATGGGCGTGGTCCGGGCGCGGTCCAGGGCCGGCATCGTCAGGACGCCAGCAGGTGCTGCTGGACCGTGGGCGAATAGAACAAGGCGATCACCCCGTTGAAGTGCCGGGCGCCGTGCTCCGTGAGCGCGAGGCACTCTCCCCGGTGGTGCATCAGGCCCTCGGCCAGCACGAAGGCCACCGCCTCGGGGTAGGCCTCGGCGAGGGTCAGGCCGAAGCGGGTCGCGAAGGACGGCAGGTGCACCTCGCCGAAGTAGAAGGCCACCGCGACGGTCTTGGCCGTGGCCTCGCTGCGGGGCAGCCAGTAGAGGTCCTGCACGGGCAGCCGCCCGGCGTCGACCGCGTCCAGGTAGGCGTCGAGCCGCTTGGTGGCCGCACCCAGGTTGTAGCCCAGCGCGTTGCCGGTGAAGGTCTGGGCGCCCAGGCCGAGGCCGAGGTACGGGCCGCCGTGGACCACCCGCTCGGTGAGGTAGGCGCTGGTGCCCGGGTCGCCGGGCACCCGGGAGAAGCCGTTCTTGCCCGGGTTGGCGAGGTAGCCGTGGGCGTTCAGGAGGGCGCGGGCGGCCACCTCCATGGCGACGATGCGCTCCCGCGGGACCTCGGCGGCCTCCTGCTGGACCTGCGTGCCCTTGTAGCGCATGCGGTACAGGGTGATGACCTCGGGGTCGAGGGCCAGGGTGTGCTCCAGGGTGGTCAGCACGTCGCCGACCGACTGCCCGGCCAGGCCGTACATCACATCGATGTTGAAGCGCTCGAACCCCGCGGCCCGGATCTGGTCCACGGCCTGGCGGTTGACGTCGGTGTCGGGGTCACGCCCGTACAGGCGCAGCAGCCGGACGTCGGCCGTCTGCAGGCCCATGGAGAGGCGGTGGATGCCCGCGGCCTGGTACGCTCGCAGCCGCTCCGGGTGCCGGGCCGCGAGGCGCGGGGTGGTCTCGATGCTGATGCCGTAGCCCGGCGCCAGGTCGAAGCTCTCGTGGACGCGCTCCACCAGCCGGGCGATCCCCCGGGGGTCCACCAGCGCGGGCGTGCCGCCGCCGATGTCGAAGCCCTGCAAGGTCCGTCGGCCCAGCAGCTCTCGGTACAGCGCCAACTCGGCGAGCAGGGCGTCCAGGTAACGGTCTTCGTCCGGGCGCGTGTGCCGGGAGACCACCGTGTACTCGCAGAAGCGGCAGCGCTGCTCGCAGAAGGGCACGTGCGCGTACAGGCTCAGGGTCGGGCTCGCGGTCAGGGACCGCTGCAAAAGCCCCGCGTGGAGGCTCTCGTCCACGCGGTGCTGCCAGATCGTCCGGCGGTGCGCGATGGGGTAGGCCGTGTTGGCGAGGTGGTGCAGCCGCAGCCCGGCTGCGAAGACCGCCGCCGGGTCGGGGCGGGGGACCGCGGGCTCGGGCCGCCAGGGCAGGGGCATGAAGGGGTGGTCGTGCGAGACGGGGCCCGCCGGCGCGAGCTCCGTCGGGGCAGCATCCCGTGGGGCCGCGGCCTGCGGCACTGCGCCTGTCGGGGCCGCGTCCTGCGGCACTGCGCCTGTCGGGGCCGCGTCCCGCGGTGCGAGGGCCGGCGGGGCAATGTCCGTCGGCGTGGGCCGTCGCCCGTCCGCGCTGGGGTGGTTCCGGTGGAGGGTGGGGAGCCGGGGGATGTCGCACTGCATGGCGTCCTCCTTGTTTGGTTGAAACATAACCAAACTCCGCGATCCTGTCAACGGTCATGGTGGATGATTCTTCTTGTGGACAGGCAGGGGAGAGGGGGCTAGTTTGAGTGCAAATGAATAAAACACCACTCCCCCTGCCTGCTGCTCCTCTCCGGCCCGTGCTGGCCGTGGACGTCGTGCTGCTCGCCCTGCGCCCGGGGGGGCTCGGTGTGCGCCTACAGCGGCGCCGGGCCGAGCCGTACGCGGGCGCCTGGGCCTTGCCGGGGGTGGCCCTGCGCCTCGACGAGACCCTGGAGGAGGCGGCCCACCGGGCGCTGTGTGGCCGGGGGGGGCTGGCTGCGGACCTGCTGCCCCAGGTCTACCTCGAGCAGCTCTGCACCTTCGACGGCCTGTACCGGGATCCCCGCGGGCGCACCGTCAGCGTGGCCCACCTCGCGCTGACCCGGGCGGACGTGCCGGACACCCCGGAGGCCCGGTGGTGCGAGGTCGCCCGTCGCGGCCGGCTGCCCTTCGACCACGACGCGATCGTCGCCGCCGCGGTGGACCGCTTGCGGGGCAAGCTGCGCTACACCAACATCGCCGGCCAGCTCATCGACCAGCCTTTCGCGGTGGAGGCCCTGCGGGCGGTCTACGAGGCGGTGCTCGACCGCCCCCTGAACCGCTCCAACTTCCGGGAGAAGCTGGTGCGCATCGGCCTCATCGAGCGCGTGGGTGTGGCCGAGGCTCCGCCGAGCGCCCGGGGGGGGCGGCCCGCGCACCTGTACCGCTTCGTGCAGCAGGAGGTGGCGGCCGAGGAGCGCGAGTTCGTCTGAGGAGTCCGGGGCGGTCCTCGCGGGGCGCTCGCGTCATCCATCGGCGACGAGGAGCTCGAGGCCGCCGCGCTGGTTCTGTCCAGGCTGCGTGCCTTCCTCGAGGAGCGCCACGGGTAGAGGACGAACATGCCGAACAGCGGGGAACACCAAGTGAACCAGGACATCTATCGGCGGCTGGGCCACTCCTGGTGGGACGACGACGTGAGCGAGTTCAGCACGCTGCGCCTCTGGATCAATCCGGTCCGGTTCGGCTACTTCCAGCGGGTGATCGACCGGGACCAGGGTCTCGCGCGCGGCCGGCGCCGGCTCCTGGATGTCGGGTGTGGTGGTGGGCTGCTCGCCGAGGAGTTCGCGCGGCTGGGGTTCGACGTCACCGGCATCGACCCGGCGCCGGAGTCCATCGCCACGGCCCGGGCGCATGCGGCCTCGTCGGGCTTGTCCATCGTCTACGAGGTCGGTGCCGGGGAGCACCTGCCCTTCGCCGCCGGAGCGTTCGATCAGGTCGCCTGCTGCGACGTCCTCGAGCACGTGGACGACGTGGACCGGGTGATCCGGGAGATCGCGCGGGTGCTCCGTCCGGGCGGGCTGCTCTTTTACGACACCATCAACCGGACGCT
This sequence comes from Myxococcota bacterium, assembly GCA_034005005.1. GTDB lineage: Bacteria > Myxococcota_A > JAVEVO01 > JAVEVO01 > JAVEVO01 > JAVEVO01. Next base: position 6,156 of record JAVEVO010000086.1, read on the forward strand.
CATCAGCAAGATCGCCATCATCAAGGTCATGCAGGAGTGGCGCTCCACGGCCTTCGTCGAGCCGGACGTGCACGTCTACGCGAAGTTCGTCAAGCCCGCGGAGCTGAGGGCGCTCCTCGAGCGACATGGCCTCCAACCTGGCGAGATGCGGGGCATTTTCGCGCGACGCAATCCCCTCGCGAGCCTGTGCGACCTCCGCCGACGCGTGCAGGGCAAGATCGGCTTCCAGGAGCTCGGGCGCAGGCTCGATTTCCAGGAAAGCAAACACCTCGATGCTATGTACATGGGGTATGCTACGAAGAGATAGGGATGTTCATGAGGTCACTACGCTCCTGGGTGACGCCGATCACCACTGGATCTTTTCTACTGCTGGCAATTACTGGTCTTCTCATGTTTTTCAAGGTTCGCGATGGGCTCATCGTCGTCTCACACGAGTGGCTAAGTCCAATCTTCTTTGTTGGAGCATCTTTACATATCTGGCTGAATTGGAAAGCGATTTTAGGGACTATCTCGAAGGCCAAAGGGATGGTCATCGTCGGTCTGTTTGTTGCCATGTTGTTCTTTTCAATTTTTCCAGCACAGCATGTCGTCGAGCACGCCAGAGAACACGGCCATGGGCAGGAGGAGATCGGTCAGCGGGCCACTGAGCTGCTGCTGGGCGCCAGCATTTCGACTGTCGCCAGCCTGGAAGGGAGGTCGACCAGCGAGATCCGCGAAGCACTGCTTCTTCATGGAATACGCGTAGCATCGGACGATGATACCCTCGTCCAGGCTGCTCGGAAGAATCAAGTCCCTACCGTACGCGTCCTCGATGCAGTTCTGGTCCAGAAGTACTGATTTGGAAAGGAGAACCATGGAAGCCGAAATCCAGAAGAAAGAACGACGTCTGCCCGGACGAAAGTTGCGGAGGTTGCACCGGATCGTCGGCTTGATCTGTACACCCATGATGCTCATCACATCGATTTGTGGTGCAATCTTGTTGCTTCGAAAGAGCGGACTGTACGAGCGTAAGGGCGATTATCGGAATGCCATCCAGTCGCTGCACTGCTATGAGCTCATCCTCCCCTACGTGGGGATCATCGCCTGCGGTCTGATGTCGTTCGTGGCGATCACTGGAGTGCTGCTCGCCTTGCGTCAGCGTCGGTCCCGCAGCACGACGTAGCACCCCGCCAGGTCGTCTTTCGGCACGGTGATCTGGACAGTTTGAGGCCCTGGTGGGGACCGGCCTTTGCGCCGGTCCCTGGTGGTGTGCCAGCGCGACCGCGCGGCTGGTGGGGACCGGCCGATGCGCCGGTCCCTGGTGGTGTGCCAGCGCGACCGCGCTGCTGGTGGGGACCGGCCTTTGCGCCGGTCCCTGGTGGTGTGCCGACCTGTTGGCCGTCATCCACCAGGCCGTCCCCCCTTGCGGGAGTGCGACATGGAGTGTCGCACTCGGACGCGCCGGCGGCGCGCAACGTCACCCTCGTGCGTAGATATCCCGTACGCCGCGAGCAGCGCGAGCGCCGCACGGGCCGGCCCTCCCCGGGGCTAGGCACCACCCGGTCCCGGAGCGGGGCCGGCTCGACGCGTCCGGAGGTTCGGCATGTCCCAGAGCCCTATCCGTCGCCCCGACCAGCCTGGGCCCGGTGACGCATCGCTGGTCCCCGCAGCCTGGGTCGTCATGATCACGCCCCGGCCGGCCCGCGGCTCCTCGGTGGTGGCGTGATGCCGGCGCGCAAGCGACCTGGTTCGTCGCAACCCCCGGCGAAGATCGCGCCGACCGTGGCCGCGGTGCCCGCCCCGCTGGCGCCGACCAAGGGGCTGCACTTCTGGGTGCAGACCGGGTCGCACTACTCCATCGGGCAGGGGTACGCGATCGGGCGGGTCAACGGGCGCAGCTTCTACGTGGTGAGCGCGGGCCGCACGGTGCGCCACGACCTGGCGGAGTGGACGCGCTGGCTCGGCGATCGCCTCGCAGAGGGGCAGGTGCTGCTCGAGGGGCAGCCCATGCAGCCGCCGGTCCCTGCCGGGCTCGCGGCCGGCATCGGCGCGCCCGTGACCGCGTCGCCGCCGGCCGCGGGGGCGGGTGCCAGGGAGGACGGGATGGACGTCGATCAGCGCGACCGTCGGGTGCTGCGGGCGGTGCGGGACGTGCTGCGGACCTACCGCATCGAGCCCGGGGAGCCACACCTGCCCGGGGAGGCGACCTTCTGGGTGCTCGGCGGCCAGCGGCGCTACCTGGTCTCCATCGACACGAAGTGGCGGCTGCCGCCGAGCTGCACCTGCCCGGATGCTGGGCAGATGCGCGACGGAAACGGCGCCACCTTCTGCAAGCACGTCATCGCGGTGCTGCTGAGCCATCCCGAGCACCGCCACCAGCTCATCGACCTGCTGCTGTAGCGCAGGGAGGAGGCCACCATGGCCCGGGTCAGCAAGCGTGCCAGCGTCGCCACCCGTCACCGGTCCCTCGACCCGGCGGGCTACTCCTACGAGGAGCTGCGCGACCTGGTACCGGTCGCGCTCGACGCCGGCATCTCGGTCTTGCTGCGCGGGCATCCCGGCGTGGGGAAGTCTGCGCTGGCGGCCGAGATCGCCCGGCGGCTGGAGCTTCCCCTGCACGACATCCGGCTGGCCCAGCGGGAGCCTGCGGAGATCGGCGGGGTCTATTTCCCCGATCGCCAGCGACGGGAGCTGTCGCTGCTCGCCCCACCCTGGGTGCGGGCGGTCTGCAACGCGCCCGGCTTCGTCTTCCTCGACGAGATCAACGCCGCGGTGACCCGGCTGCACCAGGCCGTGGCCTACCAGATCGTCCTCGAGCGTCGGGTGGGGCCGTTCCAGTTCCACCCGGGCACGGTGGTCATGGCCGCGGGCAACCTCGAGGAGGACAGCGCGCTGGTCACCACCCTGTCCACCGCTTTGAACAATCGTTTCGCCCACTTCCAGCTTCGGGTCGACCTCCCGGGCTGGATCGCCTGGGCCGAGCGTCAGGAGCTGTCCCCGCCGATCCTCGCGTATCTGCGGGCCCACGAGCGCTTCGGTGCAGAGCTCCTGTACAAGAACGACGGTGCGGACGCTTTCCCCACGCCCCGGAGCTGGGAGATGGCGGCCCGGGTCTTCGCCCGCGCCGAGCCGGGGCAGCGCAAGCGGCTGGTCGCGGCCTGCATCGGGGCCGCGGCCACGGAGCAGCTCTTCGCCTTCGTCCGGCTGCACGAGCGGGTGAACGTGCGGGCCATCGTCGAGCGGGGGCAGGCGGTGGACTTCACCGGGGAGCAGGGCGTCGATCCGTCCTTCGTGCACGCGACGATCACCGCGGTCGCGAGCTGGCTGGCCGAGCAGCGGGAGGTGCCGGGCGCCTGGCTGCCCCACGTCCTGAAGTTCCTGCGCTCGCCGGGCCTCGACCCGGAGTACGTGTTCTTGTGCCTGCGGGACCTGCGCCGGCGTACGGACCTGACCGAGCGCCTGAAGGCCTATGCCGGGTACCGGGAGCTGGCCGACGAGCTCGTCCAGCTCGACCTGGGGCAGCCGCAGTGACCCCGGCCGCCTCCCCGGCGCTCTCCCCCGAGGCCCTCGAGGCCCGCCGCGTCTCGGCGCTGCGCCTCCAGCTCTGCGACCGCCACCCCTTCTGGGGGCACCTGCTGCTGCACGTGCGCCTGGTGGCCGCGCCGGGTCTGGGCGCGTTCGCGGCCACCGACTGCCTGCGCCACATCTGGTACGATCCGCAGCTCACCCGCCTGCTGAGCCAGGAGCAGCTCGGCTTCGTGCTGGCCCACGAGGTGGGCCACCAGTTGCTCGCGACCCGGGAGCGGGCGCGGGGGCGGGACCGGCACCTGTGGAACTGCGCGGCCGACTACGCGATCAACCGCATCGTCGCCCGCATCCCCCGCCACGAGTGGAGCGACGAGCCCTTGTACCAGCCGCCCACGGGGGATCTCCCCGGGCTGGGCCCGGTCGCGATCCTGCTCGATCCCCGCTACGACGGCCTCATCGCCGAGGCCATCTACGAGCACCTGCTCACGACGGGCGCGGGGCCGACGGTGCCGGTGCCCGTGACCCTGCATCTGCCCGATGGCCGGGAGCTGCCGGGTCTGTCGGACCACCAGGGCGGCATCGACGTGCACCTGCCCCTGGAGCTCGACGACGACGCGCAGGAGGACCTGCAGGAGCGGGTCCGCGAGGCGGTCGCGGCCTGGGAGCAGAGTGGCCGGCGCGGCCAGGTGCCAGGCCGGCTGGAGCTCCTCGTCCACGGCCGCGGCCGCTCCCGGGTGCCCTGGGCGCGGCTGCTGCAGCGCTTCGTCGGCGAGGCGCTCCCGCCCGCGGACTACAGCCTGCGTCAGCCCAGCCGGCGCTTCCTCGCGTTCGACCTGATCGTGCCGGGCCTGGTGCGCACGGGGCCTCCCGAGGTCGTCGTGGCCGTGGACACCTCGGGCTCCATGGGGGAGCGGCAGCTCGTGGCCGTGGCCACGGAGCTCGGCGGGCTGGCGGACCTGGTGCCGGAGCTGACGGTGCTGCTGGCCGACGCCAAGGTGCAGCAGGTCGTGCCGCCGCGCGAGCTGCCCGCCTTCTTGCGCCAGGTGCGCCTGCGAGGTGGCGGCGGCACCGACCACCGGCCGGTCTTCGCCTGGATCGCCGAGCACGTCCCGGGCCCCGCATTCTTCGTCGGGCTCAGCGACCTGTTCAGCCGATTTCCCGAGGGAAAACCGGCCTATCCGGTGTTGTGGGTGGCCCCGGCGCACCACGGCCGGGCGCCCTGGGGCACGGTGGTCGAGCTGCCGGCCGAGCCCTGCTAGTCCTCTTTTTCCATCGGCGAGGTCGACGCTCGCCGGTCCGGGAAGTCCCCCGGGGGTGCCACGCCCGGCTCCCGGCATCCGCCAGAAGCTCGGCCAGCGACGGCGGCCGGTTCACGGCATGAACCCGGTCTTCGCAACCTGTTGTTCTTTGGGCTTGAATATAACCGTCGCGTCGGTTATGAACAATCCATGCCACGCCCCAAGCTGCTCAGCGACGACGAGGTCCTGGACGCGACCCGGCGCGTGATCCGGCGCCGGGGCCCGGTGCAGTTCACCCTCGCCGACGTCGCCACCGAGGTCGGCCTGGCGCGGTCCACCTTGATCCAGCGCTTTGCGAACCGCGCAGGGCTCTACCGCAAGCTGATGGAGCGGAGCACGAGCCGCTTGCCGTCGGAGCTCGCCGCCCTGCCCGGCGGCCCGGGGGTGCAGGGGCTCTGGCGCTTCCTCCGGGCGCTCGTGGCGGTGCTCGAGAGCGAGCGCATCCACGAGTACCTCCTGACGGTCGTCGAGGAGATGTCCGATCCGTTCCTGGGCGAGCTGGCCTGCCGCGGGTCGCGGCTGATCCGCGAGGCCATCGCCGAGCGCCTGCCCGAGACGATGGCCGACCGGCGCGAGGTCGCCCGACACCTTCAGGCGGTGATGCAGGGAGCCTCGATGCAGTGGGCGGTGGAGCGGGAGGGAGAGCTGTCGCAGTTCGTGGCGGCCCGTCTCCGCACCGCGCTGACGCTGCTGTTTCCCGGGGAGGTCTTCGCCCCCCCGGAGGAGGTCGCCGGCCGCGGCCGCCGAGGAGTGTCCGCATGACGCCAGGGATCCGCGACCGCTGGGACCACCCCGTGACGCTCACGGCCGAGGACCGGGCGGCCGTGTCCGCGCGGGCGGTGGCCGCCGCGACCAAGGTCGCCGAGCGCCACGGCATCCGGGTCGTCGCACCGACGGTGCTCGCCCAGCGCTACGCGGTCCGGGTCCATCTCCGACCGGCCCCCCTGGTGGCGCGCGTCAGCACGTTCACGGCGCTGCTCCGGCACCCCATCGACGCGTGGCTCACGCGCGAGCTCGACGTGACCCGCTTCCTGCACGGACGCGGGGCCCCCGTCGTGCCGCCGAGCGACCTCTTGCCCGCGGGGCCGCATCTCGCGGACGGCTTCGCGATCAGCTACTGGTCCTACGTGACGCCGGTCTCCGACGAGGTGCCCGCACCCGAGGTGGCCGGGAGGATGCTCGCGGAGCTCCACGGGGCGCTGCGGGAGTACCCCGGGGAGCTGCCGCTCCTCGCGCCGCCGCTCAACGACATCCCGCGCGGCCTGGCCCGGCTCGAAGGTCTGCCCGCGGTGATCGCGGCGAGCGAGGTAGCGATGCTGCGCCGCGTCGCGGATCGGCTGCTGCCGGCCGTGGAGAGCTCGACCTCCCCCCTGCAGCCGCTGCACGGCGACGCCCACGTCTACAACCTGATCCCGTCGGCGCACGGCCTGCTGTGGAACGACTTCGAGGACGCGTGCCGGGGGCCGGTCGCCTGGGACCTCAGCACGCTGTCCGATCCCGAGGGCGAGATGCTCGCGGCCTATCCGGGGGCGCCGGCCGCGGAGACGCTCGAGGCCTACCGTCGGGTGCGGCTGCTCCAGGCGGCGGTGTGGGTCCTGGCGCTGGTGCCCGAGGTGGACGAGTGGGCCGGGTACGCCCGGGGCATGCTCGACGCGCTCCGACCGCTGGCGTGACACCGTGAGCGGCCGGAGCCTCGTCCTCGGCACCGTCTTCCTCGACGCGCTCGGGTACGGCCTGCTCATCCCGGTGCTGCCGGAGGTGGTGGGCCGCTTCGACGCCGACCCGGCGCGCGTCTCCCGGTACTTCGGCTACTTCATCGCGATCTACGCCGTCGTCCAGTTCGTTGCCGCTCCCGTGCTCGGGAACCTGTCCGATCGCTACGGCCGGCGACCGGTCCTCCTGGTGTCCCTGGCCGGCGCGGCCATCGACTACCTGCTGATGGCCTGGGCGCCGACCCTCGCGCTGCTGTTCGTCGGGCGCGTGATCTCCGGCCTGACCGGCGCCAGCATGGCCGTGGCCTACGCGTACCTGGCCGATGTCTCCGACGAGGAGAGTCGGCCGGGGAACTTCGGCCTGGTGGCGGCCGCGCTCGGGGTCGGCCTCGTGGCCGGACCGGGCGTCGGCGGCGCGCTCGCGGGAGCCGGGCTCACGGCGCCGTTCCTCGTCGCGGCCGGATTGAACCTGCTGAACTTCGCGAGCGCGCTGGTGCTCCTGCCCGAATCCCTCGGGGTCGAGTCCCGCCGGCGGCTCGAGCCCGCGCGCTGGACTCCCCTCGTGGCGCTTCGCCCGCTGTTCTCCGCCTCGCCGCTCACGAGGCTGTTCTGGTGCTACCTCCTGCTCTGCCTCGCGGGGCGCGCCATCTCGAGCCTGTGGGCGCTCTTCACCGCCCGGCGCTTCGCCTGGTCGCCGGTGGAGATCGGCGCCTCGTTCGCCTTCCTGGGCCTGGTGGGGGCCGTCGCGCAGGCGGCGCTCCCACGGGTGCTGGTGCCGCGACTCGGCGAGCGACGCGCCCTGGGGATCGGGCTGCTCCTGGGCAGCGTCGCCTACGTCGCGATCGCCTTCGCCGCGAGGGGTTGGCACCTCTACGTCATCGTCACCGTGTCGGCGTTCTCGGCCGTCGGGGGACCGGTGCTGCAGTCGCTGATGTCACGCACGGTGCCGCCGGATGCCCAGGGCGAGCTCCAGGGCAGCCTGGCGTCCCTGGCCAGCCTCAGCGCGATCGCCGGGCCGCTCGTCTACACGAGCGTGTACGCCCAGGGCATCCGGGGCTCGACCTGCGGGTTGCTCACGGGCGCCCCGTTTCTCGTGGCCGCCGCCTTCTCCGTGGTGGCGTGGCTGCTGGTCGCGCATCGAGGAGCGCCGCACGATACCAGAACGCGGCCCACGGCCTCGGCAACCCGAGCAGCTGGCGGCCTGGCAGGAGGAACCGCATGGACACGCATGGATGGCTAACCGAGCTGACGTCGATCGACCCGGAGGCGCCCCTCGACGATCTGGAGTGGGTGCGGGAGCTGGTGGGGAACGCCCGCGTCGTCGCGCTGGGCGAGGGCGCGCACTTCATCGAGGAGTTCTGGACGGTGCGGCGACGGCTGGTCCGGTTCCTCTGCGAACAGCTCGGCTTCCGGCTGATCGCTGCCGAGTTCGACCTGGGCGAAGGCGAGGAGCTTGCCGGCTGGCTCGCCGATCCTGCGGACGTCCGGGAGCTGCGAACGGTGAGCCGTGGCGCAGCCGACTGGGGCATGGCCTCCACGGCCCATTGGCTGCGGTCCTGGGGCGCGCCGCGCGGCATCCGCTTCGCCGGTCTGGACGCACCCAACGGAGGAGCGGCGATGGCGGCCATGCTCGCCTGGGTGGCCCAGGCTCTGCGAGAGCTGGACCCCGACTCCGCGCCGGTCCTCGAGCGCCTCGAGCCGATCGTGCGGGAGCTGTCCGGGACCTCGGTCGCAGGCTCGGCGCAGGCCTGGGCGGCCCTCGGGGTCGCCCAACAGGACGCGCTCACGGCCGGCCTGGCGCGTCTGCACCAGCGCTCCGGCTTCCTCGAGGCCGTGCTCGCCGAGCGCGGAGGCCGCGCCCGGGCCGCTGGTCTGCGGCAGCGCTTGAGCGCGCTCCAGTGTGCCGACTATGCGCTTCGGGCCAACGAGGCAATGCACCGCGGCGCGGAGGCCCGGCTCGACATGTCTGCCCGCGACCGATTCATGGCCGACTCGCTGCTCGCCCTGCTCGAGCGCGAGCCGGGAGAGCGCGTCGTCATCCTGGCGCACAACGGGCACGTCCAGAAGCAGCCCGTCGTCTGGGACGACTACCTGTCCGCGCACCCGCTCGGGATGTACCTCGACCGTGCGCTCGGCGACGACTACCGCGTCATCGGCACGACCACCACCGGCGGGGTGTCGAGCGAGATGGCGCTCGACCCGAGCGTTCCGGTGGGCTTCCGGGTGGTCGAGGCTCCGCTGGAGCCGCCACGGACCGGCAGCCTCGAGGCCGCGCTCCTCGCCGCCGGGCACGGCGATCGCCTCACGCTGGTGTCGCTGCGCCGGGCGGCCGCCGCCGGGCTCTCGTTTTTGCGCGTCCGCTCGCAGGGCGGCTACCTCACCGGCGACGTGGCCGCCGCCTATGACGCGTTCCTCTCCCTGCCCCGCTTGACGATCCAGCGCGACTTGGGCTTCTGACGAGGCTCGCGACGTTCCCGGGCTGCAACGTAGAGCGCCGCGCCACGCGGCCCCAGCTCTTGCCCCAGCACCTCCCTTCAGCAAGCTGGTCAGCGCCTTCCTCCGCATCGGACGAGGACCCGCCGGACCAGGGCGACGGCGAGGTCGCGCCGGCCGCGCGACGCCGCACCCGGTCCCCTCCCCACGCCCCCGGGTAGGCCCCTCGGCACCTCCCACGGCAGCTCACCCGCGTGCGCTCCGGCCCTCGCTCTGGCGGGAGGCTCGGGGGGGGAGGCCGGACCAGGAGCAGCCTCCAAGCAGCTCCGGCGGACCGGCTGCCGTTCGGGGCTCGGCGACGTCATCCCCGCTCAGACGCTCATCGCACGGGTTCGCCGTCGCGGTGCAACCTCGCCCCCAGCCTTGCGATCTCCGCATCCACGGCCGAAAAGCCGACCGAGAAGCGGCGATTCCGCGACCACTGCCCCTGCCAGCGCTCACCGCTCGCCGACGGCTCCCGCCGATGCCTCCTGGGGGCTGCGGATGGATGCCGAGCACGCCTCACGCCAACCCCGGACCGCCAACATCGCGCCAGCCAGGCCAACCACGCCACGCCAGCCGCGCGACACCCGGGCACTCTCTGGGCTACCTTGACCAGGTGAAGAAAGGGCCTCGAAAGTTCCTATGCGCCCCTCAGCCCCTGAGTGAGCCCATCCCCGCATGGATGGCGGATGAACGCGACATCCACCGGCACCCCTGGCTGAACACTGACTCGATGGACACCGCCTCAGGATGCCCCCCTGAGTATGCGTGTTGAGCCCGGGGCCACCGTGGCCACCGAGGCCGAGGTTAAGAGATGCACGGCTACCGTGGCCGAGGAGCGAAAGGGCGTTGATGATCCCTATGTGACCCCGTCGATCCCTACCCTGCCTATACCGGATCAGTAGGACAGCCTTCCACCACCCGTTCGCCTGCCGCTGCAGGTCTCATAATACGAATGACCCGTTCGGGCGATGATGATCTTGCATCCACGTACGCAGTTCCCATAGTTTAGCTTCTCAGCGAACACATAGCCGTCGGAACTCAGCTCTTCGTACCTGAGGTTACCGCCACAGTTCAACGAGCGGAACTCAATGTCGCCGCAGCGCGATCCACGGTCCAGGCAGCCGATTCGGAGCGAGACCTGCCATCCTGATTGCTCCAGTAGGCGATGGCCGAGCCAGGGAGGGTCGTTCTCTGACGAGGTGGCTTGACCAGGACCTGTCTGTCGCGTGGTCGACCCGATCGGATAGAGCACGGTCGTTGCATACTGGGAGGTCGAACGCCACTCGTAGGTTGCCTGCTGTTCTCTGAATTTCACCCGTACTATACCACCATCTACACATCGGCTCTGGCCGGTGGTGATGACCTCTCTGGCAACGATCTCGTCCTCCGCCGTGCCCGAAGTGCACTCCAAATATCCTGTGCATGACAGCGATGGGTAGGCGATCTCTGCACATCGCAGCCCCGCTTCGAGCTTCGATATGCGCAGGTCGACTGTCCAGTCGGTGTTCGTATCCTGTTGGTGTGCGTTGCCTGTCCAGTGGTCAGGCAGCCGTCCCGCTGGACCAGGCGCGCTGCTTGTGCGGTCGGGGATGGAAAGCTCGAGCTTCACTGCGATCCGGGCTGTGTCACCTGCCCTCACAACCACTCGCTGAGTGAACGGTGTATACCCCGTTCGATCCACCTCGACGAGATAGCTGCCGCTGGTCAGCCCGCGTGCCGACCAAGGCAGCCCTCCCTGATTATCGGAAAACCCTTCCGGTCCTGTGACCTTCACGGCCGCGCCCACGGGCTCGCCGCTCACCTCCAAACCGCCCAGCGGCACAAGTGCAAGCGAGACGGCCGCTGCCTCGCCCGGCTTCACCTGGACTGTCTCGGTCGCTGCCTCGTATCCCGTGGCGCTCGCACGGATCTGCCACTGCCCCAATAGCGCGACCGGGTTGGAGTAGGGCGAGCCCACCGTCTGGCTGGCCCCGGTGGGGTCCGTCAGGTTCAGCCGCACTTGTTCACGCGGCTGCACGTCGACCCCGAGCGTACCGAGCTTGCGCAGCTCGAGCTGCAGGATCGCCGTCTCGTCGGTGCGTACCGTCACCGAGCGCGTGGTCGGCTCGTAGCCGGCCGCGCTCGCCACGACCTGCCACTCCCCGACCGCGGCCTGCGGATTGCGGTAGGGAGAGCCCACAGCCTGCTCTCGGCCGGAGGGCTCACGCAGATCCAAGCGAACCTGCCCGTAGGGCCTGACCTCGACCGCTAGGTTGCCAGCTACGGCTGTCACCTGCCCCCGATCGATGATCGGATCGTGAGGGAGGATCTCGGGCGGTGGAGGGGCAATCGCGACCGACCCGGATTGAGGAAGCGGCGGTGCCGAGGCGGTGCCCGAGGTTGAAATCGCAGGGCCGGCAGATGGGGGCCCGGCCCCCCCCACGGCTCCAGCCAGCTCCCACGCTGCCCGCCGCATCTCCTGCTCAAGCTCAGCCTCGCCGCACGGCCTGAGGACCTGGACTCTCATCCGCTGGGCAACTCGGGTCTCAAGCGCCGTCAGGCGCAGCATCGAGGTGCAGCTCTTCGACGTGCCGCGGATTTCGCCGGTCACCATCAGGCTGGCGCCCTGCCCCTGGCCGAGCCGAATCCAGCAGGTCTCTGCGTTGCGGTCGCTGTTGATCTCGCGGATGCAGTCTCGGCGGGCCTGCTCGGTTTCGGCGGTGACGCTCTCGACAAATCGCCCGGTCCCGAGAATGCCAGCCGTCAGCAGAGCGCGGAGGACCTTCTCTTTACCTGTGAACGGGTTGTCCACCTGGAGCGGGACGAAGAAAACCGGCGCCGGCGCGCCTGTCGGCGGCACCTGCGCGGCGGCGGTCGACCCGGCCAGCAACAGCATCACGACCAAGGGCATTTGGTACGACGCTAGCATTGTGACCAAGGTTGCCCTGACTCCGCTGAGATGGCAAGGCAACGCGGCGGCGCCGGGTTCGGAATTGTACCGAGCCGGCCCGGAGGTCGGCACCCAACCAGACCCCAGACCCGGCCGGTCGCCGAGACCATCGAGAGGCATCGTCAGCGCATCCTCGCCTGGTACGACCACCACATCACCACTGGGCCGCTCGAGGGATTGAACAACAAAATCAAGGTCCTCAAGCGCAGAGCCTACGGCTACCGGGACATGCCCTTCTTCCTACTCCGCGTGCTCTTCATTCACGAGACTCGGTTCCGGCTCTCGGGGGTGTTGGTCGATGTCGCCCCCTGCTGGATCGCGAAGAGCCCGAACTCTACCGCCAGCGGGGCAACGCTGAGGCCGCGATGGGCGAGTGGAAGAGCGTCCTGGCGCCGGCGCTGTCGTCGTCCCCACGGCCGAAGAAGACCCATCGCGGCAAGCCGCTGCCGCCGCCTGCCCCCACTGTCGATGACGACGGCGAGGTCGTGAGCGTCGAGGACCAGGCCTTCGAAGCCCGCCGACACAGCTTCCAGATCAACGAGACCTCCCTGATCCTGAGTGCGCTGGCGTACAATCTGATGAACGCCATCCGAAAGACCGTCGAGGCGGGAACGCACGAGGGCTGGAGCATCCGGCGCACACGGGAGCAGATCCTCAAGGTTGGCGCGCAGGTGCTTCTTCATGCACGAGCGGTGACTGTAGCGATTCTGGAATCCTCCGCAAAGATCTGGGAGGTCATCTGGTACAAGCTAGCGCATCTCCAAGTTCGCCCACTCTACCTCAAATCATCCTGAGCGCCAGAACAGTTTAAGCGGATTCCTGCCTCCAAGCCATTGGGGGAAAGGGAGAAACTATCTTTTAAACCTGATTCTATCAAAATTGCGACTATTTGTTCAGTAGTTAGCCCGGAGAATGTCCAGCAGTCTGATGGATTAGATGGCCGCCGGGGGGGAGGATGAATAGTCCGGGATCAGGATTCCGACCACGTCCTCAACATCGCGCTCAACGTTCTGTGCGGCGCACAGGTGCTCGAGGACATCGAACTGCGTCGCAACGACCGGGCGTTCCTTGACGCGATCGGCGCCCGCGCGATCCCGGACCCGACGACGGCTTCATCTGGACCTCCCAGCAGCCTGCTTGGCTGTCGTGAAGCTCACAGATCACAAAAAGCTCGCTCGGTCGATCCCCCCGCGGTATGTGGCCACCATGGAACAGCAGCGCTTCACCGAAAAGCAAGGGCAGTACCTGGCGTTCATCTACGCGTACAGCAAAGTGAATCGGCGGCCGCCATCCGAGGCCGACATCCAGAGCTACTTCCGTGTCACCCCGCCGACCGTGCACGGTATGGTGCTGAAGCTGGAGGCGCTGGGTCTGATCACCCGAGCACCTGGACAGGCGCGCAGCATCCAGGTCACGGTCCCTCGGTCGGAGCTGCCGGATCTGGAGTGAGGGTGCTGCCGGATGGCGAGCACCGCTGACGCGGTCGCCATCCGGCGCCTCAACTGATCAAAATCCCTGTGACAGGCTCCTAGCCCCTCACTCGCGTGGGCCCAGGGCGATCAGCCGGTCGTCTGCCCCGTTGCCCAGCAGCACGACGACGATCCCGGCCCCCGCGGCCAGGTTGGTGATGCTTCCCCCCTCGGGCCCCGGCTCGAGCAGGGAGGTCGAGACGCCCAGGGCAAAGGGCGCGGCGTCGCCGGGCACGACCTCGCGGAGCGATAGGCCCGCGAAGGACCAGTCCGCGTTGACCAGGGACAGCACCAGTGCGGGGCCCGCGCGCCAGGTGCCGGCCGGGAGCAGCCCGAGGCCGGAGACGTTGCCGGAGAGCAGCAGGCTGCCCGCGTCCGTGGCCGAGACCAGCTCGCCTTCCAGTACCTCGGGCGCGAAGCCGAACAGCCGGGTCTCGTCCTTGAAGAAGCCGCCGGCGACCACCAGCCCCGGGACGACCTCCACCGGGGCGCTGTAGTCACCCAGCTCTCCGACGACCTGCTGGAGCTCGATCCTCTCGGGGGAGAGCAGCGCGGCGCGGTACAGCCCCTGCCCGCTGGCGACGTCGTCGCCCAGCCCGAGGGCCTCCACGAGCAGCTCGCCGCTGGAGAGGAACGCCGCGTCGTAGTTGCCCGGGGCGTCCAGCAGCACGCTCCAGCCGGCCGCGCCGATGACGATCTTCCCGGGCGCGGAGAAGCCGGGCCAGGTGTACCCGAACGCGACCGTCCCGTCCTCGGCCCGGGCGAGGTAGCTGCCGGGGAAGGGCTCGCCGCCGCTGAGGTCGACCACGTGCTCGAGGACCACCGCTCTGGTGATGCTGTCTCCCTCGAGGGACCACTCCTCGACCCGGTAGGTCATCGTGCCCGCCCCCCGCTCCTCGACCAGCACGACGAGGCGATCGTGCGCCGCGACCGCGAAGGCCAGGGGGTGGGCTGGCGGCGTGGCCTGCCAGATGGGGCAGGCGCCCTCGCCGAGCACCAGCGGGGTGACCGAGAGGCTGGGATCGCAGGCTCCTTCGCCCTCGGCGCCCTCGCCCTCGGCCCCCTCGCCCTCGCCCTCACCCTCACCCTCACCCTCACCCTCACCCTCGGCGCCCTCACCCTCACCCTCGGCGCCCTCGCCTTCGCCTTCGCCCTCACCCTCGCCCTCGGCGCCTTCGCCCTCGCCCTCGCCCTCACCCTCGCCCTCTGCGCCGTCGCCCTCGCCCTCGCCCTCGCCGCCGGCTCGCCGCCGGCTGTCGTCGCAGGCCGGCAGGCCCACGGCCAGGCAGAGCAGCACACCGAGCGGGAGCAGTCGTTCACACCTCTTCATGGGGGCCTCCGGCCGGTCTTCGCCGGCGCTGGGGAGGCGGGCAGGGCAGTCCGCGGACAGTGGGCTCCCTGCCACGAGGAGCCTCCCGTGGGGATCGACCAGGCAGGTCTCCTGACTCGCGGCCCACCCCTGCAGCCTTCCCGGGTCGCGGACCCAGTGGCCTCACGTGCAGGGGCGGTGGGGCTTCCCGGAGGACCGGGTCTGCCCGCCGCTCACAGTGGCGGGACCGTGCCGGAGTCGCACCGGCTTCCCTCTTCGCTGGCGTGCATCGCACGCCGAGCACCTGGTCAGTCGCCTGGGTATCGCTTCCCGGCGCGGGTGTCAACCGTGCGGGCTCCGGCCAGGTGAGCTCCGGCCGGCCAGGATCCCATCGGGCGCGCCCCCGGTCGACGAGGGGGCCGCCCGCCGCTGGCCCCGCCCGTCCGTCACGGGCGTCTCGAGCCCGAGCCGCTGGATCTTGCGGTACAAGGTGCTGGGGTGGATGCCCAGCTCTTGCGCCGCGCGGGCGCGGTTGCCCTGCTGCCGGTTCAGCGCCTCCTCGATCAGGGCTCGCTCCGCGGACTTCAGGTCCGTCGTGCGGCCCGCCGTGCGGGATGGGTGACGGTGCGCCTGGGTCAGCTCGGGAGGCAGGTGTCGGGGCTCGATGAGGCCCCCGCGACACAGCACGCTCGCGTGGGCGATGATGTTCTGTAACTCCCGGACATTCCCTGGGAAATCATGCTGGGCCAGCAACGCCAGGGCCGCCGGGGAGACCCCGGTGATCCGGGGGGAGTACAGGGAGTTGTGCTGGCGGAGGAGGTGGTCCACGAGCAGGGGGATGTCCTCGCGTCGCTGCGCCAGGGGCGGGACGTCGAGCCGGACGACGTGGATCCGGTAGAACAGGTCCTCGCGAAACGTGCCCGCCCGGACGAGCTCGGCGAGGTCCTTGTTGGTCGCCGCGATGACCCGCACGTCCGTCCGGACCGACGCGACCCCGCCCAGGGGCTCGTAGCTCCGCTCCTGGAGCACACGCAGCAGGCGCACCTGCAGCGCGCGGGAGACGTCGCCGATCTCGTCCAAGAACAGCGTCCCGCCCTCGGCCAGGGCGAACCTCCCGGGCTTGTCCCGCTTGGCGTCGGTGAACGCGCCGGCCTTGTAGCCGAACAGCTCCGACTCGAGCAGGGCGTCGGGCAGGGCTCCGCAGTTCACGGGTACGAAGCGCTGCTGGCGCCGGGGAGAGAGATCGTGGAGCGCGCGGGCCACCAGCTCCTTGCCCGAGCCGCTCGGCCCCTGGATCAGCACGGTGGCGTCGCTGGCCGCGACGGGGGGGAGGAGGTCGAAGAGCCGGCGGATGGCGGGGCTGCGGCCGACGATGTCCGCGCAGGTGTGCTGGCCCGCGAGCTGTTTGCGCAGCTCCGCGACCTGCCGGAGGTCCTGGAAGGTCTCCACCCCGCCGATGACCTCACCGGTCTCGTCCTGGATCAGGGCGGACGCGACCTGCACCGGGATCCGCTCCCCCCAGGCGTCGACGAAATAGACCGAATCGTCGACCACCCGCTGGCGGGTCTGCAGTGCTCGCTGGAGGATGCAGCCGTCCTGGCAGATGCTGGTGCGTAGCACCTCCCGGCAGCGCTGCCCGATGGCCGCGGTCCGCGGGACCCCGGTGAGCTGCTCGGCCGCACGGTTGAACGAGGTGATCCGCCAGTCGCGGTCCACCGTGAAGACCCCCTCGCCGAGCGCATCGAGGATCGGGTCGCGGTCGCGCGCCACCGCGAGCTTCTCTCCCCGCGGGGGAGCCGGGGGCCGGGGTGCTCTGGGCGACATGGTCGGTGACCTCCTGGGATCCAGCTTAGGCAGCAATCGAGCGAAATGCAAATCCTGATTGCAATCTGCACGATCCTGGACCGTCCGGGCGGCGCGTGCTACAGGATCTGTCCGCAGGATGAGCGCGAGAACGCGTTCCCGTCGTGCTCGCGGGGACCGGATCCGGTGGTCGGGGGAAGGGCCCAGGCCTGGACTTCTTTGCATCTTGCACGATCATGCCGGCTCCCGGAGTGCCATGTCTGGAAGAAAGTCGTCTAGTTCCGCTGAATTGGCGTGGAACTCCCGGGTTGGCACGGACCTTGGAAGGAGAGCGCGCATGAAGGTCTTGCTCCCCACGGACCAGGGGCGGATCGCCCCGGTGCTCGACGTCGCCAGGAGTTTCCTGCTGGTCGAGCTGGGCGGTGATGGCTCTCAGCGTCGCCAGGAGGTGCTCGTCCCGGGCACGGACCCCCTGACCCGGGTCCGGCGACTGGTCGAGCTCGAGGCGCAGGTGCTGATCTGCGGCGCGGTCTCCTGGCCGCTGGAGGCCATGCTCGGCTCGGCCGGGCTGAGGGTGATCCCCAACACCGGCGGTCCCGTGGACGAGGTGCTCGCCGCGTTCGGCGCGGGGAGGATGACCGAAGACGCGTTCTTGCTGCCGGGGTGTCCTGGTCGACGGTTGCGACGGCGCCAGCGCCAGGGACGGCGCGGGCGGGGCGGCTGGTAGCGAGACGAGGACCACGAGGAGAAGAGCCATGCCACGAGGAGATCGTCGAGGACCTGCGGGAATGGGTCCCATGACCGGGCGCGGGGCCGGGTACTGCGCGGGCTATCCGGTGCCGGGGTACATGAATCCTGGCTGGGGCGGCGGCGGCTGGGGCGGCGGCGGCTGGGGCGGCGGCGGCTGGGGCGGCGGCGGCTGGGGCGGCGGCGGCTGGGGCGGCGGCGGCTGGGGCGGCGGTCGGGGCCGGGGCGCGGGAGCCAGCGCCGGCGCCCGAGGCGGTGGGCGCCGCAACCGGCAGGGCGCGTTCGCCCCCGGGCCGCCCTGGATGCCGCCCCTGGCCGGCGGTCCCGGCTACGCGCCGCCCGTTCCCCCCGGCTGGGGTGGGCCGCTGCCGAGCCGGGAGCAGGAGCTGGAGCTGCTGCAGCAGCAGGCCGGCTACTTCGCCAAGGCCCTCGAGGAGCTGCAGGCCCGCATCCGTGAGCTCGAGGGGGACACCGGCGAGGAGTAGGCGGCCAAGAGCAGGCCAGGTCGGGGCGGGTTGGAGTAGAGCGGGGCGTAGCGGGGCAGAGCAGAGCGGGCGGGGAGTACGAGGGGGGCCCGGGGCCCGGATCGTCCGGGCCCCGGAGGGCTCTCAGAGCGCCCCCTTCACCGTGCCGAGGTCCACGTAGGCCTGGTCCTGCATGACCACGAAGGGGCGCTCGTCGAACTTCAACCCACCCTGGCCGTCGTGCTCGACCACCTGCAGCTTGCCCATCCCGTAGCCCATGGGACCCCGGCTGTAGTAGTGCGCCTGCAGCTTGTAGGGGTAGGCCCGCTGCTTGGGCGGCCGCCGGATGGTGAAGCACTCCGGGCCGTAGCCCGTGGTGACGTCGGCGTACAGCTCGCCGCCCGAGGGCAGCGTCCGGGCCTGGTAGTAGGCGTGCCCGCCCCGGCCGTCGTAGATGTGGAAGTCGACGTCGTTCGCATCGGTCTCCCAGACCAGCACGAAGCGCAACGACGGCTCCGTCTCGGCGCTGATCCCCTGGCTGCGCAGCAGCTCCTGGGCGGTCGCGGCCTGGTCCGGTGCGGCCTTCTGCCAGGCTGCGACCGCCAGGGCCAGGTCCTCCCGGAGGATGCGGGTGGCGCCGAGGAAGCGACCGTCGGGGTAGCGCTGCCGGAGCCCCGCGAGCAGGGCCTGGACGGCCTCCTGGGGCTGGTTGGCCGCGAGCAGCGCGAAGGCGTACAGCCGGTGGCTCGCCGGGTGGTCGGGGCGCTGCTCGACGGCCTTGCGGTAGGTGTCCAGGGCCAGCCCCAGGCCGACGCGGCGGCTCACGCGCTCCAGCCGGGCGCCCGCGAAGCGGCGCATGTCGGCGCGGGAGGGGAAGAGGTCGATGAGCGAGCCGTAGGCCCGGGCCGCCTGCGCATCCTGGTCGAGGGCCTCGAAGGACTCGCCGAGCGCGATGAGGGCCATGACGTCACCGGGAGACTCCGCGAGCCAGTCGGTGGCCCGCTTCAGGGCAGCCTTGGCGTTGTTCTTGGCGAGCTGCTCCATCACCTCCTGGAACGTGCCGGTGTAGGGCGAGACGCCCGCGGGCTTCGCCAGCACGGCCTGGGGGGGAGCGGGGGGGCGGCGGCCCGGCAGGATCTGCAGGACGCCGCCCGCGGGCTGCTCCGCGGCCGTGCGCTCGACCAGGCGCTCCGGCGGGGGGGGCGGGGCCGCGGTCGAGTCCAGGCTGGGCGCACGCTCGGCCAGCACCGGCTCCGCCCGGGGTGGGGCCGCGCCGGGCCCGCCGAGCCCGCCTACCCCCGAGCTGCCGCCGCCGCCCATCCCCGCGCCGCGCAGGCCGAGCGCGCCGGTGGCGGTCGGTGGCGCGCTCGGCGCCGGGGCTGCGGCGGGGGGGGCCTCCAGGGCCACGACCTGGTCGCTGGGCGGGGCGGCCGCGGCCCCGTCGTCACTGTCCCTGGCCTCGGCTCGCGAGGCGGGCATCCCGCCGGTGGCGACCGCGTCCCGCAGGGCCCCGCTCCGGTCCGCCTCCTCCTCGCCCTCCGCAGCCTGGGCGCGCCGCGTGTCCCCGGCGAAGCTCCTGGCACGCTCCTGCTCGCCCTCGGCGGCCCGGGCCGCCGACTTGCGCATGGCGCCCTCCCGCTCTCCCTCCCGGGCCCGGGACGGTCGCGCGGGCTCTCGCTTGGCGCCGGCCGGGGGGCGGACCGGCGTGGTGGCGATGCTGGTGGTGCCGGTCTGGACCGTCACCGGCTGGAGGATCCCGGTGGCCGAGCGGTTGACCACGGTGATCCCCGCGGGCCCGATGGTGAGGATGTCGGCGAGCGCGTTGCGGTCGATCTGGTAGCGCTGGTAGTCCCACTCGGTCTCCAGCACCAGCAGGGCCGTGTAGGGAGAGAGCACCCGGTACTTGGTGGAGAGGTCGATCACCTGCTTGCGCAGGGCCTCCCGCAGGTCGGGGTCGTTGGCCGCCACGGTGTCCCGCTGGTGCTGGATTCGGGCCATGCGGGCCTTGATCCAGGCCCGCTCCAGCAGCGGCCGCTCCACCTTGGCGAGGCTGCGGCGGTCCGCGGCCACCGCCACGCCGTTCAAGGAGAGCGCGAAGGGCTGGGTCACGGGCAGATCGGCGTAGACCAGCACCTGATCCCCGGCCTGCACCCCATCGAGCTGCTGCGGCCAGACCCAGGCCGCGCCCTCGACCGCGACCTGGATGCGGGAGCGGGTCGCCTGGGTCAGCCGCCGGCCGATCTCGGCCAGGGGCTGATCCGCCTCGATGACCGCGCCGTCCTGGCCCAGCCCCGCGGTCACCAGGCGGGCGAGGGTCGCGTCGTCCCGGATGCCGCCCACGGCGAGCACGTCGAGGCGCTGCACCTTGCCCTGGGCCAGTCCGCGAGCCGCCTCGCCGAGCTTGTCGCCCTCCACCTCGCCAGCGGTGGCCACGCCGTCGGTGACCAGGATCACGCGCTCGTAGGTGCCCGGGGTCTTACCCAGCTCCTGCCCGAGCCAGCGCAGGGCGCCGTTCAGGTCGGACGCGCCCAGGGGCAAGCGCTCGGCCAGCTTGCGGAGCTGGGCCTCCCCGAAGTCCCCGGCCTTCCCCGTGAAGATCGGCATGACCTCCTGGTCGTAGGCGGCCACGGCCACCGGCGTCGCCGGACCCGCGCCGTCGGCCAGCCCGCGGACGAGCTTGCCCACCAGCTCGAGCTGCTTGCCGAAGCCGAGCATCCGGGAGGCGGAGGTGTCGACCAGGATGAACAGGGAGGCGATCTCCTGGGGCTGGGCCTCGAGCAGCGGCGTGATCCGCGCCACCACCAGGTTCTCGTGACGCAGGCCCAGGCGGTCCGCGGTGTGGGCCTGGGGCACGGTGAAGTCGACGTCGGGGGTCCAGCGCTCCTTCTTCACCTCGATGAGCTGGCTGGTCAGCAGGGCGCCGCCGAGGGAGGAGCCGCCCGCGCCCCCGGCCTCACCCTTGCTGAGCATCACCCGCAGCTCGAGCGAGCCCAGCTCCGGCAGCCCCTGCAGCGGGATGGCGTAGGGCTGGGTGTCGCGCACGAGCTCCTGGGAGTAGGAGACGATCAGCTCCTTCACGCCCCGGGGTGGGATCGGGAAGACCCGCGCGGAGAACTCGTTGCCCGCCTGTTGTTCCAGCAAGGCTGGATCTTGCCGCCGGTGAAGGAAATCCTCATAGACCCGGCGCGCGAGCTGCCGCTCCAGCACCTCGCCCTCTTGCCAGCGGTCGCCGAGCTTCATCGCGAAGCGGGAGATCGTCGCCCCCTGGGGCAAGGTGATGCGGAAGTTCCCCTCGATGGTGCGGTTCTCCGGGTTCTCGAAGGCGAGCTGCAGCTCGGTGAAGGCCAGGGGCTCCTCGACCACCGCCTGGGCCTTGAGCGCGACCAGGCGCAGCCCGGTGCCGTCGCTGGCGGTGAGGCTCAGGGGGGGCTCTCGGCGGACCATCTGCAGGGGGCGGCTGCCGGCCGGGGCCGCGGCCGGCCCCTTGTCGGGCACCGCCGCGGCCGGCGCGGGCTCGGAGAGCTTCAAGGACTTCGAGACGAAGGTGACCGCGTCGGTCTTGGTGGCCGGCAGGACCGTGGGCCCCGGGGCGACCGCGGGCTGGGCGCTCCCGGGAGTCGGCGTGCCACCGACCTGGAGCAGCGGCTGGGCGCTCCCCGAGCCGGGGTTGGGGCCGGCGCTGGGCTCGGTCGGGCAGCCGCCGAGGAGGAGCGCGACGGACAGGCCG
>JAVEVO010000087.1:0-27121 GCA_034005005.1 Myxococcota bacterium
TCTTCCATGGCGAGCAAGAAAGCACCCTCCCCCCTCCGACGTCAACTCCCCGCCGTCCCTACCGCGCCCCGCCGGGGCGCGCGCCCCCGGGGGGGCGGCTACTCTTCCCGTCGCAAGAGCTTCTTGATGTCCAGGGGAGGCGGGGGCGGGCCCGCCGGGGCGCGCCGGGCGCAGACCGGGTGATAGCCGTCCCGGCCCTCGCCGTAGATCGGCAACTGGGGCAGGTGGCCGTTGCCCGCGGAGCCGCGGCGGGTGACCGCCGCCGCCGCGATGGGCAGCCACCAGGGGAGGACGCGGCGACCGAGCTGCGCCGCGGGCTGCAGGCTGGTCCGGGCGAGCCGGGCGGTCGACGCGACCCCCGGCAGCCGACCGAGCCGCGCGGCGGCCCAGCCCCGACCGACGGGAGCCGGCGGCCGCCCGGAGTCCACCTCCGCCGGCCCCGTGCCCCGCGCCCGGTGCCGCAGCACGTTGAGCATGAAGATCTCCAGGCGCGAGAGGACGTTGGGCGGGTAGGCCAGCCCGTCGTTCTCCAGGGCCAGAAACGGTAGCCCGCGCTCCCGGCAGTAGGGGTCGAGGAAGGCCCGGATCAGCCTCCCGGGCAGGCAGGCGAAGGGGGCGATGGCGATGATGCCGTCGTAGCCCTGGTTCAGCGCGAGCACGCCCACGAGGGTGGAGATGGTCGCCTCGGTCTCGAACTCGACGCTGGTGAACTGCTCCGCGCCGGCCATGATCTCGGCCATGTCGTGGGGCGCGGTCGGCAGCAGGCCGGTCGGGAGGAGGATCCGACGAAAGCGCTCCTCGACCAAGTGCATGTAGCCTTGCGTCGCCTCGAGCAGGAGCAGCTCGCCGAACTCCCGCGTCCAGGGCCGCTGCCACCAGGGCCGCTGCTGCAGCCGACGCTGGAGCTGCTCGTCCCGCAGGTAGTCGCAGTAGTGGACCCACTCGGCGAGGGTGGTGACCTTCGCCAGGATGCCGTTGGCCGCGAGGTGCTCCACGGCCTCCGTGACCGAGAAGTCGTCCCGCCGCACGTAGATCTCGCCGACGATCAGCACCTTCTTCAGCTCGTCGGCGGTCCCCCGCTTGGGGATCCGGGCGAGTCGCGCCGCGCCCGCCTCCAGCGCGGCGGCCAACCGCGAGATGTCCGTGCGCAAGCAGTCCATGAGCGAGCGCCAGACCTCGGCGAGGACCGCCAGCGCGGACGGGGGATCGAACGCGAGGATCTTCAGGGAGGTCTCGAGGTCCTTGAAGTGATCCCCGAGGACCACCGCGTGCCAGGCGAGGCGGGTGAAATCGGGTCCCAGCTCCTGGTAGCCGTTGTCCGAGGAGAGGTTCATGATCGCCACGTTGTCGATGCCCAGCCGGGCGAGGGTCCCCTCGTAGAAGGGCCCGTACTGCCCCGTACGGCAGGGGCCGGTGGTCTTGGGCACGATGACCGCGAGGATCTCGTCGGGCGCGGGAGGCCGGGTCAGCAGCAGCTCGAGGATCTGCCCGAGCACCAGCAGGGTCGGGATGCACTCCTTGCCCGAGGCGACGTTGCGCGCGAGCTGGGTCGTGCGGGCGTCGGCCACCGGCAGGTACTCGGAGCGGATGCCGCGCAGCCCCGCGGCCACGGCGATCGCCTCGGTGGCGTAGGCGCCCATGCTCGGCCAGACCAGCCGCACCCGGGGGTGTGTGAGGGGGAAGCGCTCGCCGTTGCGGGTGTCCACCACCGCGCTGGCCGCGCCCTGGAGATCGACCCGGTAGCGGGGACGGGGATGAACGTCCCGCAGCTCACCCCGCTTCTGCCGGTACCCCTCGATGATGTCCAGAAACGCCTCGAGGCGGGTGTCGATCCCCGCGTCCGCGGTGTGGCTGTCCAGCTCCAAGACCAGGTAGGGCTTCGTCCCCATGAGCCAGCGGACGAAGTGCAGCAGGAAGCTGTCCGGCGCGCAGCCGAAGTTGCTGATGTAGCAGAGGTAGAGGTTGGGGTGCTCCTTGACCAGGGCTGCGGCCTTGAGATCGAGCTGACCATAGTACCAGTACATGTTGGGCGAGATGGGCTCGTCCCCCACGGGGAAGAAGTCGAAGGGGATGACCTTGTAGCCCCGGGAGGTCAGCTTGCGCGGGATCCCCATGTTCGCCTCGGCGGCGAACGCGTTGTAGGGCCGGCCGAACAGGGCGATCACCGGCTCCTCCTGCTCCCGCGCCGCGGCGAGGGCCTGCTGGCCGATCTCCCGCAGCCGCCTCCAGCAGGCCTGCTGCTGGGCGAGCCCGGTGCGGAACGCGGTCAGCCCTTCCTCCCGGGAGAAGCCGAGCTGCTCGGCCAGCGCGGCGAAGGCGCCGGCGCCAGCCTCGTAGCCCTGCTGGAAGTCGATCACCGGCCGCAGGATCTGCCGGTCGGGGATGCCGAACGCGGGCCGCAGATAGTACGGAAGTCCTTGGGTGATCGGGCAGAGGGTCGCGGGGGCCTCCCGCTCCAGGGACTCCATGTTCTTGACCTGGGGGAAGAAGAAGTAGTCCACCCCCCGGGCGACGAGGTCCGCGGTCATCCCGTGGGCGATCTCCCCGGGGAAGCAGTAGGCGGCCTCCACCCGCTGCACTCCCTGGGGGAGGCTCTGGGTCGCCAGGACCGTCTTGACCCCGAGGTCGTGGAAGAACCAGGCGTACAGGGGCCAGAGGGTGTGGGTGGTGAAGGCGCGGGGCACGCCGACGACCGCGGGGCTCCGGGGCCGCAGGGTCGCGGGATCGGGCGCGTAGTCCGCGAACAGGAGCTGCTCGCGCAGCGCGACGAAGTCCTGGACCTCGCGCACCGCGACGGCCTGGCGCAGGTTGGTGTACTTGTTGCAGCGACCGCCGAAGAAGTAGCGGTGCTCCCCCACGAAGAGGGTCCGGATGGGACAGTCGTTCTCGCAGCTCTGGCAGCGGAAGGTCTTGCCGTGACGGATCTGGCGCGCCCGCAGCAGGTCCAGCGAGTAGTCCCCCCGGTCCAGCAGCCCCTGGGCCGACTTCTTCAGCGCGAGCAGGGCCACGCCGTACGCGCCGAGCAGCTCCGGGTCGGGAGGCACGACGATCTCCTTGCCCAGCACCGCGGCGAACGCCGCGGGGACCGCGGGGTTCTTGGCGACGCCGCCCTGCAGCACGATCTGGCCGCCGATGCTGCGGTTGCCGACCACCCGGTTGAGGTAGTTGGCGACGATGGAGAAGACGATCCCCGCGACGATGTCCGACTTGGCCGCGCCCTGCTGGATCGCCAGCCGGATGTCGGAGTTGATGAAGGCCGAGCAGTGCTCGCCGAACTTCAGCGGGCTGTCGCTCTGCAGGGCGAGGGGGCCGATCTCCGGTGCGGTCTGGATGTTCAGATCGCCCCGGGCGCTCTCCTCGAGGAAGCTGCCGGTGCCCGCGGAGCAGGCCTCGTTCATCGCGTAGTCGATGGGCACGCCGTTCTTCACGAGCACGTACTTGGCGTCCTGCCCACCGATCTCGAAGAGGGTGTCGATGTCCGGGCGGAAGTGGGTCGTACCCAGGGTGTGGGCGATGATCTCGTTGAAGACGCCCCGGGTCTCGACGAAGACACCGAGCACCTCCCGGGAGGAGCCGGTGGTCGCAGCCAGGGGGATGCGGATCGGCGCGTCGCCGATGGCGTCCTGGAGCTGGTGGGCGAGCTCGCCGAGCACCTGCCGCAGGGCCTCCACGGGATCACCGTGCGTCCGCCCGTAGTGGGCCGCGACGATCTCGAGGGTCGCGGTGTCGACGAGCACCGCCTTGGTGGTCGTCGAGCCGCCGTCGATGCCGAGCACGTACTCCCCACCCGCCCGGGCCGTGCCGCGACGGGAGGGGAGGAAGGTCACCTGGGCCAGCCCCGCGGCGAGAGCCGGGTAGCGCTCGCTGGGCACCTGCCCCGGATCGATCAGCGTCGCGGGCGGCGGCAGGGGCTCCCCGTGGGCCGCGGCGAGCAAGGCCGCCCCGTACGCCTCGAAGCACGCGGCCTGGGGCGGGACGACGAGCTCCACCGCGGGCAGCTTCTCCCGCAGATAGCGCAACAGGAAGCGATTCTGCGTCACCCCGCCGATGGCCACCACCCGGCCCGTGGTGATCCGCGCCCGGGTCAAGAACTCGACCGCCTTGCTCGCCAGGACGTCGGCGAGGGAGACCGCGATCTCCTCCTTGGTCGCCTCGCCCTTGTTCAGCTTGTGGGTGCAGTCGCTCTTCATGAAGACGCTGCACCGGGAGGAGAGGGGGTGGCTCGGGGTCGCGTCGGGGATCCGGTCGAGCACGTCGAGGTCGAGGTTCATCCGCCGCAGTTGCTGCCGGAAGAACTCGCCGGTGCCGGCCGCGCACTTGTCGCCGGTGAGGGTGTTCTGGACGCGGCCCTCGGGGGAGAGGGTGTACACGACGATGCTCTCGCCACCGAGGGAGACGACCGCGCGGGCCTGCTCGCCGACCGCGCGCAGCGCGGCCTCGATGCACAAGGGCGGGATCGCCTGGGCCGTGCGGAGCTGATGCCGGCCGGCGTTGCCCGTGGCCAGCGCGGGGATGCCGGCCGCGCCCCCCCGGCGCGCGAGCAGCTCGTGGAGGGTCTGGGGGATCTCTCCCTCGTGGAACACCGCTTCCTGCCACTGCGCCACCTCGTCGCGCAGCAGCACCACCTTCACGCTCGTCGAACCGATATCGATCCCGATGCAGTCCATCTCGTCCCCCACGACCATGCGTCGGCTACTCGTCGGGTTGCGCCACGGCGCGCGGGGCGCCGGCCGGAGGAGCGGTCGGGCCCGATCCCTCGTCCACCGGCTCGAGGGCCCCGTGCAGGAAGATGTCCACGGCGTCCACGATCTGGAGCCGGGACAGGGACGCGGGCATCTCGCCCCCGAACAGGGTGTCCGTGAGGAACCAGGCCGACAGCAGCCCGAGGAAGACCCGCATCAGCAAGAGCGGCTGGACCGGCCGCACGCTGCCGGGCGCCTTCTGCAGCCGCTCGTAGAACAGGGCCACCACCTCGGCGTTGCGGGTGAGGATCGCCGGGATGTGCCGCCCGTTGAACTCCAGCAGCTCGATGAGCACCAGCCGCAGCAGATCGGGCCGCTCCCGCAGCTCGTGGTTCAGCCGCTGGGCCACGTCCTCGAGCATCGCCTGGACGCTGTCGCCCTGGGCCTGCTCGAAGGCCTCGGGGACCAGGCGGAAGGGGTTGTGCTCGGCGAACACCGCCTCGAACAAGGCGTCCTTGCTGGCGAAGTGGTTGTAGAGCGCGCCGAGCGCGAGGCCCGACGTGGCGGCGACCTGCCGCATCGCGGTGCCGTGGAACCCCTGGGCGACGAACAGCTCCCGGGCTGCGTCCAGGACCGCTCGCCGGGTGCGGCTGCCCTTGGCGGTGGGCGCGGCGTCGGACTCGGTGGTGCCCACCAGGTCGGTCCCGGGCAGCAGCGCGCCGAGGCCGCCGGCCCCGTTCCCGTGAGGGGGACCGCCGGGATCGTCGGATGGGGGTGCAGGAGCTGCCATCAGGGAGCCTCCAGGACAGGTGCACAGAAAA
Source organism: Myxococcota bacterium (assembly GCA_034005005.1). Taxonomy (GTDB): domain Bacteria; phylum Myxococcota_A; class JAVEVO01; order JAVEVO01; family JAVEVO01; genus JAVEVO01. The sequence continues at coordinate 5,504 of JAVEVO010000087.1, forward strand.
AACGAACGTCCGCTCGGAACGAGAGAACGATCGTTCGTTTTATCGGGCAACCCGGAGCCCGTCAATCGCGAACGAACGTTCGCTCGTGGTGGGGATTGGCCTTGGCGCCGGCTCCGTCGGCGACCGGCGCGAAGGCGGGTCGCCACCCGGAGCTCGACCGGTCAGCTTCGCGGTGACGAGGTACTCGGAGCATGTTGCGCAAAGCGTTCTGCTGCGGCGGGCCTTTCCGCAACACGCGCCTCGGGATCAGTCGGGCGGGGAGCGAAGAACCCGTGGCGGGCGGCCAGCTCGTCGAGCAGCCGCCCGCTCGCCGGGCGGATCGGGCCGAGCAGCGGCAGCGTGGCGGTGAGCTCCGGCTCGAGGGCCAGCAGCATCCCCTCCGCGGCGCAGCAGAAGGCCTCACCGGCCGGGATGTGGGAGGCCATGACGAAGTCCGGCGCCCCCGGCACGGCCACGCTCCCGGCGAGGGGGACGCTGGTCACCCCGGGCTGCGCGGCCGGGGCCGGGGCCGGGGCCAGGAGCTGCGCCCCGAGGGTCAGCTCCTCGGCCACCAGGTGTGCGACGAGCCCGGCCGTGTCCCCCCGGTCCAGGAGCCCGAGGGCCGGGTCGAGCCCACGGCCCAGGAGCGCGAGGTCCTCGTCGGCGAGGTTGGCGCTCGGCTCGAGGCGGAGCATCTGCGGCGCCGAGAGGGTGGGCAGCAGGCGCAGCCCGTGACGGTGGAGGAGGTAGCTGCAGAGCAACAACCCCAGCTTCTCCGCGTCCGCGGCCAGGCGCAGCACGAAGCGGTCGGCCACCCCGGCCGGATCGAGCTCCAGGCCCGGCATCAGGCCCCGGCCGTGGACTCCCCGGACCAGGCGGGGCCAGCGTGCCTGCAGCCGGGCCAGCTCCTGATGGAGCCGCTGGCCGAGCCGGGCGGCCCGGGCGGGCACGTCGTCCGCCACGAGAGGGTCACGCACCAGCCGGCCCCGCCGCAGGTGCCGAGCAGCAGCGGCCGATCCCCCTCCTCTCCGGGCCGGGGGCCCCAGAGCAGCGCGGCGAGGGAGCGAAACGGGGACTCCGGCACGGGCCCGGGCGAAAAGCGCACGGTGGAGAGCGGAGAGGGCGCGGTCTGGGTCATGCGCGGTCCCGATCGCCCGCCAGCAGCCGCCGCGGCGACATCGACACGAGGGCCTCCCCGGCGACCGGAAGGCCCCCAGACAACAAGGATCTCGGGATGTTCGCAACCTCCGTCGCGAAGGACCCACGCCGAGGGGTCCCACGGGCGAGGGTCGATGGCAAGCGCGGGGGTGGCCCCCGGGGGTGACGATGGTCCTCCGGACCGCACCGCACAAGGAGAGTGACCTGCCTGGTCGACGGGTGTATAGAACGGCTTTCTGCCGGTCCCGCAGATGGCGGACCGGGACGTCGCGCTCCCCGAAGCGAGCCTGCTTCCCGGAGCAGCCAGGATGAGCCGATGTTCGACCAGCAGCCTCCGCGGGCTTCCTCTGCCCTCCTTCGCGCCGATCGCCGCTCCCCGGCCCCGCGGTCGACCCCCCGCTCGCCGCGCCGGGGAGCGGCCCCCCTGCTCCTGCTATTCTTGGGGCTCGGCGTGGGCGGCTGCGGCCCGCAGGACGGGGCGACGGCCGCCACGGGGGAGACGACCGCGATCCCGGTGCAGGTGGAGCCCGTCGGCCAGGGGACCATCACCCGGACCTTGCGGCGCACCGGCGAGGTGCGGGCCGAGGTCGAGGTCCGGGTCTACAGCCAGGTCCCCGACCGGATCCTCGACCTCCGGGTGGAGGAGGGCAACACGGTCACCCGGGAGCAGGTGATCGCGGTGATCCAGTCGAGCGGGCTCAGCGCGGGCGTGGCCCAGGCCGCGGCCAGCCTGGAGAGCGCCCGGGTGCAGCGCGACAAGACCCAAGACGACCTCGAGCGGGCCGAGCGGCTGCTCGCCTCCAACGTCGCGTCCGCGGCCCAGGTCGACGCCCTGCGGCGGGGCCTGGCCGCGGCCGACGCCCAGGTCCGCTCCCTGCAGGCGGTGGTGGAGCAGGCCAGCACCCGGCAGGCCCAGTCCCTGGTGCGGGCCCCCATCTCCGGGCTGGTGGGCACCCGCCACCTCTCCCGGGGCGACCTCGCGTCCCCCCAGTTCCCCCTCGTGACCCTGGTGCAGATCGACCGGGTGAAGGTCATGCTGCAGGCCACCGAGCTCGATCTGCCGCACCTCGGCGTCGGTACGCCAGTGGAGATCCGCGTCGCGGCCCTCCCCGACCGGGTCTTCCCGGGCGCGGTGACCCGGGTGGGCAGCGTGCTCGACCCCCTGACGCGCCATGCGCCGGTGGAGATCCTGCTCGACAACCCCAACCACGAGCTGAAGCCCGGCATGCTGGCCGAGGTCGCGGTGGTGCTCGAGCAGCGGCAAGGCGTCGTGACGGTGCCCTTCTTCGCGCTGACGCCGGAGGAGCAGCTCGAGGGACGGCTCCCGAGCAAGGAGGAGCAGCGCTACCACCTCTTCGTGGTGGAGGGGACCACCGCCCGCCACCGCTTCGGCCGCATCGGCCTGCTGGAGGGCGACCGGGTGGAGCTGACCGAGGGCGCGACCCCGGGTGAGGTGTTGGTGGTCCGCGGCCAGCAGCTCCTCGACGACGGCAGCACCGTCGAGGTGATCGAGGACAGTCCGGCAGCCACCGCCACCGCCACCGCCACCGCCACCGCGCCCACCGCGCCCCCCGCGGCGACCGACGGTGCCGCGCCGGCCCCCGCGGCCCCCGCGGCCCCCCCGCCCCCGCCGGCGACCGCCGGCACCCCCACGGCGGCCACCCCGCCGGCGGCCGCGGGCGAGGGGACCCGATGAGCGCGGGCAGCCCGGGCGGCGGCTCCCGCAAGACGCCCCTGCCGACCCCCGCGCCGCGCAGCTTCGTCGATCCGGCGGGGGTGCACGTCGAGGACCTGGGCGCGCTCCGGGGCCGGGGTGCGCACGGTGTCGCCGCGCTCTCCGTGCGCCGCGCGGTCACCTTCACGATGATCTACCTCATCGTCGCGGGCCTGGGGATCTTCTCCCTCACGCGGCTGCGCCTGGACATGTACCCCGAGCTGACCTTCCCGGTCCTCGGCGTGATCACCCAGTACGTCGGTGCGGGACCCAAGGACGTGGAGGAGATGATCTCCCGCCGCATCGAGGAGGCGGTCTCCTCGGTGAAGGGAGTCAAGCAGGTCAGCTCCACCTCGAAGTTCGGCATCTCCGTGGTCATCGTGCAGTTCGAGTGGGGCACCGACCTGGAGATGCGGGAGCTGGACATCCGCAAGAGCGTCGGCTTCGTCGAATCGATCCTCCCCGACGACGCCACGGAGCCGATGATCTTCGCGTTCGACACCTCCATGCAGCCCATCATCTTCATCAGCATCGCCGGGCCCTTCGACCAGATGCAGCTCCGGGAGATCAGCGAGGAGCAGCTCGAGCCTCGCCTCGAGCGGCTGCCGGGCGTCGCCTCGGCCCTGACCATGGGAGGCCTGAAGCGGCAGGTCCAGGTGCGGCTGAAGCCCGACCGCCTGCAGGCCTTCGGGCTCAGCCCCCAGCAGGTGGTCGGCGCCCTGCGCGGCGAGAACCTGACCTTGCCGGGCGGCTCCCTGGTGCAGGCCGGGCGAGAGTTCCCGGTGGAGACCCAGGCCCACTTCGAGAACGTCGAGCAGATCCGGGAGGTCGTGGTCGGCGTGCGGGGGATGGTCCCGGTCCACCTGCGGGACGTCGCGGAGGTCGTCGACGGCCAGCAGGAGGTGACCCGGATCGTCCGCAACGAGGGTAAGCCGGGTGTGATGTTGATGATCCGCAAGCAGTCCGACGCGAACACGGTGCAGACCGTGCGCGCCGTGCGCGCGGCCCTCCCCCAGATCCAGACGACCCTGCCCAAGGGCCTGAAGATCACCCCGGTCTTCGACCAGGCGGAGATCATCGAGCAGTCCCTCGGCAACCTCTCCAACTCCGCGCTCCAGGCCTTCGTGCTGACCGCCCTGGTGCTCCTGTTCTTCCTGCTGAACGTCCGCACCTCGCTCATCGTCGCCCTGTCGATCCCGGTCTCGATCCTCGCCACCTTCGCCGCGATGGACGCCGCGGGGATCACCCTCAACGTCATCTCCATGGCCGGCCTGGCCCTGGCCGTGGGGATGCTCGTCGACAACTCCATCGTCGTCATCGAGAACATCTTCCGGCACCACGAGCTGGGCCTGTCACCCGCGGCCGCCGCGGTGCGCGGGGCCGGCGAGGTGACCCTGGCGATCAGCGCCTCGACCTTGACCACCGTCGCGGTCTTCGCCCCGGTGCTCTTCGTCCCCGGGATCGCCGGCCTGATGTTCCGGGACATGGCCCTGACGATCTGCTTCTCCCTGACCCTCTCCCTGGTCGTCGCGCTGACCCTGGTCCCCCTGGCCGCGTCCCGCCTCCTCGCCCGCCGGGAGCGGGTGCTGCTGGGCGCCGGTGGCGAGGAGACCCGCAGCGCCGGTAGCCTCCCCGACCTCGCGGTCACCCCGGCCGAAAGCGCCCTGCACGGGGAGTCCGTGGTCGGGGCCGCGGCCGCGACCGCGGCCGGGCGCGGCAAGCTCGTCCACACCTTGCTCGGCCTCCAGGAGGGGATGGCCCGGGGCTACCTCTTCTTGCTCCGCAAGGCCCTGGATCACCGGCTGGTGACCCTGACCCTGGCCGCGGCCGCGCTCGTGCTGGCGGGCTACCTCGGGACCCGCATCGACATCGAGTTCATGGCCAAGACCGACCAGGCGATGATCACCCTCCAGCTCAAGGCCGCGGTCGGCTCGAGCATGGCCGAGATGGACCGGCTGATGCGGCAGGTGGAACAGACGATCCAGGAGGCCGTGCCCGAGCGGCTCAGCTCCAGCGTCGACTTCGGCCAGGGCGAGGGGTTCATGGCCCTGTTCAGCGAGGGGCAGCACTCCGCAACCGTCCGGCTCAAGCTCACCCGGATGGAGGAACGAAAGCGACGCCAGCAGGAGATCGAGGAGGACCTTCGAACCAGACTATCCAAGATCCCTGGACTGAAGGTCACGGTGATGCAGCCCCAGATGGGCAGCGCCGCGGGCGATCTGGTGATCGAGCTGTACGGCCACGACCTGCAGACCGCGCGCACCGTCGGCCGCAAGCTGGTGGAGCTGGCGAAGGGCACGCCGGGGACGGCCGACGTCAACTTCTCCCTCGAGGAGGGCACGCCCGAGTTCCAGATCCACCTCGACCGCCACCGCCTGGCCGCGCTCGGGCTCAACGCCATGACCGTGGCCGCGACGGTCTCCACCCTGCTGCAGGGCAGCATCGCCTCCCAGTACCGGGAGCGGGGCAACGAGTACGAGATCCTCGTGCGCGCGGACCGGAGCTTCCGCTCCGACGTGCGCAACCTCGAGGAGATGGCCCTGACCACGCCGACGGGGCGGGTCGTGCCCCTGTCCAGCGTCGCCACGGTGCGCACGGAGCTGGGGCCCATGGCCATCGCGCGCAAGAACCAGCAGCGGCTGGCCCAGGTGACGATGACCGTGCCGGGCAAGAACCTCGGCGCGGTCACCGCGGAGCTCGAGGAGCGGCTGCGGCGGGTGGTCCTCCCGGAGGGGTTCACCACCCGCATCGCCGGCACCGCCGAGGACATGCAGGAGAGCTTCTCCTACCTCGGCATCGCCCTGCTGGTGGCCATCCTGCTGGTCTACATGGTCATGGCCAGCCAGTTCGAGTCCTTGCTGCACCCCTTCGTCATCATCTTCTCGGTGCCCCTGGCCGCGGTCGGCGTCATGCTGGCCCTCTGGTCGACGGACACCTCCATGGGGGTCACCGCGATCATCGGGCTGATCATGCTCGCGGGGATCGTCGTCAACAACGCCATCGTGCTCGTCGACTTCATCAACCAGCTCAAGGCCGAGGGCCTGGCGACGCGGCCGGCCATCGAGCAGGCGGGCCGCCTGCGACTGCGGCCGATCCTGATGACCGCGGCGACGACGGTCCTCGGCATGGTCCCCCTGGCCCTGGAGCTGGGCTCGGGGGCCGAGCTCTGGTCCCCGCTCGCGCGCACGGTCATCGGCGGGCTGACCGCCTCGACGTTCCTGACCCTGCTCGTCGTGCCGGTGATCTACTCCCTGGTCGAGGGCGGGCGCGACCGCTTCCGGCGCTTCCTCGCGCGGCGGGACGAGCGGCTGGTCCAGCGCGCCGCGGCCCGGGGCTGACCTACCGCTGCCGGGTCAGGCTCACGGCCAGCGCACCAGCAGCCGGTACCGACTCCCCTCGAGGGCCAGGACCCCCTGCGCCGCCAGCTCCGCCAACAGCTCGCCGACCTGCTCGGGCGTCGAGCCGTCCTTGTTGGTGTAGTCGAGCCAGGAGGCGAGCAGGCTCAGGGCAGGGATCTCGCCGGCCGTCTCGCGGCCGGTGTCCGTGATCGCGCTCAACAACAGGCCGATCCGGCCGGGCCGGGCGGCGCTGCCCAACTCCTGGCGGGCCCGCTTCAGGTCGGCGAGCCGCACGCCAGTGCGCGCGACCGTCTCGGCGAGGGTGACCCCGGGCAGTCGGGAGAGCCGGGCCGCATGGACCAGCTCGTCGGTCAAGGGCTGGACGGGCCGCTTCGCCATGAAAGCCCTCCTCATGCTCCGCCAGGCCGTCCGCGGCCGGGGCGGGGATGGCAGGTCGTGGCCGTCAGAGCTCCGCGAGCACGAACTCCAGCCGCGGCGCCTCTCCCCAGCGCCCCAGCCGGCGGCCGTACAGGATCAGCCCGCCGGCCTGGTCCCCGGTGACCTCGAAGCGCAGCTCGGCCTCCTCCCGGCCCGCGGGCGCCCACGACGTGGCGGCCGTGGTCAGCAGGTCGCCGTAGCCGCCCCGCGGGATCGCGCCGTTGAGCTGGGAGAGCAGGCCGCGGCTGTCGGCCCGATCGGGGGGCAGCGCCAGCACGCCGAGGGGCTGCGCGTCCAGCCAGACCCGGACCTCGCCGCCGGGAGTCTGGCCGTCGGTCTGGGGAGCGCCCGCGACGTTGGCGGCCAGCTCCGCGACGAGCTGGACCGGCACCGCGGACCGGGCCCCCACCGCGGACGGCAAGGTCACCGGGCAACGAAGCTGCCCCGCGCCGAGCAGGCCGACGGACATCTTCTCACCGTCGACCTTGACCCCGCTGTCCCGGTCCAGGTCCCCGTGGCAGGCCGCGAGGTCGAGCAGCACGGTGCAGCGCCCGCCGGCGCAGCCGCTCGTCGGCGGCTCGGCCGGGAGCAGCTCGCCGCCGAGCACGTTGCGGGCGAGCAGGCCGCCCCCGGCCTGGCGCCACTCGACCAGCAGGTGGGCCGGGCCCGCGAAGTCGACCGGCGACGTGACGACGAGCGCGGGCAGCGCGGTCACGGCCCAGGCCCGGGGCGGCTCGTCCAGGGTGAGCTGGCCGGCCGCGAGGGGTCGTTCCCGGACGTCGATCAGCTCCCAGTGCAGGGTCTCGGCCTCGCCCGCGGTCGGCGAGGTCCCCCAGCGGCTGACGAAGGGGTGGACCGTGAGGGGGTCGCCTCCGGGCCCGACGCGAAAGGCCGGCTCGGAAAATCCAACGAAATCAGCAGAGTGCAGCTCGGCCTCGGTCAGCCCGCGGGGCCACCCCGTCTCCTTGGGGGTCCGGTCGTAGTTCAGCAGCCCGTTGTGCTCGAACTCGACGTCGTAGAGCTGGGTCAGGACGTAGCCGACCAGGGGCCCGCGCCGGCGCAGCTCGCCGGTGAGCCGCCGCAGGTCGAAGGAGACATCCCGGTCCTGCCGCCAGGCCGGGCCGAACAGCTCGAAGGAGAAGGGGCCGTACTCGGTGTTGACGAGGGGCGCGCCGTCCTTGGCCTCCCCCGCCAGGAAGTTGTAGCCGGAGCCGGGAGCGAGGCCCGCGACCCACCGGTCGAGCTCGGCGCCGAAGACCGCCGGGTCGTCGCCGTACAGGTGGAACGAGTCGAAATCAGTGCCCGCGAGGTGGTCGAAGCGCAGGGTCGAGTGGTCCTCCACGAGCCGGGTCGGGTCGAGCTGCCGGGTGTGGGCCAGCATCTCCCGTACCCAGCCCTGGCGGTCCTCGTCGTAGGCCCCGTCCGCGCCGAGCAGCCCCCAGTCCTCGTTGAACAGGGTCCACCAGACGATGGCCGGGTGACCCGCGTCCCGGGCGATCAGCCCCTCGAGGGTCCGCTGCCAGCGCACGCGGGCCGCGGGGGTGTCGCCGGTGGCCAGGGGGAAGATCCCGCCGCAGGGGACGTCCGCGTCGACCAGCAGCCCCAGCCGGTCCGCGTGGTGGAGCAGCCGCGGCTCCTCGACCTTGATGTGCAGCCGGACCAGGTTGAAACCGCTGCTCCGGGCCAGCTCGAGGTCCCGGACCAGGCTCGCCTCGTCGGGCGCGGTGTAGCCGCTCTGGGGCCAGTAGCCCTGGAGCAGCACTCCCCGCAAGTAGACGGGCTGCCCGTTGAGCAGCACGGCCTGGTACGACTGGCCGGGGACCTGGCCCCGGGCCACCGCGCGCAGGCCCACCGTCGTGCGCAGCTCGTCTGCGGGCAGATCGCCGCACTGCAGCCGCCAGTGTAGCTCGGCCAGGTGAGGCTGCGCCGGGCTCCACGGGGGCAGCCAGCGCGCGGGCAGGACCAGGGACGCCGGCTCGCCGGGGGTCAGGGAGGCCTCCAGCAAGGGCTGCCCACCCTGGCCCCGGGCCCAGCACTGCAGGGAGCACGCGGCGACCGGCGGGCCGGACGCGGCCAGGGTCGCCGCAGCCGGCGCGGCGGCTGCGAGCTCGACCTGCACCTGGAAGCGCTGGCCCGGCAAGTCCGGGGTCAGGGAGAGCCGGGCGAGGGACACCGGCGCCACCTCCTCCAGCCAGACCGTCTGCCAGATCCCCGCGGTGTGGGCGTACCAGGGCGAGCCCTGCTTGCCGTGCGGGTAGTCGGCCGCGTTGCCCGGGTCCGCGACCCGGAGGGTGAGCCGCTGCGGCTGCCCACCGAAGGGATCACCGGCGTCCCCCGCCGCGGCGGTCTGCAGCAGGTCGGTGACGTCGAGCCGCAGGGGCAGGTAGCCGTTGTCCGACTCGCCCGCGGGCTCGCCGTTGACCCAGACCCGGGTGTGCCAGTCCGCGGCCCCGACGATCAGGTGGACCCGACGGCCCGCCGCGCCGAAGCCCGCGGGCAGGACCACCGTGCGGCGGTACCAGCCGACGCCGCCCGCGTCGCCCGTGTCCCGGTCCACGCCCGACAGGGAGGTGGTCCAGGGGAAGGGGACGCGGATGGTCAGGGGGAAGTCGACCTCGGCCCTGGCCCAGCCCGCGTCGACCCCGATCCCCGCGTCGTCGAACGCGAACTCCCAGTCCCCGTTGAGGTTGAGCCACGCCTGGCGCCGCCAGTCGGGGCGGGGATGCTCGGGCCGGGGCTGCCCGGGCTCCGGGGAGACGTCGGGCCACGCGACCCAGACGAAGGGGCTGGCCACGTCGTCGGCGGCACACCCCCAGCCAGCCAGCCCCCAGACCAGCAGCGTCGCGCAGACCACCCGCGCCACACGCCCCCAACGAGACCTCGTCCAGTGCATCCCCACTCCGGCCGCCGCCGCCCACCGGCGGGTGCGGCGCTGGCACTGCACCCGAGGCTAGTCGCGACCCGCGGACGAGGCAAGCCGCCGCAGTCCCCCGAGCAGCAGCCCGAGCAGCAGCAGCTCCGGCCACGCGGCGCGCCTCGCCCCGAGGCTGGCGCAGTCGCAGCCGTCGTCGTCACTGCCGCCCCGGGCCTGCTCGTCGTCCTCGGGGACCCGGCCGCCGGTGTCGGGACCGCCCCCCGCGTCGGGCGGCCGCGCGCCCCCGTCGGGTCGCGGACCACCACCGTCGGGATCGCCCGGGCCCTCATCCGGGACCGGCCTCCCCTGGTCCCGGTCCGGCGCGCCCTGATCGACCAGCGGGGTCCCCTGGTCGCGCTCCGGCGTGCCCTGATCCACCGGCGGGATCCCCTGGTCGCGCTCCGGCGTGCCCTGATCCACCGGCGGGATCCCCTGGTCGCGCTCCGGCGTGCCCTGATCGACCGGCGGGGTCCCCTGGTCCCGCTCCGGCGTGCCCTGATCGACCGGCGGGGTCCCCTGGTCCCGCTCCGGCGTGCCCTGATCGACCGGCGGGGTCCCCTGGTCCAGATCCGCAACACCCTGGTCCACGGAAGTGGTCCCTTCGTCACGATCCGCGACGCCCTGGTCCACGAGAACCGTCCCTTCGTCACGATCCGCGACGCCCTGGTCCGGCAGAGCGATCCCTTCATCGCGATCCACGACGCCCTGATCCACCGGCAGAGATCCCCCGTCCCGCCCGCCCCCGTCCACGCGGCCCGCGTCCAGCTCCCCGGCGTCCGGGTCCGGCGCCCCGCAGAGCCCCTGGGGATCACGCAGCACGACCTCCACCTCGAAGCTCCGACCGTTGCCGGCCTCGTCGGTGACCACGAAGCGGATCACGACCGGGACGTCGAGCTCCAGGGAGAGCTCGCCCGCGCCCGGCACCTGCTGGAGCTGCAGGGCCGCGGGCGACGAGCAGACGTCGACCACGCGGATCCGCCCGGTGAGATCGGGCAGCTCCCGGGAGCAGCCCGCGTCGACGACCACCTCCAGGGAGCCGGGGAGGGGATCGAGCCCCGGCCCGGCGGTGTCCTGCACCGTGACCAGCAGGTCGGCCGTCGCCTCGGCGCCGAGGCTGTCGGTGACGGTCAGGACGAAGGGGTGCTCACCGGGTGGCAGCTCGACCACCAGGGTCTCCTCCTCGCCGAGCAGGACGCCCTCCCCGTCCCGCCAGGCGAACCGCAAGGGCTCGCCGTCGGGATCGGACGAGCCGGAGCCGTCCAGCAAGACGGCGGTCCCGGCGGGACCGGCGCACTCGACGGTCTGGTCGGGCCCCGCGTCCGCGACGGGTGGCCGGTTGGCCCACTGGAGCTGCACCTCGTCCACCCGCAGGGCCGAGCCCTGGTCCTCGTCCCCACCGATCAGGGCGAACACCAGGGTCAGCTCCTGGCCGGCCAGCGCGTCGAGCTCCCGCAGGTCCAGCTCCACGAGGCCCTCGGCCCCCGCGACGACGCCGGCGGCGAGGTGGACCACCTCGTCCTGCTGGAGGTTGTAGAAGGCGGTGGCGCCTGCCTGCCAGCCGGGGACCACCGGCACGCGGGCGGCATCGAGCAGGGAGACCTCGAACGCGTCGGGGATCCCCTCCCCGCGGCGGTCGAAGCCCGGCTCCCGGATCACGGAGAAGCGCAAGCCGAGCAGGCCGCGTGCCATGATGAAGCCTTGCTCCAGCCGGACCAGCAAGGAGTCGCCCTCGGCCAGCCGGGCCTGCCCGTCGGCCACGGTCACCTGCCCGGGCGCCACCCCGCCGCCCGCCTCGCGCACGGTCCAGCCCTCGAGCCCGGCGTCGAAGCTGCCGTTGCGCAGCACGGGGGGGCGGGGCTCGGCCCCGGCGACCGCGGGGAGCAGCCCCAGCACGACCAGCGCGGCCAGCGCCGCGCGGCCGCTCACAGCCCACCTCCGGTCGACGGCCCGGGCAGGACGCAGGAGGTCGCGGCCTCGAGGTCCCGCCGGAGCTGGGTCGCCTCGGTGATGCCGCTCGCGGCCAGCCCCAGCGCGCTCCCCTCGGGCGCGATCCCGCCCGCGACCGCGATGGCGATCCCGGCGATCCCGAACGCGCAGCGCGCCTTGGAGGCCGCCTTGCTGAACGCGGAGCTGATGCTCGAGAGGATCCCCTCCTCGGGTGCGTCGTTCAACCCCATGGGGTCGATGCGGTGCAGGGGATCGTTGGACGCGAAGAGGTAATCGAAGGGCGGCAGCCGGTCGAGCTGGGTGAAGCGGCCCAGCTCCGGGTCGTACGTCCGGTAGCGGAAGTCGTCCAGGTTCAGCCCCGGGAGGCGGGGACGGCCGCCGAAGAGGTAGCCGCCCGAGAGCTCGGTCCCGGCGGCGCCTGCGGCCAGGTTGCCGAAGGAGTCGTACGCATGGTGCGCGAGGACGTCGCCCGCGTCGTCGAGCAGATCGGTCACCGCGCCCCGCTGATCGACCAGGGGCCAGCGGATCCCCGCCGGGTCCTCGAAGGCCAGCAGGTCGTCGAGGGCGTCGCCGTACAGCCGCCGCCGGAGGAGGCCGTCCGTGAGGTCGAGCACCGGGTTCTGGCGATCGAAGAGGACGTGGGTGGTCTGGCCGTCCACGGTGACCGCGACCCGCCGGTCGAACACGTCGTACTCGTTGCGAATCGAACCCTGCAGGTCGCCGTTGGCGGCCCGCCGGTGGACCGTCACCAGCCGTTGCCGGTGATCGTAGCCGTACTCCTCGTACTCCCCCCCGCGATGGGTGCGCCGGATGAGGTTCCCGGCCGGATCGTAGGCGTAGGCGTGGCCGTCGTCGGCCAGCAGGGCGCTCCCCTGGCCGCCGGCCTGGTAGGCGTAGGTGTAGGCCGCGCTCCGGTGGGAGCCGAGCCGGTTGCCGATCGCGTCGTACCGGTAGCGCTCGCGCAGGGTGCCCTGGCCGTCCTCGACGGCGAGCAGGCGGCCCAGCCCGTCGTAGCCGTAGCGCCGCAGGCCGTCCCCGTCACGGGCCTCGAGGATCTGGCCCCGGGGGCTCCGCAACAGCTCCAGGCTGGCGACGGGCTGCCCCGTGGGCCCGCGGTGGCGCAGGGCGGCCACGCCGCAGCCCTCGCCGTGCTCGCGCAGGGTGCTGGCGACGAGCCGGGCGGCCTGCAGGTCGGCGTAGCGCCGCAGCTCCGTGACCCGGGACGCGTCGTCCCAGACCAGATCGACCCGCTTCTCCCGCACGCCGGCCCCCGACTGGCGGATCGAGGTCAGCCGGTCGAGCGCGTCGTAGGCGTACTCGGTGAGGCCCCCCCGGGAGTCGAGGACCGCGACCACGTTGCCGTTGGCGTCGTAGCCCGGCAGCAGCACCCCCTCCTGCCAGCGGCCGTAGGTCAGGGACAGCCCGGGGTCGTCCACGAGGCCGGAGCCTCCGAGGTGCTTGATCTCCCCCGTGTTCCAGTACTCGATGGCCAGGGTCCGCTCCGGGCCCTGGACCCCGGTGATCTGCCCCGCGGCGTTGAGCTGGAACGTGAACACCTGGGGGGGGCTGGTGTCCCAGGTCTCCCGGATCACGCGCTGGGAGCCGTCCAGGCCATAGTCGATCCGCCGCCCGCGCGGGTCGACGAGGGCCGTCACCGCGCCGGTCGCGTTGCGCACCAGGAGCGTCGCGCCGCCTCCCGGGTCGGTGATCCGGCCGACGTAGCCGAACGCGTCGTAGTCGAGGTGCAGCACGCCGCCGACCGGATCGATCCGGTCGGTGAGCCGGCCTCGATCGTCGTAGAGGTACTCGGTGAGCCCGCCGAGGGGATCGATGGTCGCGACGAGCAGGCAGCTCTCGTCCCAGTCGTAGATCGTGGTGTTGCCCTGGGGATCGATCAGCTCGGCGACCTTGTCGCAGTCGTTGTTGACGAAGCTCCAGCGGCTCCCGCAGGGCAACGTCGCCGAGGTCGGGTTGCCCCGCGCGTCGTAGGTCCAGCGGGTCGTCCGGCCGAGGGGGTCGGTCTCCGCGAGCAGGTGGCCCTCCCCGTCGTAGACCCGGGTCGTGTCCAGGCTCGTCAGCGCGTCGAGCCAGCGCCGCTCGAGCACGACGTTGCCCTGCGCGTCGAAGACGCGGTCGCGGCGATTCCCGCGCGCGTCGATGACCGTGGTGGTGCGCGCCGCGAGGTCCCGGGTGAAGGTCCGACAGCCGACCTGGGTGACCGGGTCGCCGTCGGGACCGCACTGGGCGACCAGCCGGCCGTCGTCCCCGTAGACGTTGCGCACCAGGGGACGGCCGAGGGGATCGACCAGCCGGGTCAGGTGGTGGGGGTGCTCCGGATCCTCGTAGAAGTACTCGGTCCGCGCTCCGCTGGCGTCCACCGCGAGGACCAGGTTGCCGATCCCGTCGTACTGGTAGCCGAGCTCCCCCGGGGGCGCCGCGCCCTCCGGACCTGCGGGCTCGAGGATGCGGACGATGCGGCCGGCTGCGTCCCGGACGAAGGTCAGGGCCAGGCCGGTGGAGGAGACGAGGCCCGCCGGGGTGACGTCGATCCGGTTGCCGTGGACGTCGACGATCTTCTTCAACCCATTGATCTCGCCGATGAAGTACTGCACACCCGCTGCGGTCGTGAAGCGGTACTCGTCGGGGTTGAAGGGGATGACGAACTGGTAGGTCTTCCCGCCGATCTCCAGCAGCACGAACGGCTCGACGAGCTCGAGGCGGTCGGTCACCCCCGGATCCGGCTGGAAGTAGGGGACGACACCCGTGAGCAGGGGGAAGCCCGCGGGCAGGGGCGCCCAGGTGAAGCCGACCCGCTCACCGTCGGGTCGGGTGACGTAGACCCGGGTGGTGCGGGTGAAGGCCTCCGCCCCGAGCAGCCCGCCCAGGGCCGAGCGGTCGGTCTCGGCCACGGAGTCGGTGACCTCCACGCCCAGCCCGAGGCGCCAGCCCGCGCCGAAGTCCCCGGGGGTGGTGTCGAGGCTGGAGTAATGGCGCGTGATCGCCAGGGGCAGGCCGGCCACGGGCAGCAGCAGGTCGGTGAGGGTGAAGCCGAGCTGCCCCACCTTGTACCAGCCGCCGACGCCGAGCAGGAGCTCCACCCCGCCGGTCTGCAGCCCGTCGCTGGCGAGGATCCGCACCCGCCAGCTATCGTTTGCCAGGACGGTGGTGTCGAACAGGGCCACCGTCCCCGCCTCCACCGGGCCCGCGCCCGTCGCGAGGGAGACGAAGTCCTCGCGGCCGGCCCGGGCGATTTGCACCTCCCAGGTCAGCAAGGCGGGGGTGTCGTCGGTGATCGTCGCGACGATGGGCGTGGGCGCCTCGAGCCGCGCGCCCGGCGAGGGGCTGACCAGGGTCACCACCGGCGCCTGCCGGTCGTTGCAATCGATCACCTCCAGGTCGAGGGTCGCCTCGCCCCGGTTGCCGGTCCAGTCGACCGCGTGGGCCTGCAGCGTCGTGACGCCGACCGCCGGGAAGAGCAGGTCGGCGCAGCCGGCCGCGTCGAGGACCACCGGCGCCCCGGCCATGGTGAGCCCCAGCTCGACGATCGAGCCGTCGTCGGTGGCCAGCGCACACACGGCCAGGGGCTCGTCGCGGCAGGCGGGGCGCTGCTCCGGCAAGAGCGCCACCACGGGCGCCTGCTCGTCCCGCTGCACCTCCAGGGTGAAGGACTGGTCGGCCGCGGCGCCGAGGGGATCGCTGGCGCGCACCGTCACCGGCACGGCCCCGACGTCGGCGAGGGCGGGCTGCCAGCTCAGCAGGCCGAGGGCCGCGTCGAGGGCCAGGCCCGCGGGGCCCGCGATCAGGCTCCAGCGGAGCCGGTCGCCGTCCGGATCGGTCGCCCGGGCCAGGTACAGGTAGCGGGACCCCGCGCGCGTGGTCGGGGGAGGCGTGCTCGTGATCACCGGCGGGCCGTTCCCCGCGCGGACGTCGAGCAGGAAGACCTGGCTCGCGGTGGCCCCCTCGGGGTCCGCGGCCTGCAGCGCGACGGGCGCGGTGCCGACCGCCCCCTCGCCGGGAGTCCACTGGACGAGCCCCGTGCCGGGCTCGACGACCATGCCGGCCGGCGCCGCGGTCAGGCTCCAGATCAGGGGCTGGCCCTCGGGATCGACGCCCTGGGCCGCGTAGCTCCAGGGCAGCCCCACCGCGGCCAGGGGGCCGGGGAGGCCGAGGATGCGCGGCGGGAGGTTGGCCGGCTCGGCCAGCACCGTGATCACCCAGCCCTGCTCGGCCCGGGCTCCCCGGCCGTCGGCGACCGCGTAGCGGACCCCGTGCGGGCCGAC
The DNA here is from genome assembly GCA_034005005.1 of Myxococcota bacterium. GTDB lineage: Bacteria > Myxococcota_A > JAVEVO01 > JAVEVO01 > JAVEVO01 > JAVEVO01. The sequence goes on from JAVEVO010000087.1 coordinate 21,272, forward strand.
CCCGTCGTCCCCGGGGAGCCAGAGCAGGCGCCCCGTCGTCGGGTCCAGCTCCAGCCCCGGGGGCCCCTCCTCGAGGGTGAAGGTCAGGGGGTCGCCGTCCGGCTCGTGCACCAGGGGCTGGTAGAAGTACAGCTCCCCGACCGCGGCCAGCACCGGCGGGATGCTGGTGACCAGCGGCCCCCCCTGACCGTCCGCGAACTCCCCCACGGACAGCAGGAAGCGCTGCACTGCCTGGCCGCCCTCGCCGTCCTCGACCCGCAAGGCCACCTCGTGCCGACCCGGCAGGGCGAAGGGCCACGCGCACCGCCCGTCGGCCGCGACGGTCAACCCCGCCGGGCCCACCAGCAAGGTGAAGACCAGCGGGTCGGCGTCGGGGTCGGCCGCGGTCGCGGGGTAGCGATAGGCTGCGCCCACCGCGGCCGAGGTCGGCGGCAAGCTGGTGAAGCGGGGCGGCAGGTTGCCCGCGGCCCCCCGCACCGTCAAGGTCCAGCTCAGCACCGTCGCCGCGCCCGCGTCGTCCCCGGCCGCGACCGCGACCTGGTGGTTGCCGAGGGCCAGCAGCTCGGGGGTCCAGAGCACCACGCCGCTGTCTGGGTCGATCGTCATGCCCGGCGGCCCCGTGCGCAGAGCGTAGGTCACCGGATGGCCCTCGGGATCCTCGGCCAGGGCCTGCCACTGGTACTCTCGCTGTACGGTGGCCTCGGTCCGGGGCGCGACGACGAAGCGGGGCGGCTCGTCCCGCGGCGCGCGCCAGCGCACGGCGACCCGCACGGGCACGAGCTCCGGGTCCTCCAGACCGACCGGGACCCAGGGGCCGGCCGCGCCCGGCAGCAGGGTCTGGCCCGCGGGCAAGAGCACCCACCAGCTCTCACCCTCGGCCCCCGCGCCGTCGGGGTGCACGGGACGGACCGTGGGCTGCCCGCGGGGCTCGAGGGTCATCAGCAGGGGGCCCACCAGGGGCCCCTCCCCGGGCCCGGCGGACAGCTCGGCCCGGGCCTCGAAGCGCAGCCAGCGACGCCCCTCGACGAAGCTGGTGTGGCGGAGGCCCAGGCGCAGCCGGTCGGAGACGTCGACGAGGGAGGCGGTGGCCAGCGCGTCGGCCGCGACCCCGTGCAGGATGTGTGTAACGAAGGTACTACCACACTCTTCCACCAGCTCGATGCGCAGGGAGTTCTCCCCCGGCTCGCTCCGGAGCGGGTGAAAGAAGCGGCCGGCCGCGTCCAGGCTCGCCACGGGCTCGCCGTCGACCAGCACCCCGACCACGGGGCGCAGGGGGTTCACCGGCACCGCCCGGCCGCTCAGCAGGTAGTGCGTGGGGGCAGCGACGGTCGCCCCGGCCGCGGGCGAGACTTCGACGAGCTGCGGCCGGGCCGCGTCCCCCGCGGTCTCGCAGGCGGCCCAGGCGAGGCCGAGCAGCAAGGCGGGGAGCTCCTCCGGTGCGAAGCTGGCGACGAGGGCCGTGCCCTGGGTGCCCTCGGCGAAGGTCAGGGCCTCGGCGATCAGGGGGTCGCTCACCCCCGCGGGCACCAGGGGCGAGACGACCACCGCGTGCTCCGTCGCGATCCGGCTGGCGTGGAGGATCGCCGCCTCGTCCAGCTCCGTCAGGGGGTCGCCGCAGTAGAAGCCCTCGTCGGTCACCGGCACGACGAGCCGGGCCGCGTCCGGGGCCCAGTCGTGCCGGGCCGCGACGATCGCCGTGGCCAGGGCCGTGTTCTCCTGGAAGCCGTTGCCGCCGTCGAAGCACTGGTCGAGGAGCTGCAGGGGGGCGGGCGGCTCCCCGGGGACCGCGGTCCCGAACAGCTCTCGCACCGTGCCGGTGACGCAGGGGATCAGGGCCTGGTCGTGGACGCCCCAGAAGTGGGGCTTCACCGGGATGCCGCTGCGGGCCAGGCCCTGCACCAGCTCGTCCGCGAGGAGGCAGACCGCCTCGGCCTCCGCGGCCATGGAGGCCGAGGTGTCGAAGAGGAAGGCCACCTCCAGCGCCCGGCAGGCCGCGCAGCCGTCCGGGGCCGACGCCGGCGAGCGGGGACCGACCAGCCGGAAGCGAAACCCCGGGACCGCATCGGCGGTGCCGTCGAACTCGAGGGTGTACTCCCCCGCGACCAGGGGGAAGGGCCCCCGATCGTGGCTGCTCCAGTTGGTGGCGTTGAGGTCCGCGAACAAGGGCTGCCCCACGGAATCCCACAGGGAGCAGGTCAGGTTGCCCTGGGAGTCGAGCAGGTCCAGGGTCACCGGCTGGCCGGGGGAGGCGGGCGTGAACCGGTAGCGGACCCGCGCGCCCGACGTGGCGATCACGCCGTCCACGAGCCGATCGAGGAGGATCTCGCCCCCGTCGCGGTCCTGCACGCCGACCACCGCGAAGCGGTAGCTCGGCGTCCCGCCCGTGCGGTTCTCCAGCCGCAGGGTGTGGATCCCGGCCGGCAGGGTGTAGGGCCCCCGGTCCCGGGTCGTCAGGCTGTCGAGCACGACCCCCGCGAAGACCTCCTCCCCGGCCGGCGTGCTCAGGGTCCAGTGGACGTCGGCCACGGCCAGGCGGTTGTCGAAGTAGATCCGGGTCGGCCGGTCCAGGGCCAGCTCCCAGGAGCGGTCCTCGCCGGCTGTGTCGAAAGTACCAGAAACCTCCTCGTCGACCTGGAGCGCCAGGGGCCCCGTGACCGCCGCGTGGCGGAGCCGCAGGGCGTAGTCCGGGGTGCTGCCGGAGCGCGCGACCAGCTCGAGCGCGTAGGTGCCCGGCCCCAGCGCGAGGGGGCCACGGTCCTGGTCCGCCGGAAGGGTCGCGGCCAGGGACTCGAACAGGGCCCGCCCCACGGGGTCGCGCAGGGTCCAGCGAAGGTCCGCGTGGCCGGTCACCAGATCGAGGTACAGGCGCGCGGGCTGCGGTAGGGCGAAGGAGAGGGTGACGCTCCCCCCCGGCGAGGGGATCGTCCCCGCGGCCAGGACGTCGAGCGCGAGGGGCTCGACGACCCGCACCACGGGCACCAGCCGGAAGGAATACGCGGGGGTGCCGTCGTCGCGCGGATCGAGGGTCAGGGTGTGGCGCCCCGCGGGCAACGCGAAGGGCCCCTGATCGTGGGTGGTGGGGGTCGCGGCCAGGGTCGGGGCGAAGACCTCCCGCCCGACCGGGTCGACCAGGCTCCAGTAGAGGCGGGAGCTGCCGGTGAGCAGATCGAGGTAGACCTCGGCGGGCGCGGCGAGCTCCACGGTGTAGCGGTGACGGTCCCCCGGGAGCTCGATCTGGCCGCTGACCGTCTCGCCGAGCCCGGCGAGGCGGACCGTGTCGGACGCCAGGCGCACCGTGAACGCGTAGGCCGGGACGGCCGCCGCGGCGGTGAGGGTCAGCTCGTAGCTCCCCGGGGCGAGGAGGAACGCGCCCTGGTCGTGAGTGGCCGGATCGGTGGCCCAGCTCGAGGAGAAGACCGCGCCGCCCACCTCGTCGGCCAGGGCCCACTTCAGCCCCGCGCCGCTCTGGGTCAGGTCCAGCAGCACCCAGGCCGGCTGGTCCAGGGTGAAGCGGTAGAGGTCGACCTCGCCGGCCAGCGCGATCGCGCCGGCCACCGCCTCGCCCGGGACGATCGGGCTCGCAGGCGAGGAATCCGCCGGCAGGATCCCCCCGTCGAGGAGGCGGAACTCGAAGCTCCCCGTCTGCGCGACGGTCTCCCCGACCACGGTGAGGGTGTAGTCCCCGCCGAGCAAGGGGATCGGCCCGACGTCGTTCAGGCTGGTCGTCCGGGGGAGGACCTCCCGGCCGAACGCGTCGGTGAGGATCCAGTTGAGCCCGGCGGTCGCGGTGGACTGCAGCAGGTCGAGGGTGAGCTGCTGGCGGGCGGCGGCCGCGAAGGTGTACTGGCACCGCTGGCCCGGGACCGCGATCGCGCCGGCGAGGGAAGCGCCCCCCACGAGCGCCGGGGACACGGTGTCCACGACCTCGACGACCCGCAGGGTGTAGCTCGCGCTGGCCGCGCCCTCCCCCTCGATCCGCAGCCGGTACTCGCCCCCGGCCAGGGATAACGGCCCGCTGTCGTTCAGGTTGGTCGTGCGCGGCAGCAGGGTCAGGCCCGCCGCGGACGTGAGGGTCCAGTTGAGCACCGCGCCGTTGGAGCTCGCGAGCTGGTCCAGGGTGACCGCGGTCCCTGGCGCCGCCGCGAACAGCAGGTCATGACGCTGGCCGGGGGCGATCTGCCCCGTCACCTCCTCGCCCAGCTCAAGGGCCCGCTCCTCGTGGAAGACCGTGCGGACCACCAGCTCGTAGGTCGCCGTCACGCCCGGCTCGGGGAGCACCATGAGCAGGTACGCGCCGCCCAGCAGGTCCACGGGGCCGGCGTCCACCAGGCTGGTCCCCTCGGGGACCAGCACGTTGCCGGCCTCGTCCTGGAGCGTCCAGCGAAGGCCCGCGACGTTGGCGCTGGCGAGGACGTCCACGAAGATCGCCTGGCCGAACGAGGCGTCGAAGCTCAGGAAATGGCGCTCCCCGGGGGAGTCGACGTTGCCCGCGACGGGCGCATCGAGGGCGAGGGGCAGGTGCTCGTCCACCACCGGCAGCAGCCGGAACTGCCAGGCCCCGACCGCGTCCCCCTCCCCGAGCACCCGCAGCACGTGCCGGCCGGCCCGCAGCCGGAAGGGCCCCTGGTGGCCCAGCTCGGTCGTACGGGGGAGCAGGACGCGGCCGAGGCCGTCCTCGAGCTGCCAGTCGAGGCGGGCCGCGTTGCTCGTGCTCAGCAGCTCGAGGTAGAGAGGCTGCCCCTCGACGGCCTCGAAGCCATAGGCGACCTGCTCCCCGGGGACGCAAAGCTCGCCGGCCACCTCCTCGCCGAGGACGATCGCCCGCTCGGGCGCCGGCGTGCCCAGCGCGACCAGGAACTCGAAGCTGCCGATCCCGGCCCCCTCGGAGAAGACCTGCAGCAGGTAGTCGCCGCCGAGCAGGGTGGCCGGACCGAGGTCGCCCAGCGCGTCCAGCCGGCTCAGCAGCACCCGCCCCACCGCATCGGTGAGGGTCCAGTTCAACCCGTTGACGTTGCTCGAGCTGCGGTAGTCGAGGAAGACCGTCTGCCCGCGAGCGGCCGTGAAGGAGTAGCCCACGGGGACCGCCGGGTCCGTGACCTCGCCCTGCACCAGGGTACCCGGCGCCAGCGGGAGCGGCTCGGCCCCGGCGGCCGGGGCGAGGGACAGCAGCAGCAAGCAGGAGCCGAGCGCGGCCGAGCCGGGAGACGACATGGTAGAGCCCTCTACAGGGTGTCACGGGTTCGCACGAGAGCCTTTGGAAGCATTGTGGAAGTCACGGACGAAAAAGACAAGGCGGGCCGGGCGACCATCAGAAAGCTGAGGCGGCGCTCCCGGCCGGTCCACCCGCGACGGCCCGCGCCACCTCGGGCCGCGCCCGGTCAGGCCCACCGGTGGCCACGGTGACGTCACCGGGGGCGAGCTGGCACCGGATTTGCTAAGCTGTCGCCCGAGAGGAGAGTCGACGGGCCCGCAGGAGCAGCGCGCCGGCTCGATGAACGGGAGGTACACCATGAAGAAGCACGGGATCTGGATGCTCGGACTGCTGGCGGCCCTGTCCCTCGGGACCCAGCTCGGCTGCGACGACGACACGAAGAAGAGCGGCGAGGGCGAGGGCGAGGGCGAGGGCGAGGGCGAGGGCGAGGGCGAGGGCGAGGGTGAGGGCGAGGGCGAGGGCGAGGGCGAGGGCGAGGGCGAGGGCGAGGGCGAGGGCGAGGGCGAGGGCGAGGGCGAGGGCGAGCCGGTCTGCTCGTACCAGGCCAGCGAGTGCGGCGGTGTCTACCAGCCCGTCTCCGGCGCCGAGTCCGGCGCGGACGCGTTCGACGCGGACACCTACTGCGCGGCCGAGCGCCT
>JAVEVO010000271.1:0-5599 GCA_034005005.1 Myxococcota bacterium
CAGCAGGGCGCCCTGGTCGACGTCGGGCAGCAGGTCATGGTGGGTGGTGACTCGGCGAGGATCAGCGACGACGGGCGGGGGGTGTAGCTTCTGCTACACCAGGGGCGAGGCCTCGCGGAAGTCGGGTCAGTCTCGGGCCTCGGCCAGGGCTGCGAAGAGCCGAGCGTGCCATCCCCAGGGCCCATCCGCCGGCGAGGGCTGAGGCAGGCAGCCGCGGGCGTGCGCCTCCAGGGCCGCACGGAGCAGCAGCGGCTGCGGGGAGGGTAGCTCCTTCTCCCATCGCAGGATGGACAGCTTCCTGCAGCCGAGCAGCTCGGCCAGCCCGGCCTGAGTCAACCCCAGGTCGAGGCGCAGCTGGCGGACGACGGAGCGGGGCTCGGGCTCGGCAGGGGGCTCGGGCTCGGCAGGGGCTTCGGGCATGACCACCAAGTAGAACCGCGGCCCACTCACGGCGGAAGGGATCCCTGCGGCGAGCTGCTCCGGCGTCACCGTGCGAGTTTCCTGGATCGTGCTCATGCGCAGCCAGCCCAAGGCGACCATGGCCGTCAGGGCTCGGTCCAGCTGCTCCCGGGGGATCTCCATCAGGGCCTCGCGGAGCAGGTAGATCGGCAGGTAGTTGCGTCCGCCGTCCCGCTCTCGGTCCAGCCGGCGGATGGTGCGGAGCAGCTCCAGGGGAGCCAGCGGGGAGGACGTGGTCTGTTGTGCCTTGCCCATGTATCAAAACATACCACAACCCAAGGCAGGTATCAAGAGATACTTTCAGCAGCGGCGCCGGGGGTCGATCCGACGGGTGACCGGGGCCTTCTTCTCGGGCGGCTGGCGGTCCTTTGCTGTCGGCCGGGGCAGCTGGCGATCCCTGCCTCGGGTCTGCCTGGGGTCGAGGGCCCGCACGGCTAGCTGTGCCTCCGGCCATCGCCCACGATGAGGCGCGCAGCTCGTTCGATCTCGGCCTCGTCGTCGCTGCGGTGTCGCTGCGCAGGCTGCCCCGGCTGCTCGGGCTGCGTGGGCGGCCGCGCTCCCCCCCGGGCCCGCTCCACCCGGAGGATCGCCACCGCCAGGGCCGCGGCAGGGATCGGCTTGTCGTAGCGAGCGCGCTGCACGAGCTCCTCATGGCCGACGATCCCGAGGGCGTCGATCGCCTGCAGTCGGGTCCGTTCCGCCCGGGCTCCCTCGTCGAGCAGCGCGGCGAGCAGGTCGGGGGCGAGGGTCGCCAGTGTCTCCCTGGTCCAGCGGTGCGGCTCGGGGGTCGCCAGCGGCGCCAGGGCCCAGGACCGCCCCCGGGGTAGCTCGGCCAGTGTTTCGCGGTCGGGGGTGTGGTGCCGGTCTGGCGTCGTCTCACGGTCGGGGTTGCGGGGCTGCTCGGGCATGATCGTCTCCCTCGGAAATGGGACCGGCACCCCCTACTCGGCGAGGCTCCCGGGCAGGGGGCGCGGTCCCGAGTCGGTGTCAGTCCGCCAGCAGCTCGGGCTGGCGGTCGTCGTCGGTGTGGAGCCCGTGCTCGCGGACGAACTCGGCCTGCTGCTGCAGCCAGGCCTCGTGCAGCTCCCGGACTTCATCCGGCCATTCGTCCACCGGGCCGGCGGGTGCGTCGAACACCATGGCGCCCTTGCTGCGGTCGAAGCGCGATCCCCACGCGGTGACCTGCTGCTGCTCCCGGGCGGTCGGATCGCTGGTCTGGCGCTCCTTCGTCACCCGGGGCTGCTGCTCGGGGAGCTCCCCGGAGCGGGCCTTGTCGACCAGCTCGGCGACGAGCGGGGCGAGGTCCGCGGGCACTTCCTCCCCGGCGAGGAGAGCGGCAGAGGCCTGGTTCGCCTTGACCGCCAGCTCCCGGGCCGCGGCCTGGCGCTGCGCCAGCTCCAACCGGCGGGCGCGGTCCTCTTCGTAGCGGCGGGCGTCGTCGGCCATGTACTCGGCGACGGTCTCGGCGGTCTGCCGGAGGGTCGGCTCGAGGGCCACGGCGAGCAGCTCGAGGACCGCCCCGCCGGCCTCGGTGACGAGGCGTCCCTCCCCGGCGCAGACCGGGCAGAGCTGCCGAGCGCGCAGGTGTCCCGCCTCGGGACGCTCGGTGTAGCCGCGGCTGTGGCAGACCGGGCAGCTCGTCACCAGGGCCGGACCTTTCGGGATCGCCGGGGTCGACGGGTCGGCCTGCAGCTGGGCGAGCCGGTCGGCGGCGAGGGCGAGGGCCTGGCGGAACGACGGGGCGGACGGGGCTTCGGTTTTCGCTTTCATGGTTTCGGGCTCCTTTGCTGGTAGCGTGACTCGTACAGGTGAGCGAGGGCGGCTTCGATCTCGGCGGCGAGCAGCTGCTCAACCGTCGCTGTCTCCAGGATCCTGCCGGACAACTGGGGGGCCAGCTTGGAGGGGATCGCCAAGAGGGTTGACCGGATCAGGGCGGCGACGTTCTCGCTGTCCGTGTCCACATCCGCCCGCTCGACGAGCGTTCCCCTGAGCGTCTGGTAGCGAAGCTCTCGGGTCTTCGCCTGCCACACCTTGTCCGCCGCCCTGGCCTTCGCGTGCTGGGCCGCGACGTTGGCGGCCGAGTCGGCGGCCGAGTCGGCGCCGGGGGCGTGCAGGGCCGGCGGGTCTCTGCGGACGATCTCCAGGGCCTCGGCCTCGGTCATGGCGCTGCCCGTCGCTGGCGCTTCGATCCCCCGGTCGGCAGACCAGGCGGCCAGGCCTTCGGCCCAGGGGATCCGGCGGGTGCGCTGGTCGATAGGCAGGCGGCCATCGTCGAGCAGCTGCCCGACCCTTTGCCTACTGACGCCGACCCGGCGGGCGAACTCGGTCTGCGTGACCAGCTCAGCCGGCATGGCGGCCTCCTTGCGGCTCCCGCGCAAGGGTGTGCAAGGTAGGATTCTTGCCTACATCTAGGGCGAAGGTGGGATGGCGGTGTGCCCGCACCTGAAGTGTGCTGAAAGGACCCATGTTTACCTACACCTCGCCGCAGACAGCCCAGAAGGCCCGCTCGGGGGCGTGGTCGGCGCCGGCCACGGCCAAGGCGTCCTCCAGGTCGATGCAGGCCTCGTGTGCCGAGTCGGGCCAGGCCTCCAGGATCGGCTCGATCTCCACCGGCAGCTGGGCGACAGGGCCGACGAGCAGGGCGACCAGGGCGGGACGCTGCTCCTTGATCTGGGCCTGCAGCTGGCCGTTGAGGGCCCCGGCACCGCCGGAGACGCGCAGACCACGACCATTGACCCGGACGGCCACACCAGCGCGGTGAAGGCGGAGGAGCAGAGCTGCAGGGGGCATCATGGCGCGCATAGGCTGACTCCCGGATCCTCGTCGGGGAGGATCTCGAAGGTGAGGTCGTCGGCGTCGTCGAGCGGGTCCAGGAAGGGATCCGCCGGGTCGAGGTGCAGGTCTCCGGTGAGCTCTTCGGAGGGGTCGGAAAGGGGCTTTTCGGGGGCGAAACAGGCGACCTTACGGTCCATCCCCTGATCCACCGTAAGGTCAGAAGTAGTTGAATCTACGTAGGAATCCGGAGAACCTAACACCTTACGGTGAAGGCCCAACCTACTTTCCTCTATAGCGCCCTCTGCACCCCCCTCCCCCCCCCCCTTCTCGTCTCCCCTCGAAAGGTGTAGGAGTTGACCGTAAGGGCGTAAGGTATCGCCAGAAGTGGCCGATATTGCTGGTGATTCTGACCTTACGCTCCCCTCTTCGCTCGCCGTAAGGTCACCGTAAGGCGTAAGGTCGAGGTCAGGGCGCCAGAGTCGGGCCACCTTCTTGGCAATCGGATCCCATTCGGGCCTTCCGGTGGTCTTCCAGCCGAGCCGCTTCAAGATGTTTCGCAGCCGTAGATCGGTCTGGCGCGAGTCCCGGGCCAGCTCGGGCGATCCCATGCGGCTCTCTCCCCATCGGTCCGGCTCGCCCCCCGGCCGGGAGCGGTCGCGGAGCCGCTGGGCGAGGTCGCCCAACCCGATCCCCTTCGGCACGGGCAGCTCCGCCAAGATCCCCTCGACGAGGGGTTGCCAGCTATCCTCTTCCTGGAAGCCGCTGGCGTGCGCTTGCGCAGCGCGATCTTCCGCCGGTGACAGCCACCACCGGAAGTCCTGGCCAGCGGATGCCCGGTAGCAGGCGACCGCCTCGGCCCATAGTTGGTCTCGAATCTCCCGAATCAATGCCAAGTCGACCCTGGAGATCACCACCGGCCAGAACCGACGGCTCCCGGTGGGGTCTCTCAGGAAGGCGTCGTCGTTCGTCGTCGCGCAGAAGACGGTATGACGCGGGCAGCGGACCGGCATCCGGCCATAAGGCGGGGTGTAGGTGTCGAATCGAGACGTCAGAAAGGCCTTCGTGGATTCAATCTCCGCCCGAGTCAGTGAGTAAAGCTCCGAGAACTCATAGATCCAAGCGCAGGCTAGCACTTGATATGCGCTTCGGTGCGCAAGATCAATGGGTGTGTCCACGAAGAATGCTTCACCCGCTAGAGTCTGGAGCAAGGTGCTCTTGCCGATACCCTGCGGACCCACGAGAACCAGGGTTGCATCCGCTTGACAGCCCGGCTCCCTCGCTCGTGCGACGGCCTGAATCAGAAACTTCCTCGAGTATGCCCGAATAAGCGGTGTGTCGGCCGCTCCGGCAGCATCGATTAGCCAGGTGTCAAGCCGACTCGTGCCATCCCACTTTGCACCTTCAAGATACGCCGTAAGCGGATTGAACTGCCGGTCTTCGCTCACAACAGCGATCGATCGATACACAACGTCTGGCTTCCAGCTCATACCGAACTCACGTTCAAGCTGTTCAACCAGCCTTGTCGCGTCGGTATCCGTCCAGGCAACCGAGTTTTCGTCAGGTCGCCCCCGGTAAAGCCGCCCGTCGAATCCATTGATCCACGTATAGGGCGCAAACGGGCTCCCCCGAAGCCAGATCAAGAGGTTGGCGGTTGTCGGCTTGGTTTTTCCCTCGGCGTCCTTGAAGAACCGCAGACCTTCCTCGGCCTGCTCCGGGGGCGAGTTTGGGGCGGGCGAGGTCGAGGTCTCCGGCACGGGCAGCTCGGGAAGCGCGGCGAGCGCGGCAGCTAGGCCTTCATCCCCGGTCCGGCGGTGGAGGTCGTCAACGTCGCCGTGCTCGCCCAGGTCGTCGGGGAGCTGCAGCGCGACGGCTTCGAGGCCGGCCTTCCGCAGGTTCCGGACCGCGGCGGCCGCTCCCTCTCGGCCGGCTTCGTCGTTGTCGTAGACCACGCAGATGCGGGCCTTGTGCGAGGCCAGGGCGGCAACCAGGGGACCGAGCGGCGGCAGGCCGGACTTCTCCCCCATGCAGGTGCAGACCGCGGGCACCCCGCTCTGGTGGGCAGCCCAGACGCTCGGCTCCCCGTTGACGAAGTAGAGGGTCCCTCCCGTGAGGGGGAGCAGAGGCAAGGCTTGGTCCAGGCCGTACCAGGAGCCCTTGCCCGGGCCCCAGCCCTGGTGTTTCGCCCGCTCCTTCTGGCTCGGCCAGCCGGTCTTGGACTGCAGCCCGTCCAGGTAGCGGATGCGCGGGGTCAGGCCGGCGGGCGTGGGGAAGTCCATCGCTGGCCGGTCAACCCAGGTCTCCCCCTGCTTGCCGCGGCGGACGGTCGGGGTGCAGCTCCACACGGTCCGGAGCATCCCGGGGTCGT